>DATHDE010000146.1:0-31391 GCA_035490495.1 Nitrospirota bacterium
GAACTCGCGAAAGTGCTCGGCGGCGCTGTTGCTGCGACGCGCGGCGCGGTGGACGAAGGATGGATCCCCTACCCGCACCAGGTGGGTCAGACGGGAAAAACTGTCTGCCCCAAGCTCTACATTGCCTGCGGCATCTCCGGCGCGATACAACACGTTGCCGGCATGCAGTCTTCCGAGGTAATCGTTGCCATCAATAGGGACCCGAGCGCACCCATTTTCAACGTGGCCACCTACGGAATTGTAGGCGACGTGCACGAGATCGTGCCGCTCATGATCAAAAAGATCAGGGAACTCAGAGGATAGAAAAACAGTCACAACCGCATGACTCTTCCCCTGCCCGGGTTCCCAATAAGGGGGCATGACCAATGAAATCATCGGGGACTTCCCCGGGTTGAAAGAGATCTTCGACAGCACCATCGGTCTCCTCCGGCCACGTCCTCGTGAAGCAATGCTTTTACTGACCGGCCGATACGTTGAACATTACCGGGGTACCCGACCGGCCCTCTCGCGGCGCGGTGTTTTTCGGTCATATCATTTCTGCCTGAGATCAAATAAGATCTCAACTTGAGACGTCTTTATTCTGCTTGACATAAACATGAAAAAATTATTATAGTTCGGGGTATAAGTGGTTCGCCGCGTTCAACGGCACAGCTGCGGGGTTGCCGTTGATCTGCATTCCGCAAGGCGCGGCCGCCATTCCGTCTTCGTGATGCTAACAGGGTATTCCACATCTTGTCTTCAGAGGAGGATAGTATGGGGAAATACAACGATCATTTTCAAAAGAGCATCAAGGATCCCCAGGATTTCTGGAGCGACGCGGCGCAGTCGATCACCTGGTCGAAGAAGTGGGACAAGGTCCTCGACGATTCGAACAAACCTTTCTACCGCTGGTTTACCGGCGGCGAGCTGAACACCTGCCACAACGCCCTCGACCGCCACGTGGACGGCGGCCGGGCCGACCAGACGGCGCTCATCTACGACAGCCCGGTCACAAACACCATCAGAAAATACACCTATCGGGAGCTGCGCGACGAGGTTGCCGTCTTCGCCGGCGGCCTCAAGGGCCTCGGCGTAGAAAAAGGCACAACGGTCATCATCTATATGCCCATGATCCCGCAGGCTCTCATCGCCATGCTGGCATGCGCCCGCCTCGGAGCCATCCACTCGGTCGTTTTCGGGGGTTTTGCCCCCCACGAACTGGCCATCCGCATCGACGACGCAAAGCCGAAGGTCATGATCACCGCATCGGGAGCCAAGGAAGGCGCGAAGATCCTTGAATACATGCCGCTCCTCGACAAGGCAATCTCGGAGGCACGCCACAAACCGGAGAGCTGCGTCATCTTCCAGCGCGACTTCGTGAAGGCGCAGTTGACCTCCGGCCGCGACCACGACTGGAACGACATCGTATCCCGCGCGAAGCCCGCCGCCTGCGTGCCGGTCAAGGCGACCGACCCGCTGTACATCCTGTACACCTCGGGGACCACGGGCAAGCCCAAGGGCATCGTGCGCGATAACGGCGGCCATGCCGTTGCGCTTCGCTGGAGCATGGACAACATCTACGGCGTCAAGCCCGGAGACGTCTTCTGGGCTGCTTCGGATGTCGGCTGGGTCGTGGGCCACTCCTACATCGTCTATGCACCGCTCCTTGCCGGCTGCACCACCATCGTGTACGAGGGCAAGCCCATCGGCACGCCCGATGCAGGCGCCTTCTGGCGGGTCATCTCGCAGCATGGCGTGAAAGTCCTGTTCACCGCGCCCACGGCTTTTCGCGCCATCAAGAAAGAAGATCCCAAAGGCGAGTTCGTGAGGAAATACGATCTCTCGCGCTTCACCACCCTCTTCCTGGCCGGCGAACGCCTCGACCCGGACACCTATCACTGGGCCACGGAGTTGCTCAAGAAGCCGGTGGTTGACCACTGGTGGCAGACCGAGACCGGCTGGCCCATCACCGCGAACTGCATGGGCATCGAACAATTCCCCATCAAGCCGGGCTCGTCCACCAGGCCCGTGCCGGGCTTCGATGTCCGCATCGTGGATTTCCAGGGCAAGGAACAGGAGCCGGAGCAGGAGGGCCTCGTGGTCGTGAAGCTCCCGCTCCCGCCCGGCACGCTGCCTACGCTCTGGAACGCTGACCAGCGGTTCCTCGAATCCTACATCAATCCCTATCCGGGCTACTACTTCACCGCCGACGGCGGCCATATTGACAAGGACGGCTATGTCTACATCATGGGCCGGGTAGACGACGTGATTAACGTGGCAGGTCACCGTCTTTCGACAGGAGAGATGGAGGAGGTCGTTGCCACGCACAGGGACATCGCCGAGTGCGCGGTCATCGGCGTGCACGACAGCCTGAAGGGCCAGATCCCGGTGGGCCTCTGCGTGCTGAAGGCGGGTGCGGAACGGACCGACGAGGACATCCAGAAGGAGCTGAGCCAGCTCATCCGCAAACAGATCGGGCCCATTGCCTGTTACAAGGAGACCGCGGTGGTAAAGCGTCTCCCCAAGACCGGGTCCGGAAAGATCCTGCGCGGCACCATGCGCAAGATCGCCGACGGCGAGCAGTACTCCATGCCGTCGACGATCGATGACCCGGCGACCCTCGGTGAAATCGAAGAGTCGCTCAAGCGGATCGGGTACGGCAAGAAGTAGGTGACCCGCTTATTGCGGCCACATTCAATCGCATCCGGAGGTAGTTCATGGCAGTAGTATTTATGTTCCCGGGACAGGGATCCCAATCACCCGGGATGGGCGCCGGGCTCTTTGAGCGATATCCTGACCTGACGGCTCAGGCGGACGCGGTCCTCGGATACTCGATCAAGGAACTCTGCCTCGTCGATCCTGACGATAAACTCAAGCGTACCGACTACACCCAGCCCGCGCTGTACGTTGTCGACAGCCTGAGCTATCTGGCGAAGGTTGAAGACGAGAAGATCATACCGGACTTTGTGATCGGCCACAGCCTGGGCGAATACGCCGCTTTGTATGCAGCCGGCGCCTTCGGTTTTACCGTCGGCCTCAAGCTGGTCCAGAAGCGCGGCGCGCTGATGAACGCAGCCACCGGCGGCGGCATGGCAGCCATCCTGGGCATGACGGGTGATGCCGTTGCATCGGCACTGGCCGAGCTCGGCGCCGGTAGCATCGATGTGGCGAATTTCAACTCACCGGGACAGACAGTCATTTCCGGTCCCAAGGCGGATATCGAAGCATTTGCACCCCAGCTGAAGGAAAAGGGAGCCCGGCGCGTGGTCATTCTCCCTGTGAGCGGTGCTTTTCACAGCCGCTATATGAAGCCGGCTGCGAACGATTTTGAGGCTTTTCTGACACAATTCAGCTTCGCCAGTCTGAAAATTCCCTGTATAGCCAACTGCAGTGCTCAGCCGTACACTGATGATTCCATCGGATCGAATCTGGTCAGACAGATCTACAGCAGTGTGCGGTGGGTTGAGACGGTTAAAAACCTGCGTGGCCGGGGCGCCGAAACATTTGTTGAGATTGGCCCGGGGTCTGTCCTGAGCGGCCTCATACGTCAGATTGCGTAGACAGCTTGTTCCTTCCTGTTCAGTCGGGACACGCTGATCTCTTTTTCTTCAAGCCTGCGGCATTGTCGTCCAGGTCGTTTGTTACATACACGAGAAAGGACTTCTTGCTCAACAGGCATTCTGCAGAATAAGGTCAGGCAACGGGAATATGCGCCCGGATCGCCCGCATGCTTCGACGCAGGCGACTGGGAATATCGATTTTCTGTCATAGCATCGGAATCGTTTATGACGGCAATATCCGCTACCAGCGGAGGCGACGAGCCGAAGGCTTTGGTTCCTGAGCGTGATTTCGTGCATGCAATGAGATGCAGCCTGTGCAATAGTTTGCAGTGTAAACGAAATATTGTAAGATGAAAATGTAATGAAATCAAACGAATGAATACTCGACACAATACTGGCAGCAAATATGCTGCAACGCGAAGCGGTCTGTATAAAGCATTCTGTCTGTAAAGGAAAGGCCCGCTTAAGGATGAAGATACACGAATATCAGGCCAAGGAGCTGTTTCGGAATCATCATATTCCCGTACCTGAGGGATATGTCGCAACAAACCCTGATGAAGCGCGCGCAGCTGCTGAAAAGCTCGGCACGTTCCCCGTTGTAATCAAGGCACAGATCCACGCAGGCGGCCGAGGCAAGGGCGGCGGTGTCAAACTTACGTGGACCCTTGATGAGGTGCGGAGTGCGTCAGCAGCCATATTGGGCAGGCCGCTGGTGACTCCCCAGACAGGACCGCAGGGGAAAAAAGTCAGGAAAGTCCTGGTCGAGCAGGGTCTTGATATTGCCCAGGAACTGTATTTTTCGATTCTTCCGGACCGCTCCACTGCAAAGATTATGATTATTGCCAGCCGGGCCGGGGGAATGAATATCGAGGAGGTCGCGGCCCACCACCCTGAGAAGATAATCAAAGTGCTCATCAATCCGCTCACCGGTCTCGAACCAGGCCACTCCCGGGAGATCGCAGCCGGTCTCGATCTTTCCGGCTCGCTTGCGGCAACATTCACCGCACTGGTTGAAAATCTGTACGGACTTTTTATCGAAACTGACTGTTCTTTGCTCGAGATCAATCCGCTCGTGATTACCGCCCGGGAGACTCTGGTGGCGCTGGATGCGAAAATGGAAATCGATGACAACGCCCTGTTCCGGCAGAAGGATATCCTGACGCTCAGAGATATCGATGAAGAGGACCCCCTCGAAGTGGAAGCATCGAAATATAACCTCAATTACATCAACCTGAGCGGCACTATCGGCAATATGGTCAACGGCGCGGGGCTCGCTATGGCCACCATGGACATCATCAAGCGCGCCGGCGCCGAACCCGCGAATTTTCTCGATGTAGGCGGCGGGGCAAATGAGGAAATGGTCGAGAACGGTTTTCGTATCATCTTAAGCGACCCGAATGTCAAAGGTATTCTGATCAATATTTTCGGCGGGATCCTCCGGTGTGATGTTCTGGCCGAAGGAGTTATCAAGGCTGCCAGAAAAACAGGCATAGCCGTTCCGGTCGTGATCAGGATGCAGGGAACCAATGTGGAGAAAGGCAGGGAGATTCTCGCGGCCTCGGGGCTGAACCTTATTACCGCTGAGAGCCTGAATGATGCAGCCGGAAAAATTGCAGCGATTGCCAGAGCGTGAGCGTTTTGGAGAAAAATAGAAAACCATGTCAATATTTGTAGATAAGCGAACAAAACTGCTTGTCCAGGGCATTACCGGAAAAGAAGGCCAGTTCCACACACGGAAGTGTATCGAATACGGCACCCAGGTCGTGGCCGGCGTGACTCCCGGCAAGGGGGGACAGACCATGGATGCTGTCCCGGTATTTAACACCGTCCGGGAGGCCGTGCAGGCAACCGGGGCGAACTGCAGCATGATCTTCGTGCCTCCCGCCTTTTCCGCAAAAGCGATCATGGAAGCGATCGAGGCAGATATTGACCTCATTGTGGCGATCACTGAAGGCATACCCGTGCTCGACATGATGCGCATCAAGAATCATCTGTCCGGGAAAAAGGTCAGGCTGATCGGGCCGAACTGCCCCGGGATCATAACGCCGGGCCAGTGCAAGATCGGGATCATGCCCGGCTTCATCCATAAGCCCGGCGGCCCCATCGGCGTTGTGTCGCGCTCAGGCACCCTGACCTATGAGGTGGTGCATCAATTGACCGCAAAGGGGATCGGCCAGACAACCTGCATCGGCATCGGCGGTGACCCGGTTAACGGGACGAACTTCATCGATTGCCTCAAGGCCTTTGAAGAGGACCCGCAGACCAAGGGCATTGTCCTTGTCGGTGAGATCGGCGGCTCCGCTGAGGAAGAAGCCGCTGCATACGTCAAAGACAAGATGAGCAAGCCGGTAGTCGGGTTCGTGGCAGGATTGAGCGCGCCTCCCGGCAGACGCATGGGGCATGCAGGTGCGATCGTCAGCGGCAGCAGCGGTACCGCACAGTCGAAGATAGCGGTAATGAAGGAAGCGGGCATCCATGTCTGTGATGATCTCGGCACGTTCGGTGATTTCTGTGCACATGTTTTTTGATTTTCTACCCCTGTTCGGAGGCACGCTATGAAAATACTCAAAATCGACCACCTAGGCATCGCCGTCAGCAGAATCGATGACGGAAAATCTTTTTGGACCGATGTACTCGGCCTGAGATGCGAAGGCACTGAAACAGTGGAAACCCAAAAAGTGACCACGGCTTTTTTCCCGGTCGGCGACAGCGAGGTGGAACTCCTGGAGTCAACCTCGCCCGACGGGCCGGTGGCAAAATTCATTGAAAAGAAAGGCGCCGGGTTTCAGCACGTCGCTTTCCGCGTGGAGAATATCGAAGCTGCCTTGAAAGAACTCAAGGAAAAAGGCATTCAACTCATCGACCAGGAGCCGCGAATCGGTGCGGGTGGCGCCAGGATTGCTTTCCTTCATCCCAAGGCCACCGGAGGGGTCCTGGTTGAGCTCTGCGAGCGTTGACACGCGCCTCTGCACGCATCCACGTTCACATGCATGCACTTACGTCAGCCGAGAGGTGACACATGGCACAACATCCGCAACTGCCTAAATGGACGGAAATTGCCGGAAAAGAGTTGAAGGGAAAATCCGTGGAGACGCTTTCGTGGATGACCCCGGAGGGCATAAAAGTCAAAGCCCTCTATACCGCCGAGGACCTGGAGGGCATGGAATCGATAAACACCCTCCCCGGCATGGCTCCTTATGTCCGGGGCCCCATGGCCACCATGTATGCCGGCAGACCGTGGACCATTCGTCAGTATGCCGGTTTCTCAACTGCAAAAGAATCGAATGCCTTTTTCCATAAGGCCCTTGCCGCCGGCCAAAAAGGCCTGTCGGTCGCCTTCGACCTGGCCACCCACCGGGGGTATGATTCAGACCATCCGCGGGTAACCGGCGATGTCGGTAAGGCAGGCGTTGCCATAGATTCCGTTGAAGACATGAAAATTCTTTTCAACGGCATTCCGCTTGACCAGATGTCGGTATCGATGACCATGAACGGCGCGGTCATTCCGATTCTCGCCGGCTATATTGTCGCCGCCGAAGAACAGGGCGTTGCCCATGACAAACTGGAAGGCACGATTCAAAACGATATCCTCAAAGAGTATCTCACCCGAAACACCTATATCTACCCCCCTGCCCCATCGATGCGCATTGTCTCAGATATCATTGCCTATTGCTCCAAAGAGATGCCGAAATACAATACTATCAGCATCAGCGGCTACCACATGATGGAGGCAGGCGCCAACAGCGTTCTGCAGACAGCCTTCACCCTGGCCGACGGCGTCGAATACGTGAAAGCAGCATTGAAGAGCGGCATGGATGTCGACACCTTTGCTCCACGGCTCTCCTTCTTTTTCGGCATCGGCATGAATTTTTTCATGGATATCGCCATGCTGCGGGCGGCCAGATTCCTCTGGCACCGGTTGATGAGCCGGTTTAACCCCAAAAATCCAAAGTCCTCCATGCTCCGCACCCACTGCCAAACGTCGGGATGGAGCCTCACCGCGCAGGATCCGTACAACAACATCATCCGGACTACTCTCGAAGCCATGACCGCTGCACTCGGCGGGACTCAGTCCCTCCACACCAATTCCTTTGATGAAGCCATCGGTCTGCCGACCGATTTCTCCGCCCGCATTGCCCGCAATACCCAGCTCATCATTCAGGAAGAATCTCAGATCTGCCGTGTCATCGATCCCCTCGGCGGTTCGTACTATATCGAATCACTGACCAACAGCATCGTCAATGAAGCTCAAAAAATAATCGATGAGATCGACGGCCTGGGCGGCATGGCCAAGGCCATCGAAAGCGGCATGCCCAAAATGCGCATCGAGGAATCGGCGGCAAGAAAACAGGCCCGGATCGATCAAGGCCTGGATGTGATCGTCGGCGTCAACAAATACAAGCTCGCCAACGAGAACATCGATTTCGAGGTCCGGGAAGTGCCGGCTTCCGTTCGCGATGAGCAGATCAGCCGTCTCAAAGTGATCAAGAACGGCCGCGACACTGCGGCGGTAGAACGCGCCCTGGCAGGCCTGACCAGCGCCGCGAAGAACGGCGGCAATCTGCTGGAGGCCGCACTGCCCGCAGTCCGCGCGCGGGCCACGGTGGGAGAAATATCCGATGCCATGGAATCAGTGTTCGGCCGCTTCGTCGCCACGACCCGATGCATCTCCGGCATCTATTCGTCGGAATACACCGGCGACAATAACGCCGTCACGGCTATACGACGACGAACAGATGCGTTCCTTGAAAAGCAGGGCCGGCGCCCGCGCCTCCTCGTCACCAAAATGGGCCAGGACGGTCATGATCGCGGTTTCAAGGTTGTTGCCAGCGCGTATGCCGACCTCGGCTTTGATGTCGACATCAGCCCGATGTTCCAGACGCCAGAGGAGGCGGCGAAAATGGCCGTTGAGAATGACGTTCATGTCATCGGCGCCTCGTCTCTAGCGGCCGGGCACAAGTCGCTCGTTCCCGACCTGATCGAAGAGCTGAAAAAAATCGGCGGAAGAGAAATTCTTGTTGTTGCCGGGGGCGTTATCCCTCCGAGGGATTATGATTTTCTGTATAAAGCCGGAGTAAAGGCGGTTTTCGGTCCAGGGACGCCGATTACTGAATCTGCCGATAAAACTCTTGCACTGTTGGAAGAGAAATATCTTCGATAATGACGATCCAGGACCCCGAACACTATGTGACAGGAGTTCTCAATCGTGATAATTTGGCGCTCGCCAGGACCATCACGCTTATCGAAAGCACTCTTCCCGCCCATCAAGAGCTTGCACGGACCGTGGTTGACAGGCTTCTTCCGCGTACCGGCCGCAGCATTCGCATCGGCATAACCGGCATCCCCGGTTCAGGAAAGAGCACCTTTATCGAACGGTTTGGTACCATGCTCACGGGCCTGGGGCATCGTGTGGCCGTTCTTGCCATCGACCCGAGCAGCAGCCGCAGCGGCGGCAGTATTCTGGGCGACAAAACCCGCATGGAAAAGCTGGCGGTCGACCCAAACGCCTTTATTCGGCCGTCTCCGTCAAGGGGAACGCTCGGCGGTGTCGGCAGAAGAACCCGGGAAACCATGCTTGTCTGCGAAGCCGCCGGGTATGATGTCGTAATAATCGAAACGGTTGGTGTCGGTCAATCGGAGACCACGGTCGCATCCATGGTCGATTTTTTCCTTGTGCTGATGATCGCCGGCGCGGGAGACGAGCTTCAAGGAATAAAAAGGGGCGTGCTCGAAGTGGCCGACGCAATCGTCATCAATAAGGCCGACGGCGACAATCTGGCGCGGGTTGAGATGGCACGGAAGGATTATCAGGCAGCTTTGAATATGCTCATGCCCAGCAGCCCGAATTGGAGCCCCCCGGTTCTGACCTGCAGTTCCGTGGAAGGCACCGGGATCGATACTATCTGGAAAACAATCCTGGACCATCACGACAAATTGACCGCCTGCGGAGAAATTGCGGAAAAAAGAAAAACCCAGGACCTCGAATGGATGGCCTTCCTTCTTGATGACGGGTTGCGGCAATGGTTCTACACGAGCCCTCATGTCCAGGAGGCATTGCCGCGGTTGAGAAAAAACGTGGAGGAAAAGAAGATTTCACCGACTGCTGCCGCCGACAGCCTTCTTGCTTTTTTGCATGACCGGAACGGCGAATGAAGGCAAACAAATGGCGTTCATTGCGGATCGCCGAATTCAACTTGTGAGGAAACGAGAATGAAAAGGGAAAATCAGCTGGATCATCTCACGAAACTCCGTGCAGAAGCATGCCTGGGAGGAGGACAGGAAAGGATTGACAAGCAACATGCCGCAGGCCGTTTGACGGCGCGGGAGCGGATCGACATGCTTCTCGACCCGGGTTCGTTTGAAGAGTTCGATATGTTCAAGTTGCACCGCTGCCGCGATTTCGGAATGGAGAAGACGGCGATTTTAGGCGATGGCGTTGTTTCCGGTCACGGTACGATCGGAGGCCGCATCGTTTATGTTTTTGCGCAGGACTTTACTGTTTTCGGCGGATCGCTATCCGAAACCTTCGCCGAAAAAATCTGCAAGATCATGGATCTGGCCATGAAAAATGGCGCTCCGGTGATTGGTTTGAATGACTCGGGAGGTGCCCGTATTCAGGAAGGTATCGAGAGCCTGGCCGGCTATTCCGAAATTTTCCTGCGGAACGTCATGGTCTCGGGTGTAATACCGCAGATTTCGGCCATTTTGGGCCCCTGTGCCGGCGGTGCCGTATACTCGCCGGCATTGACCGACTTTGTGATCATGGAGCGGAACAATTCCTATATGTTCCTCACCGGACCGAAGGTCGTTAAATCGGTAACCCATGAGGATGTAACAGTTGAAGAACTGGGCGGCGCTGATATGTGTGCATCGCAGAGCGGTATTGCTGACTACGCCGCTTCGTCAACGGCGGATGCCATTCAATATATCAAACGCCTGCTTTCCTTTCTTCCGCAGAACAATCTGGAGTCGGCGCCTGTTTTACCCTGTCATGACCCGATAGACCGCGAGTCGGATATTCTGCAGCACATTATTCCGGATAATCCAAATGCCGCGTATGACATGAAGGATGTCATCAGGGAAACCGTCGACAGCGGTGATTTCTTTGAAATCAAAGAGCAGTTCGCGCCCAATCTGATAACCGGCTTTGCACGCTATAACGGCATCAGTGTCGGCATCGTGGCCAATCAGCCGGCCTATCTCTCCGGGGTGCTGGACATCGACTCTGCGGTCAAGGGCGCGCGCTTTGTGCGTTTCTGCGATTGTTTCAACATCCCGGTCGTTACCTTCGTTGATGTGCCGGGCTTCCTGCCGGGAACGGCGCAGGAATACGGCGGTGTCATCCGAAATGGCGCCAAAATTCTCTTCGCATTTGCTGAAGCAACCGTGCCGAAGGTCACGGTGATCACAAGAAAAGCCTATGGCGGGGCATATTGCGTGATGTCGTCCAAGCATTTGCGCGGTGATATCAATTATGCCTGGCCGACCGCTGAAATCGCAGTGATGGGTTCGCGCGGCGCTGTTGAGATTTTGTATGGGCGGCAGGCGCGTGAATCCGATGATCCTGCTGCCTTTCTGGCTGCCAAGGAAGAAGAATATCAGGAAACCGTGTCAAATCCCTATGTTGCCGCGCAGCGGGGTTATATTGATGACATCATCATGCCGGCGAAAACTCGCGAGCGCATTATCAGGGCCCTGGGTATTTTACGAAACAAGCGTGACACGAATCCCATGAAGAAACACGCCAATATTCCGATGTGATATGCCGGTTAAACCAGCACGGGAGGAGACGATAGACATGAGAGCTAAGAAAATGGCAGCCGCCATGACCGCAGTTCAATATTACCTGGAGCAGGAAGCAGCCGAGGCCGCGGCTGTGAACAACAGGGTCACCCTTCCGGCAGCGCCTGCGCCGGTTGAAATGGGTCAGTGGGCTCAGTCCGGGCTTATCGACATGATGGCAGGACGCAGAATGGTTCAGCTTCGGGCCTTCTCGAACTTACGATAGATTCAACAATCTTTCTCAAATCCTTTAAGGAGAAGCATATGCACGGCACAGTAAAAATTACTTCAGTAGATTATGCCAGTAGTCGTCCTCAAGCGAGCAATCCGGTAAAGATCATGGATTTGAGCCTGCGTGACGGGCATCAATCCCTGTTTGCCACCCGCGGCCGCACGGAGGACATGATACCGGTTGCAGAAATGCTGGATGAAGTCGGCTTTTGGGCCTTGGAGACCTGGGGCGGCGCGACCTTCGATACCATGCACCGCTTCCTCAACGAAGACCCGTGGGAGCGTCTGCGCACGCTCAAGCGCTATGTCAAGAAGACCCCGTTCAGCATGTTGCTGCGCGCCCAGAATCTGGTTGGGTACCGCAACTACGCCGATGATGTGGCAGAGGCCTTCGTCGATCGTACGGCTGAGAACGGCATGGACATCTTCCGTACTTTTGATGCGCTGAACGACTATCGGAACTTTCAGACGGTCGTCAAACAGATCAAGAAGAGCGGCAAGCATTTCCAGGGCTGCATTTGTTACTCGCTGACCGAACCGCGGCTCGGCGGCGATGTCTATACCCTCGAGTATTACGTAAAGAAGGCCAAGGACCTGGTCGACATGGGCGCCGATTCCATCTGCATCAAGGATATGGCGGGGATGATCGCACCGTACGATGCCTATGAGCTCGTCAAGACCCTCAAGGCGGTCGTGAAAGTGCCCCTTCACCTCCACTCCCACTTCACATCGGGCATGGCCCCCATGACCCACCTCAAGGCGGTTGAAGCAGGCGTAGACATTCTCGATACCTGTATGACACCGTATGCATACCGCACCTCGCACCCGGCTGTTGAGCCGCTGGTCATGGCGCTGCTCGGCACCAACCGTGATACCGGGTTCGATATCCGCAAGCTTGCCGCAATCAACGAAGTTCTCGAAAAAGAGGTAATGCCGAAGTACAAGCACTTGCTGGATGATTCCAAGGTCTCGATCATCGACATCAATGTGCTCCTTCACCAAACGCCAGGCGGCATGCTTTCCAATCTGGTCAATCAGCTGCGCGAGATGCATGCGCTCGACAAGCTCGACGAAGTGTACAGGGAACTGCCACGCGTGCGCAGGGAGCTTGGTCAAGTTCCCCTGGTGACGCCGACCAGTCAAATCGTCGGCGTGCAGACGGTTAACAACGTGCTGCACGACACGCCGAATGAGAGATACAAGATGATCACGGGACAGGTGAAGGATCTTTGTTACGGTCTGTACGGCAAAACTGCCGTGCCGATCGATCCGGAAGTGCAGAAGAAGGCCCTGAAGGGCTATCCGCGCGGTGAAGAGCCGATCACCTGCCGTCCGGCCGAAGTGCTCCAACCGGAACTGGAAAAGGCCAAAAAAGAGATCGGCGATCTTGCCGTCGATATGGACGATCTGCTGATTTATGCCCTGTTCCCCGTAACGGGCAGGAAATTCCTCGAGTGGAAGTATGGCCGAGCCGAAGTGCCTGACAGCGTCAAGCCGATCACACTGGAGTACGTGCAGAAACAGGACGCCCTTGTCAAGAAGGCAAAGGCTGGCGAACTGGTAGAGTGTAAAACCGACACGCCGCAGAAATCAGAGCGCATGCGCACCTTCAATGTTTTCGTTGATAACGAATATTTCAGTGTTGAAGTTGATCCGGTCGGGGGTGCACCAGTTATCACCGCAGTTTCCCCGACGGTTCAGCAAGCTGCCGCCCCTGCCGGAGCCCCGGCAGTTGCACCAAAAGCCGCTGCACCGGCGGCGAGCGCTTCGGCTCCCGCACCCGCACCAGCGGCTGACGGTCACGGGATGCGCGTGCTGGCCCCGATGCCCGGCATGATAATCAAGTATCTGAAAAACGTCGGTGACAAGGTGACCAAGGGCGAAGCGGTGGTTGTTCTCGAAGCTATGAAGATGGAGAATGCCCTTGTTGCCCCCTGTGATGGAGTGATCAGGTCGATCAAGTTCAAAAGTGGCGACACTGTTGCAAAGGGTGCCCTTCTCTGCGTTATCGAATAATAAAAATATCACCAGGCTCTTGTTTAATCTGGGAGTGCAGCTGCCAGGGGCATTACCGGAGGGAGTGCAGGGTGTGTTCATCGAGTTTTGTGAATAGGATTACTTAAAAGGCGCGCATGGTGCGGCATTCAGAACAGGACAATCTGACTAAGCTTGAATCCATGAAGGAAGAGGCCCTTCTCGGAGGCGGTGTCAAGCGGATTGCGGCACAGCACGGCAGGGGAAAGCTGACCGCGCGCGAGCGTATCGAACTCCTGCTTGACGAGGGTTCTTTTGAGGAGTTCGATCTCTTGATGACCGGCAGGGCCGGCCAGGCTTTTGACATCGGTGAGTTCCCGGGAGACGGCGTGATCACCGGACACGGCACTATTGACGGCCGCGAAGTCTTCATATTCAGCCAGGATTTCACCATTATGGGCGGTTCGCTCGGAGAGGCTCATTCTCAGAAGATCTGCAAGATGATGGACCACGCGGTAGGGGTCGGTGCACCCATCATCGGCCTCAACGATTCCGGCGGCGCGCGCATTCAGGAAGGCGTTGAATCACTGGGTGCGTACGGAGAAATTTTCTATCGCAATGTCCAGGCAAGCGGGGTGGTGCCGCAGATATCCTGCATCATGGGTCCCTGCGCAGGCGGTGCGGTCTACAGCCCGGCCATGACCGATTTCACTTTTATGGTTGAAGATACCTCCTATATGTTCGTCACGGGACCCAACGTGGTCAAGACCGTTACCCATCAGGACATTTCCTTGGAAGATCTGGGCGGGGCGATGGTGCACAGCAAAAAAAGCGGTGTAGCCCATTTTGCGTTACCCAATGACATTCTGTGCCTGCGTGAGGTGAGGCGGTTGATCAATTATCTGCCTTCAAACAATCGCCAGCAGGCGCCGATCCTTGACCTGAGGGACCCGGCTGAGCGTACCGACCCCGCGCTGGATTATCTGGTCCCGGCAAATCCAAACCAGACCTATGATATGAAGATCCTCATCACCAGTATTCTGGACGGGGCGGAATTTCTGGAAATCCATCCCCAGTTTGCACGGAACATCATTGTGGGTTTCGGCCGTCTCGGCGGCCAGACCATCGGTCTCATCGCCAATCAGCCAGCGGTGCTTGCCGGCGTCATTGACGTCCAGGCTTCTGAAAAAGCCGCCCGTTTCGTGCGTTTCTGTGATGCCTTCAATATCCCGCTCATCTGTCTCGAGGATGTCCCGGGTTTTATGCCTGGTCCGCTTCAGGAGCACGGCGGCATCATTCGGCACGGGGCAAAGCTGCTCTATGCTTTCTCAGAAGCTACGGTGCCGCGGATAACGGTCATCATCCGGAAAGCATACGGCGGCGCATACGTGGTTATGAATTCCAAGCACATCGGCTGCGATGTAAATTTCGCCTGGCCCGCGGCGGAAATCGCCGTGCTTGGCCCCAAAGGCGCAGCGCAGATCATTTACCGCAAGGAGATCGACGAGGCCGGCGACCCCGAAGAGATGCTCGCGCGTAAAACTGAAGAATACCGGCAAACATACGCCAATCCTTTCATGGCAGCCAAGAGAGGATTCATCGATGACGTCATCAGTCCGCGTGATACAAGGCACCGGCTGATCCGCAGCCTCCAGTTCCTGGAAAACAAGCGGACGATCAGGCCGCAGAGAAAGCACGGGAACATCCCCTTGTGACCTGCATGCTGCGATGCGCTCTGGTGAGAACTGTGATAGTGCATCCAATGAGCTGCCATGTTTGAAAAAATCCTCATAGCAAACCGCGGAGAGATCGCAATCCGCATCGTCAGGACCTGCAGGAAGCTGAAGGTAAGGACCGTGGCGGTATATTCTGATGCTGACGCGCGTTCACTCCATGTCCGGGAGGCCGACGAGGCTGTGCATATCGGGCCGTCGCCTTCCCCTGCATCATATCTTGTGCATGAAAATATCATCAAGGCTGCGATCGCGAAGGGTTGCCAGGCCATTCATCCGGGGTACGGGTTTCTTTCGGAGAATGCAGCATTTGCCGCAGCCGTGGTCAAGGCCGGATTGACGTTTATCGGGCCTTCGGCGGACGTTATCGCCGCGCTGGGAGACAAGATCTCGGCCAAGAATATCGCGATGAAGGCAGGGGTGCCGGTTGTACTCGGCCACAACCTGCCCATTGTCGACCTCGAAGAAATACGAGCGCTTGCCGGTGAAATCGGGTATCCCGTGCTGCTCAAGCCTGCGGCTGGAGGAGGCGGCCGGGGCATGCGCATGGTCGCCGCACCTTCTGAGCTTGAATCCGCCCTTCAGTCAGCGCAGGAGGAGACACGCAAGGCATTTGGTGACAACCGGATCTTCCTGGAACGGTTCATCAGCAATCCCCGCCATATCGAAGTCCAGATCATTGCCGACAAGCACGGAAACGTCGTCTCACTCGGAGAACGGGAATGCTCCATCCAGCGGCGGTACCAGAAGGTGATCGAAGAGGCGCCTTCCCTCGCGGTCGACGCGGCACTCAGGTCCCGCATGGGTGAACTGGCCTGTGCGCTGGCCCGGGAGGCAGGGTATTCCAATGCAGGGACCGTTGAATTCATTATGGACAGTCTCCGGAACGTTTTCTTCATGGAGATGAACACACGGCTCCAAGTGGAGCATCCGGTCACCGAAATGGTCACGGCCCTCGACCTTGTAGAACTGCAGCTGAGAGTTGCGGCAGGCGAGCCCCTGCCAATCACGCAGAACGACGTCTCGATCAAAGGCTGGTCCCTAGAGGCAAGGATCTGCGCTGAAGATTCTGCACGGAATTTTCTTCCCGCTACCGGCCTTATCACCCGGTACACAAATCTTAAGGGCAGAAATGTCAGGATTGACACCGGCGTAGAGGCCGGCAGTTTCGTAAGCGTGTATTACGACTCCCTGCTCTCCAAGGTTATCAGCTGGGGTGAGACGCGGGAACATGCCCGAACTACCCTGATCAATGCCCTGAATCGCTATCATATCGAAGGCGTAACCACCAATCTGATTTTTGCAAACTCCATTCTCAACCACCCCGCGTTTATCAAAGGCGAGCTGTCAACCGGTTTTATTGATGAGCATTTTGAGGGAGGCAGGGCCAGGATCGACCCCCCAAGGGAACAGCTTGAAGCCATGGTGATTGCCGCGACCATCGTTTATCACAACCGCAAGAACCTCGTCCGTGAATCTCTCAAACCTATGGCTGCCAAAGTCGGGCTCTCTCACAAACCGGACCAGAAGCACCGCTATGTGGTCAAAGGCAGCAATGACATCTTTGAAGTCGAATTAGTTGGAGAACTTGCCTCCTCGGACTGGCATTGCAGGGTGAACGGCACGGACTATAGTGTCATCACACCGGCATTTGAGTTCTACCGGCGAATATTGAAGCTGTCGATCAACAGCGTGAATCACTACTTCAGACTCCAGTATCGGCAAAATTTTATTTGGGCTGCATATTGCGGCAACTCCCGAATTTTTGAGGTATACACTCCCCGGGAATGGGAGCTGGCCCAGTACATGCCTAAGGAGAACAAAGGCGCCATTGAAAATGTGCTCCTCTCTCCCCTTCCCGGCATGGTGGTCAGTATCCTTGTGAAAAAAGGAGATCGTGTCTACCGCGGCCAGGACCTGGTTGTCATCGAATCGATGAAAATGGAAAGCGGTGTTTCCTCGCCCTGCGAAGGGATTGTAGAAAATGTGGCTGCAACTATCGGCAATGTGGTGGAAACTGATGAGATCCTCATGACGTTCACGATCTGATCAGTTTAGCAATGGTTATTGTCCGAGCAGAATGGACAGCGCAGGAAATGCTACTTGTACCAGCCGGCGTAGCGAATATAATTGTTCGCTATCCGTTCGATCTCGCCGGAAATCAGCTCCTGACTGATGTCTTTTATCTTTTTCGCCGGCACACCGGCATAAACCGTTCCCGCCTCCACCCGTGTCCCTTCGGTTACCACGGCACCGGCAGCTATGATTGAATTGCTTCCCACGACGCAATTATCCATAACTATCGCCCCCATTCCCACAAGAACATTGTCGTGGATCGTGCAGCCGTGAACAATTGCATTATGTCCAACGGAAACGTTGTTCCCGATCGTGGTCGGCGACTTCTGATAGGTACAATGCACTACAGCTCCGTCCTGGATGTTCACTTTATTCCCCATCCGAATAAAGTGAACATCACCCCGGATCACGGCATTGTACCAGATACTGCACTGGTCACCCATCACCACATCGCCAATGACAACACACGTCTCGGCCAGGAAACAATCCTTACCGAACTTCGGGACATGTCCATTCAATTCTTTTATAAGCATAGAAACTCCACCCGGTAAAAAACCGGCTCGATTTTACCACCATGAACAATCCCGGGATAACCAGGGATAGCTTCGAAACGCATGCCCCTTCAACGAAAAGAGCCTTTCTTCAGCTATGGAGGTAAAATAGCACTCGGAAGAGAACATATCAATACAATTATCGGTACAATTGGCCGATTTTACGGTCTCCCATTGATCGACCGAGGGCATCTTAGGATTGGGAGATGTGCCGGAGTGACGGCGCGTCTCCTTTACCGAATTGACCGTCTGAGCCAGCAGGCTGAGCGGAACCCGTTTTCCCGAGAAAAATACTTGCCTTGACGCTTGAAAAAATGGTATAGTTGCCCCTGCAAATTACAACTCCCCCGGCCAGATCGTGATCGCCGGCGATAAGAAGACCGTAGAAAATACTCAGTAACTTGCCAAGGCGGGCAGCGCGATGAAGGTCGTTCCGCTTGCCGTGAGCGTCCGGTCGTCCTGCGTTATGATGAAGCTGGCGGGCGACAGGCTCGCCAAAGAGCTGGATGCGGTGACGCGTGACAATCACCGCTTCCCTATCGTGAACAATGCCGACGCGATGTTTCTGAGGACCGCGGCGGAGCTCAAGCCATGGCTCATCCTGCAGATCAGCGCCTCCCTCTATCGGGAGGATTCGGTCAACTGCATGCCGGCAGAGGGATTCGACACGTTCATCGTGTTCAGGCCGGGCAAGTCCTGAGCGGACTGGTCAAGCGCATTGCCAGGGGCGCGAGGGCGCTGAATGAGGGAGACCTGAAGAGCATGAGCGAAACGCTCATATCTCTCGGAGAGTAAGAATTTCAGGGGACGGGATTATGAGTTTGAACGGGAAAATCGCATTGGTAACCGGCGCAGCGCAGGGAATCGGCAGGGACATAGCACTCGGACTCGCGGCGGATGGCGCCGATGTTGCAATCTGCGATGTTAACCTCGAAGCTGCGCAGAAGACAGCGGCCGACATTGAGGCACAGGGCAGAAAATCGCTCTCTCTCAAGGCGAACGTCGCCTCCTCTGCTGAAGTAACTGCCATGGTCGACCACGTCGTGCAGCGGTTCTCCCGGATCGACATCCTCGTGAACAATGCGGGCATCACGCGTGACGGGCTGATCCTGCGCATGAAGGATGAGGATTGGGACCTCGTGCTCAGTATCAACCTGAAGGGTGCCTTCCTCTGCGCGAAGGCGGCGCTCAAGCACATGACCAAACAGCGTGCGGGAACGATCATCAATATCGCATCCATCGTGGGCGCCATGGGCAACGCCGGCCAGGCTAATTATGTGGCTTCGAAGGCGGGGCTCATCGGCCTGACAAAAACGATCGCACGCGAATATGCGAACCGCAACGTAACCGCGAACGCCGTGGCACCCGGATTCATCGACACGGCAATGACCCAGGCACTTCCGGAAAATGTACGGCAGGAGATGGCCAAACAAATTCCCCTGGGCAAGCTCGGCACGCCCGAGGACGTCGCGAATGCGGTGCGTTTCCTTGCCTCGCCCTGGGCTTCATATATCACGGGGCAGGTCATTCATGTAAACGGCGGCATGTACATGTAACACCGTTCGCAGGTACCGGTTTCGAATCGACAAGGCTTCACCCTGAGGAGGATGACAATGGCTGATGTGGAAGCAAAAGTAAAAAAAATCATTTCTGAGCAGCTCGGCGTACCCGAAGCAGATGTAAAACCCGAGGCCTCATTCGTGAATGATCTCGGCGCGGACTCACTCGACACCGTGGAACTCGTCATGGCGCTCGAAGAGGAATTCGGCATCGAGATTCCCGATGAAGACGCAGAAAAGATCGCCACGGTACAAAACGCCATCGACTACATCAAAGCGAAGGCGAAGTAAGCAGGACGATCATTCAGATTGATGCAACGCAATTCCAGAAGCCAGAAGACTTCTTCCCGACGGGGAGGGTTTTTTGGCTTTCGGATTTTTCAGCCCTGTTGCGGTCATAACGTTTCCGGAATGCGTTGTTGTAACCGCCGGTAACGGACAACGGCAATCAGCTTCAGCGCATGCTGCAGTTTCGCTTTTTGAAGCGCTGCATCCGCCAGGTTGAGCAAGAATCATTCATACAGGAGGACCCATTCCTTGAAAAGACGTGTTGTCGTCACCGGCTTTGGCATGATAACGCCGGTTGGTCTCGATACCGAATCGAGTTGGCAGAATCTGATCAGCGGCAAATCCGGCATCCGCCGGATCACGCAGTTCGATGACAAAACCATTCCCACCCAGATCGCCGGCGAGATCGAAGGCTTCGAACCCGAGAAGTACATCGAGCCGAAAGAAATCAAGAAAATGGACCGGTTTATTCAGCTTGCCGTCGCCGCGAGCCAGATGGCCATGGACATGTCCGGCCTCAGGATCACGGACCAGAACGCGGACCGGGTCGGTGTCATGGTAAGCGCAGGGATGGGCGGCCTGCCGAGTATAGAAAAATATCATAAAGTCTATCTTGAGCGCGGAATCCGGAAGGTCACTCCCTTTTTCATTCCCATGCTCATCATCAATGAGGCGGCGGGGTTTCTTTCGATCCGCTACAATGCCAAGGGACCCAACATATGCGTGGTCACGGCATGTGCCACGGGAACCCATTCCATCGGAGAAGCGGCTCGGATCATCGAACGCGGCGACGCGGACTCTATGATTGCGGGCGGAACGGAGTCGTGTATCTGCCCCCTCGGCGTGGGTGGATTCAATGCCATGAAGGCGCTGTCCACGAGAAACGATGAACCCGAACGAGCGAGCCGGCCCTTCGACCGGGACCGCGACGGGTTCATCATGGGCGAAGGATCGGGTGTCGTCGTGCTCGAAGAAATGGACCAAGCACTCAGGCGTGGCGCACACATTTACGCGGAGATGGTGGGCTACGGCGCTTCGGGCGATGCGTATCACATCACATCCCCGGCTCCGAACGGTGAGGGGGCGGCGCGCTGCATGAGCATGGCCGTAAAAGATGCGGGCATCGCTCTTTCTGACATGGGCTACATCAACGCGCACGGGACATCCACCAAATACGGCGACGAACTCGAAACGATAGCAATCAAGACTGTTTTCGGAGAACATGCCTCCCGGATTCCGATCAGTTCCACGAAGTCCATGGTCGGCCACCTGCTCGGCGCTGCCGGCGGTGTGGAGGCGGTTATCTCGATCATGGCGATCGAACGCGGCATACTGCCGCCGACGATCAATCTCGACAATCCTGATCCGGAGTGCGACCTCGACTACATCCCCCGCACGGCAAGGAAGGCGTCGGTTGATGTGGTCATGTCAAATTCCTTCGGCTTCGGAGGCACGAATGCGTGCCTGATTTTCAGAAAATTCAGTAAATAAATCTATGTCTTCTCTTGCGGATATCGAGGCCCGGATTTCCTTCCGTTTCTCGGACAAAGAACTGCTCGAACGTGCGCTTACACACAAGTCCTATGCGAACGAAAACCGCGTTCCGTCCCACAATGAGCGGCTGGAGTTTCTTGGTGACGCTGTTCTGAACCTGGTGATCAGTGAATACCTGATGAACAACTGCCCCGATTCTACGGAAGGCGATCTGTCCCGCCTGCGTGCAGCCGTCGTAAGTGAACCGGCCCTGTCCATGATCGCCCGTCATATCGGTCTGGGCGAGTATCTTCTGCTGGGAAAGGGCGAGGAACAGACGGGCGGCAGGGACAAGGATTCCCTGCTCGCCGACAGCCTCGAGGCGCTCATCGCTGCCCTGTATCTCGACGGAGGCCATGCGGTCGTTGCTGAGTTTGTCATCCGATTCTTCGAAGACCTCATCAAGAAATCCTGCGCGTCTCGCGGGACGCTCGACTATAAAACCGAATTACAGGAACTCTGCCAGGAACGGCTGAGAACGCTGCCCGACTACCGCATCGTGTCTGAAACGGGCCCGGATCACCGGAAAGAATTCACCGTGGAGCTTTCCATCAGGGGTGACGTACGTGGTCGCGGCACGGGCAGGAGCAAAAAAGATGCAGAACAGAAGGCGGCTAAAGAGGCGCTCTCGAGTTTCCGGGAGAATCCGTAAACTGTCTCCTGCCTGTTTGCTCTCTCTTCATTGCTGCCTGCATTCTTTCTATGATAATCCCCTTTTTCATCCCTCACTCCGGCTGTCCCCACCAATGCGTTTTCTGCAATCAGAAAAAAATAACCGGTGAACAATCGGCTCCCGCGCCATCGGAGATTGCATCGAAAATCACGGACTATCTTCGCCTGCATGCGGACGGTGGTCAGTCTGAAGTTGCTTTCTACGGTGGAACCTTCACCGCTCTGCCTCCTGACCTGCAGCGCGCCTATCTTGCACCCGTTCAGCCGGAGATTCAGGCCGGCCGCATCAAACACATCCGCATTTCCACGAGGCCCGATTCTATCGACAGCTCCGTACTCGCTCTGCTTCGCGAATATCATGTTGCCGTCGTGGAGCTTGGTGCTCAATCGATGGACGACAACGTCCTGCTCCGTTCCGGCCGCGGGCATACGGCAGCAGATACGGTAAACGCCCTCGGCCTGTTGAAAACAAACAGGTTCATCGTCGGGGTTCAGCTTATGCCCGGACTCCCGGGAGATACGGCAGCAACGATTCAACAAACAATGGAGCGTGTAATCAGACTTCAACCTGATTTTGTCCGCCTCTATCCGGCGCTGGTTTTGAAAGACACTGCGATGGAAAACCTCTATCGCACGGGAAACTATTCACCCCTGTCGCTCGACGAGGCGATTACCGTGTGCAAGCAGGCATATCTCCGCCTGGCGAAGGCTGGTATCATAATTGTTCGCCTTGGGCTGCAGCCGACAGCTGCGCTCAGCAAACCCGGTACGGTCCTGGCCGGGCCCTACCATCCCGCATTCCGCCAACTCGTGGAGTCCGAAATCCTGCTCGATGCAATGCGGTCGGCACTTTTATCGAAACCCACAGCTTCGGAAAATGCGCTCTTTCTCGTCCGTCCGGAGGACAAGTCAGCTGCAATAGGCCAGCGGCGCACAAATATCATGCGTTTGAAGGAGGAATTTCATCTGACCGACGTGCGTTTCAGGGATGATCGGGAAATACCACGATTATCCGTTGCTATCATGGAGTAATGCGCATGAGGCCCGTTCGTGCCGGCAGTATGACGGCAATTGTCTGACTTATTTTTTTACGAATAATTCTGGCATTAGCAAGAGATATAAAATTACAAATATAACCGCAATTTATTACTTTTTACTTGAACCTCACCGGAGGATGGGTTATAGTTATTCAAAGAGGATGCTTTTAGTCGTCTATTACCCGTGCCCATCGAAGGAGGAACAATGCCATGAACACGACAGAGATTACTTCATTGGAGTACAAGAATGATTTCTTTTCACTTGTGATTCGCGAGACCGACGAGCGACCTGGCAGCTATCTTTTTTTCAGCGGAATCAGTCTGCCACGGTTCGACCCCATCTGCTGGGGGAAAACGGGAATTTGCTCCAATGCAGCATTCAAAGGCCTGCAGCAACTCCGGGCGGACGTTTCTCACTTCGCCATTCAGCGGGGCGTTATTACCAGGAATACGGACGTTCCTTTCAATTTGGGCGGGGGGCACGGCGACGGATGGTACCAGGAAAAAGCGCTGCTGATTGAAGACGCTTCTCCGCAAGTTGCCCGGGACATTCTTGAGTTCGGTGCACGCGACCTGGTCCAGACGATTCTGACCGCCTGCCAGCCGGATGTTACGGTTCCTCCCGGACTGGACCCTGCCGCAACTCAGAACCTCCTTGAATCATTAAGCGTGCACAATTATCGGGAAGTGGCGCCGCCGCCTATCGCAAAACCGATAGCTGCATAACATTCTGAAGAGACAGACCATCGTGTAAAAAAGCCCGGCAGTCTGCCGGGCTTTTTCCTTTTCCCTGCTTATGGAATCACCGGATGGCGTGTGGTGCCACTGCACACTGCACGGTCGTATGCTCCTGCCTCAGGAACGCTGTGGCCGGACACAGCAGTACATGCTGGAAGAAACCCGCACAGCCTGCTCATGCACGAGGACCGGCTCTTTTTTTCCTGATACTCCTCCCAACCAAATAAGCCCCCGCGATTATGATTCCGGCAAGGGAGGCCATCTCGAGCATATGATGGATTCTCCTGGTTTCCTGCTGCCAGCGTTCTTCGAGCACATAGCCAAGATACACGAATGAACACGTCCAGAAAAATCCGCCGATCGCGGAAAAGAGAAGAAATTCCGTGAACGCCATCTTGACTGTCCCTGCAGCCAGCGCGGTCACGTGGCGTACGCCGGGAAGAAAATAACCTGCCACGAGGCCAAGTCTGCCTGAATGTCTGAACCACTCATGGACACGGTCGATCTTATCCGGAGACATGTGAAGAATCCTGCTGAATTTCTGAATTAGATGCGTCCCGAAGGATCTCCCCAAGCAGTAATTTATCACCATCCCGCAGAGGCTGCCGAAAAAAGCCGCTGCTGCAGCGGATACCGGATGCAACGTGCCCTTGAATACGAGATAGCCGATATAGGCAAGCAGCCACTCGTTTGGAAAGGGCAATCCGAACAGGCCGAGCGCGAAGAGCACTACTATGACGCCGTATCCATGGACCGTAATCCAGTGCATAGCCAGCTGCATCATACAATGATTGTAGCATGTTGTGAGATTCGTTCCCTGGTGTGTCCCGACCGGATCCTGATTCCATTTGCTGTTTCATCATTGCCACCAAAAGGATTCTTTTTCGTTATACTTAATAAGGAGGAAGAGTTCGATTCATTTTTCAGTGAGGTATGCAATGAAACTGATCATCGGGGTTCCCAAGGAAACCGCTTCCGGCGAAAAGCGGGTAGCCGTTGTTCCGGAAATAGTCGGTAAGTATAGATCCCTCGGCGTGAACATACACATAGCACGCGGCGCTGGTGAGGGGGCTTATTTTCGCGACGGCGATTTCAACGCAACGCTCATTGTCGACACAAACGCCGACGTATTCAGCAACTCACAGGTTGTGCTCACTGTTCGGCCACCGGCTGCCGAGGACATCCGGCTGATGCAGGCCGGCACGGTCCTCATCGGCTTTCTCTATCCGTACGAGGACCGGGGCCGCGCCCAGCTGCTCTGCGAACGGAATATCACGAGTTTTGCAGTCGAACTGATCCCCCGTATCTCCCGCGCCCAGAGCATGGACGCCCTTTCGTCCCAGGCGACTGTCGCGGGATATCAGTGCGCCTTGATCGCAGGAGTGATCAGTCCGAAATTTTTTCCGATGGTCACCTACGCAGCGGGCACCCTGCGGCCGGCACGGGTGCTCGTGATCGGCGCCGGGGTCGCCGGACTCCAGGCTATCGCCACGGCGCACCGGCTCGGCGCGATTGTCGAAGCCTATGACGTACGGCCGGAGACGAAGGAACAGGTTGAGTCGCTCGGAGCACGGTTTGTCGACACAGGCGTCTCGGCGGCCGGCAAGGACGGCTATGCACGCGAGCTGACATCCGAGGAAATAAAAGCGCAGCAGGAAAAACTGTCCACGGCAATATCACAGGCCGACGTGCTGATAACAACGGCCGCGGTCCCGGGCAGGAGAAGCCCTCTGATCGTGACGGGCGACATGGTGGACCGCATGAAGAAAGGAGCGGTCATCGTGGACATGGCTGCGGACAGCGGGGGCAATGTTGCCGGTTCGAAACCGGGAGAGACGCTCGTCAGGGACGGTGTCTCTATTGTAGGCACATCCAGCCTCGCTTCCCGCATGTCAATCCAGGCATCGGAAATGTATGCACGGAACCTGTTCAACTTCATATCACCTTTTATTAAAAATGGGGACCTCACGCTCGATTGGAACGACGAGATCCTTGCCGGGAGTTGCCTGACGCACGGAGGCGCCATCAGGAATGAACAGGTAAAAAAACAGTTGGGGCTTTGACCGGCGAATCGCGGGATCAAAACTCAAATGACATCCGCCTCTGCACTGAACTCTACTGGAGGTTGTATATGGAAGGTTTTGCCGCTCTTTACATATTCATGCTTGCCGCGTTCACAGGATATGAGGTGATCTCGCGCGTGCCTGTGATCCTGCACACGCCCCTCATGTCCGGTTCAAACTTCGTGCACGGCATCGTGCTCGTTGGTGCGATGGTTGTTTTGGGAGATGCGCGCACACCCGTGGAGCAAGTCATCGGTTTCATCGCTGTTCTGCTCGGTGCAGCAAACGCCGCCGGCGGTTACGTAGTCACGGAGCGCATGCTTGCGATGTTCAGAAGCAGCAGGAACGAGCCACGCAAGTGAGCTGAATCCCAGGTACTATGAACTCCTATCTCATCCATACGGTCTACTTCATTGCGGCCGTCCTGTTCATCACAGGCCTGAAAAGCATGTCATCCCCCGTCAGTGCGAGACGTGGCATCAGGTGGGCGGGCGCTGGCATGGTTCTGGCGGTCCTGGTAACCTTCAACTGGCCGGGGGCGGCCAATTTTGCGCTCATCCTCGCAGCGCTCCTCCTCGGGGGAGGCGCTTCCTGGTGGTCCGGCAAAATCGTGAAAATGACGGACATGCCGCAAATGGTCGCGCTGTACAACGGCATGGGCGGCGGCGCCGCGGCGGCCATCGCCGCGGTCGAATTGGGGCGGGGACAGATGCATGGTCCAGTCGCGGTCTCGCTTGCGGCGCTCGGGGCGCTCATCGGCACAGTATCCTTTTCCGGGTCCCTCGTGGCTTTTGCAAAACTTCAGGGTATCATGAAGAAGACCTTCCGTCTGCCCGCGCAGAACGAGATCAATATCCTTCTCGCCTTGCTGACGATTCTGACCGGAGCGGCAATAGTCGCAGGCCACTGTTCGACTGCTCTCATCGCCTTGTTCTTCGCCCTTGCACTGCTCGTCGGTGCAGTCGTGACCATTCCCATCGGGGGCGCGGATATGCCCGTGGTCATTTCCCTCTTCAATGCTCTGACCGGACTGGCCGTTGGTTTCGAGGGCTATGTATTGAACAATCCCGCGCTCATCATCGCGGGCATTGTCGTCGGCTCCGCCGGAACGCTCCTTACACAGCTCATGGCAAAAGCCATGAACAGATCGCTGATCAATATTTTGTTCCGGCCCATTACCGGCGAGGTACGCGAAGGAGGAGCGGCGGTTGCTGGAACGATGAAGGAGATTTCCGCTCTCGATGCCGCGTCCTTGCTCCGCTATGCGAACAAAGTGATCATCGTTCCGGGATACGGCATGGCCGTGGGCCAGGCGCAGCATAAGGTGAAAGAAATGAGCCTGCTCCTCGAAGAGGCTGGCGTGGACGTCAAGTTCGCGATCCATCCCGTGGCAGGCCGCATGCCCGGCCACATGAACGTGCTTCTTGCGGAGGCCGATGTTTCCTACGACAAGATATTCGACATCGAAGAAATCAACGATGAATTCAGCCAGGCCGACGTCGCACTCGTCATCGGCGCCAACGATGTGGTGAATCCCGCTGCACGCACGGACAAGGCAAGCCCCATTTATGGCATGCCGATATTGAATGCCGACCGCGCCCATAACGTAATCGTGATAAAACGCGGCAAAGGCACCGGATATTCGGGCATCGAGAACACATTGTTCTACGCAGACAATGCGCGCATGCTCTACGGCAGTGCGCAGCAGGCCGTAGCCGACGTGATCAAGCACATCAAAGAGCTCTCTGCATAACTTCCTTCGGCAAGCGAACATGTCTCTGCTGCCGGTGTTATACTGTAAACAGGATAGTTTATTCGGGCCGGGATTAGCGGTGAAAGAGCAAAGAATGCATGATCGGAATACCCTGTCCCGGCTGCGATGAGGAGGTACAAATGGCAACTGCGAAAGACATAAAAGTCAACAGCTATTGTGATGAAGTCAGCGGACAGCTCATGCGAATGAAGGAGAGTATCCACGAACTGCAGAAAAATGCAGAAAAGGTGTACGGTGTTGACAGCGCATGGGCGACAACCTATGATCGGCATCTCTGCGAACTCGCTGATATGATTGAGTGGAAGCTCCAGATCCTAATGAAGGCGTGTCCCTTTGAATGGGCAGGAACGGACAGCGAGTATGAGCGCATTGTGGAGGTACCGCCCACGGAAGAGATCATGAGATCGGAATTCTCCGGAGGGTATGTCGGAGGGTAGAAGGAATCGGAGAAAAGCAAAAGCACCGGCGATGTTTTCACGTGGCCGGTGCTTTTGTAAAAAAGTACGTCGATTTTTTACAAATTCAGCTGGTTACAGAATTCTTGTCATTCCTTCCCCGCCTGCAACGGGTGGAAATATTCCAACACGGGCGCCCGGAGGTATGACAAAATCTTTTTTTTCGACGACTCCGTTCACCACGGTGATAAGCGGACTGAATTCGAGTTTTAAAAAATCGTGGAGTCCGTTGACCGTAAGGCCGTCAGGAACATCGACGAAAAACTCCTTCTGCCCGCGGCAGGAGAGATTTTCGTTTTTACAAACAAGACTTGCAAACAGCCGTACTTCCAGTTTCACGAAGGTTCCTCTGAGAAAACCGCGATGGACGTTCAAACATCCAGCCCATCCCTACGAATGTACGCACCCGCCGGCATGAAAAAGGGGAGAGAATGCATCCCTCTCCCCGGTTCATCATCTGATTTCGTAGTTAGAAATTGAAAACCTTGTCCAGGTCCTCATCCTTCACCTGGAAGGTAACGTTGTGCGGTGCAAAGGGCTCGGTCGAGAAATACCGCGGCAGCCGGTCCTGCTTGTTGGTGAAACCCGCACGAGCGTTGAAATCGCGCTCCATGGTAAGAACCTTTTTGCCGAGCGCAGTCACATCGTCGGCGGTCGTATTCGTTCCGGTCAGGCCACCCACGATGTCCAGGAGCGCTTGGAACGTATCAGGCTGATCCAGGATCGCGAAGGCGATGAAGAGGCACATACCTACGGAATCGATAGCCGCCGTCGCGATCTGGAGGTTCCTCGACAACTCGACCTGTCCCTCGCCCTTAAGCGCATTTACATCGCCCCCGACCTTAAGCACGTTCTGGGCGACCGCATATCCTGCGGTGTGGTCCGCGCCCATGGGGCTCGTCGCATAGGTAACGCCCACCCCCTGCACCGCGCGCGGATCATACGCCGGCATGGCCTGGCCCTTGACGACGGGCGCATGCTCGATGCCGTAGGCTTTTGCCGTTACCGCGGCACCGCTGCCGAGAATGCGGCCGAGCGGTGTCCCCTTGCCCACTTCTTTCATAAGGTTGATGGCCGCCTGCGCATCGCCGAACTTGGCAAGACCAGCTTCCATTGCCACGCCGATGGTCGCTCCCATCTCGATCGTATCGAGGCCGAAGTTGTCATCAAGAAAGTCCAACTGCGCGATGGCATCTAAATCGTCTATGCCGCAGTTTCCGCCGTGTGCCCATACGGTCTCATATTCTGGTTGTTTGGTCAGGAAGTGGCCGTCTTTATCGTTGTAGGTCCCCGAGCACTGGATGACGCATCCGCGATGGCAGCCATGCGTAGCAAGGCCCCCGCGCTTGGTTTCGAGCGCTGCCTGCGTTTCGCCGCTGATTTTGGAGGCACCGTCGAATCTGCCCTGTTTGAAGTTGTATGTCGGATACCCGCCCACTTCGTTCAGAATGTTCGTCAGCACGTTTGTGCCGTAGGAAGGTAATCCCTGACCCGTGACCGGGTGCTTGCGCAGGCCCTCGACAAACTTCTTGTTCGCTTCGCGGAATTTTTCCGCGTTTTTCGGCTGACGCGGCGCCATGCCCGTATCATCGAGAACAATGACCTTTATGTTTTTTGCGCCCATGACCGCGCCCACACCGCCTCTTCCGGCGTGGCGTGTGGGTCTCAGTTCCATGTCCGTGCATGCCACGGTCGCGGCGCTCATTTTCATCTCGCCTGCCGGGCCAATGGAGATGCATGCGATTTTTTCGCCGTATTCTTTTTTCATCTTCTCAATCAATTCGTAATTAGTAAGCATTTTCAGGCTGTTGTCAGCCGATATCTTTACACCGTCCTTATTGATAAAAATTTTATAGAGCGTGTCATCCTTGGGTTTGCCTTCGAGCACGACCGCCGCGTAACCGAGCCGTCCCAGCACCTGCGATGGCTGCCCGCCTGCGTTTGCTTCCTTGATGCCGCCCGTGAGCGGGCTTTTGCACCCTACCGACAGCCTGCTCGTCATTGCTGCGCCCGATCCGCTCAATAGACCCGGTGCTATCACGAGTTTGTTTTCCCCGCTTAAAGCGTGGCAGAGTGGCGGGACTTCCTTCGATACAATGGCGGAGGTCATGGCCCTGCCGCCGAAGCCGCTGTATTCGCCGAGTGACGTTGTTTTTGCTACCGGACCATTAGCTGCGCCTACATCAATCCTCAATATCTTGTCCATAGCATCCTCCAATATTTCAATTAGTTATTGCCAACTTCACAATACGTACGAACAATATATTATGATTATTTTGAATTTTATATATGATATTTATTCATAAATGTCATGATAGCACAGACCAAATATTTGTCAACAAATTGTTAACGAAACAAGCTTTGTTTGATGATGGAAAACCGTCTCGGATGGTATATATCAGACGAAGAGAATACTCATGCAGAGAGAATCGTTCACCTCAACGGAGGCAGTGAAATACCCCCATGCACCACAGGCATGCACCGCAAGGCTCCGTGTTCACATAGCAGTCCTGGTGAAAATCCTCGTGCTGAACATAGTCACAAAGCGCGAAGCTGCAGTTAAAACAGTATGGATAATCGTAAGACACGACGTTTTCCCGAAATGAGCGGAATCCCGGCAAGTTCCAAATAGTGACAAGATCATGTTCATGCAGATTGCCGAAGACCTGCGGTCTAACATGCTTTTCATGACCGTCGATGTAACAGCGGTAGCGGTGCCAGAGGAAATAACAGGGGTGTACATTTCCGTCCTGGGAAATGAAAGCACCGCCTTCCTCAACAAATTCGCATTTACGCACGCTCTTGGGAACTGCGAGGGGCAGATGCAGTTCGATACCCTGTTTCAGCGCCACGGCACGGGCTTCATCAAAGATTGCCTCAACTTCCCGCGCCCGCGCATCCCCCTGTGAGAACAGCTTGTCAAGATGCAGGAAAATCCCGCGTGACACCGCATCGTTTTTCATCTCCTCGACGAGAGCGACGATCCGATGCTCTTCCTCGGTTTTCTCGTACTTCAGATACACCTCGGGATACCGCTCGATAGCGCACCCCTTGTTGCGTGCTTTTTCCTTCCAGGTACGAAAAAGTTCAACAGCACTGTCCGTATTCGCATCGAACAATGTCTGCTCCGCCATCGCCCGGTCATATGGAAGGAGGTGGCTGACTATCACGAATGATGCACCATGGCGGGCCGCCCACTGCACGGTGCGCGGCAGTTCGAGCAGATTATCGCGCATGGCCACAAACTCGATCCCGATCTGGAGCACTGCGTTGCGATGGTTTTGCCGGGCAGCCCGCAGGTCGAACAATGCCTGCTCTACCGCATTCAGGGATCCGCCGCTTCTGAGCGAACGATAAATCTCCGGCTGCGCCGCATCAACAGATAT
>DATHDE010000147.1:0-12404 GCA_035490495.1 Nitrospirota bacterium
AAAAGGGGTGCAATCGCGCCCTCGTGGAGAGTGTGATATTAACATCTCCGCTGTTTTTGTGTCAAGGAAAATACCGGAACCGAGGGGAGGATAGAGAAAAGATTGAAACAGCAAAGAAGCGGGTTCGGGATGGTTTACAAATAGCGGTCTGGAAGAAGAATGAGATTCTCTGAACAGTATTTGCGTTTACAGCTGTCGCAAATAAAATTTGTGACTTACCATTATGAAGAGGACACCTCGAACTTCGCAGGAGCAGCATATTAAAACTCTAGCAAATTTCGAACGAACTTTTCAGCCGAGCGAATCGAAAGGAACGCCGCTGTGAGAGGAGTGCTTTTACAACCCTCTCGACGGCGTTGTTGGGCTCGCAGGGGCTATAGCGAAGCGTACACGAGTGCCGCGTAAAGCAAGCAAAATAAAATCGGAACACCTGGGATGACGTACGTTGTGCTCGCTGCACTGCCTGGGAAGGAGAGCTCTTTTCGCGTCTTTTCGCGGAAAGCAAAGGGCCCATTATTCCCTTCAAATGAACGTGCAGTTTCCTCGGCTTTATGCACATACTGATTTGCTCGGTGACCATATGCAAACCAGACAATGCTAAGGAGCAAACCGGCAATGGAGAATGTAACTAACAGAAAGTGACGATTCACTTTGCACGAGTCAGTTGTAAATATAGTTGCCCAGGCTAAAAGTAGGATTGTTGATGCCATGAGATAATTGTAGAGCGTAGTGTGTCGTGCTTGATCAAGATGGATCCAGAGGTTGGCTGCCGTATCGTAATGGCTTGGGCGTGGTGGACTTACTCCTTGATCTGGTGGTGGTTGCAGCATTGATTCATTTGCGCTCATCGTGCCTCCTCTAAGCGGTAACTGGGTCGTCCAACGCGCGGGTGTGACGCGCGCTCTTTGCGCGTCGGTCTCGACCCGCCTCGTTATAATATTTAATTGGTCACTAATTGCTCGTAGCGGCCTTTATCCATACCTTTTAATTTTTTTGCTATTGCAGCATACTTATTCAAATTATTGGTTCTTTTGTAGGCAAGGCCAAGCTGTAAGTAGTTTTCGACACCTGGATCGAGTTTCACAGCGGTTTCGAGATTTAAGACTGCCGATTTGAAATCACCAAGCTTATAGTACGATTCCCCAATTAGACCATGTGCATTTGCGTAGTTCGGATTGATCTCAATTATCTTCTTATATTCCACGATCGCTTCTGTGAAGTGCTTGTTATTGAACAAATCCGTCGCGATCATATACCGTGCGAACCAGTTTTTTGGATCGTATTTGATCGTTTCTTTGAATTGTTGATTTGATAGTGGCTCCCATTCAGCTTTTAATCCAAATTGCTTTAATTCTTCTATTTCACTAGAATATCGTCGTTTGTTGGGGTTCAGCATTGCCTCCTGAAGGGCTTTCATCTGGGCTGCATCGAGTGATTTCCGCCATCCTTCATAATAAAGCATTGCTAATAGATAGTGTGTTTCTCCGTCTTGCGGTTTGATGCTTACCGCTTTTTTACCTGCGGCTATTGCCCTCTCGTAATCATCGTTTTTTTGATATTCGCGAGCCATTTTAACGTATTCATCATATGACAGTCCGTCTTTAACAGATGGCTCACACGCCGCGAAAAACAATGTAGTGAAAATCAATACCGTAATGCAAAGTTTTGAGTACATATTCCCCTTGAATAACAAGTGATTATCCAGCCGCGCGCGGCTATTAAAGAACGGATATTCGGTCTTTATAAGTTTAGCAATAAGCGTGCCGAATTGCCTTCAACTATATTCCTGATCTTAGAGAGTGTCAATAGTCATGAGGAGGGGTATTTTTATGGTAATGTTCGATGAAAATTCCCGGATGAAACATGGAAGATTAAGAGGTTTGCAACGACAGCACTTTTCAGGATGAATGCGTCATCGAATGCTTCAACCCGAACTGAAGAATTGACCACATAGTTACTTAATGAAAGCCAAGAACTCCCAGTTGCTTGGCGCAGGAATCTTTACTTATTTTTTATACAGTTTGAGACCACAGATCTTCGCAATTGCTTCAAAATCACGGTCTTTATGCAAGAGCGTTGCTTTGTGCTCAATGGTAATTTGTGCGACTAAAAGGTCGACGGTATTCCTTACTGTCGTGCCTTTTTTTCTGCATTTTCGGTATAAGTCGGCTGCGGAGACATAGGAGTTGTTATCTTTCAAGGTCAGAACGGGAAAGGTCAGTAACGATGTCTTAATTTCTACATATTCCTTGTCGTCGCGAATCCCTTGCAGTATCTCAGTGAGGGAAATATCAGGGATCGCAATATCGTCGTCATTGACGATAAGCTTCTCGACAATTTGATCTTCTCTGCTGCCGGTGCGATTCAGAAATTCTATGAATGCGCTCGTGTCAATGAGTATCAATTCTCCACCTTCTGGTTTGCGACAGGTTCCCCTTCCAAAGGCCAGGATGGCGTAGCATAAGAAGCTTTTTTCTTCTCAACTGCTTGAGTAATTCACTGAGTGCCAGGTCCACTACATCTTTTTTGGTCTTGAGCGCTGTCAATTGTTTTACTTCGTTGACCAGTTCATCGTCAAGAACGATATTTGTTCGTACACCCATATAACCCACCTCCATACACATAAAATATACTAAATATAGTGTATGATTGCAAGGCTTTTCTTGAAAGGTTTTTTGGGGAAGCTTTAATCAATTTGGAATGAAACATGGAGCACAGACCACAAGAGGTGTAGTGAATTGCTAAAGTAAAGGGTGTGCTTTTAAGTGGATTGTTGGTACGTCTTCACGTTGGATTTTACGAGACGGAGTTTGCCCATCTTACGACTGTCACGATCGAGTTGTAAAACGACTTGAATGCGAATATCCGGGCAGATAGCCCCGAGAGATCCGATTTTTTCTTTCAATTTTGTTTTAATAGGTTCAATAATCTGATCACTGGTTACCCCCTGTTTCAGAACAACAAAAACATCGATACCGTTAACTTCCTGTATTACCTGATATTCCTTGATCTCGCGAAATGCAAGGAGAGGCGTATGAAAGCTCAGTGCATGAACAGGTACCTGTTTCCCGCTATTATTCGGAAGATAAATAACATCGTCGCTTCTTCCCTCTATGGTTCTTATCCTTCTAAAAGGACTACCGCATGAACAGGGATCCGATGTCATGTTTATGATGTCTGATACTTCGTATCGGATAACAGGCTGTGTATAATTAAAAAGATTTGTGAGAAGAAACTTGCTTCCTGCGGTTCCATCAGGGACTGGTTTATTTTTTTCATCCACAACTTCCACGATAAATAAGTCTTCAAACACATGAACACCCTGATGAAAAGAGCAGTCAGATCCCAAAAAAGCGCCTGCTTCAGTCAAACCGTATAAGTTATACGGAATCAGCCCCCAGGCCTCGTGTATCTTCTGTGCCATACCATCTGTGCATAATTCCCCTGTCGTCCCTATTGCACGAAGACGAATGTTGAGCCGCTTCTCATTCTGTTCATTAGCGAGTAGCGCTAATATAGAAGGGTAACCGCTCAAACAATCCGGCTGATAACTATTTAATGTCTTTACAAGATTTTCTATACTTGTCGTCGCCTCGAGTCGTTTGTACTTAACGACGTTTATATCGTTGCATATTGACATACGATAGCTGACATGGATCGGACTTCCCGCTGCTACCACAGCCATTTTAAAGCGAGGAATTGTACGCTTTACTCCTAACGTTGACCCGCATCTGAAATATGCCGCACTCGCGGCGCACCATTCTGTTTTGTTCCAGACAAAGACACCTTTGAAACCGGAGCTCCCACTTGTTGTAATAACACGATATTCATCAAGAAACAGGGCGTCTTCTTTTCCCATTTTTTCTGTATGGTCCAGTAATTCTTTCAGTTTAAGCCGTGAATCGGTTACAAATGTGTCAAAATTCTCCATCATCATGACCTTATTGATTACTGGAAGATCTTCGAGTTTAATACTGTTTTCTACATTTACGTTTTTATACAATTCACGATAAAAAGGAGAATGGCTGATAGCGTGGCGGATTAAGGATGATAGACGTTCGTGTTGATATTTTACCAGTTCTTGTGGTGACCATTTTCGTGAATCGAGCTTTTTCTGATTAACAATAGCCCTTGTTACATCTTGAATTTTATGTAGAGTGCGTCCCAGTATCATATGCCTGAACCTCATGATCTGTAATGGACATTGTCAAAGTAGTACAATTGATACACTAGTTGCTCTTCAAACAATTGTCTTGTGCTTACCAAATCTGCCCGATTCGAGCCTATATGAATGGTTTTATTTTAAGGGACTAAATAAATAGAAGCATAGATTCGAGATTTTGTCAATTTCGTATGCTCTAATCATTTCTGATTGGAAATTGGTAAGTTGCCAGAAATAGAAACAGTAACTGTTACTGTTTCAGGAAGGAATCGAGAAAAGCGTTTATGAGTGCTGCTAACACATTCAGTTCTACATACTCCAAAGAATGGAATCGCTCCTGCCCGCCACAAAGAGCATACGATCAGCACTGCTGCGTATGCTGTCCTTTGTGTTTCTGCGTGGTGTCCGCCCACGAGGCAGGGTCATCGAGCGACTCGAGGTGGGTAATGACTTCCGCGTCCGGAAGGGCTTCGCAGATTTGCTCTTCGATCTTCTCCACCAGCTCGTGGCCCCGATGCACAGTCCAGTCTCCGGGAACGAGGACGTGAAGCGAGACAAATCTGCATGCACCCGCGCGCCGCGTCCGCAGATCGTGATACTGGATTCCCGACTGTCCGAATTTGTTGAGGATATCGCGCACGGCCTTCAGTTCTTCAGGAGGCAGGGCGCTGTCCATGAGGCCTGAGACCGACTCCTTGATAATGCGGCTGCCGGTCCAGACGATATTGGCCGCGACGATGAGGGCGACGATCGGATCCAGCCGTTGCCATCCCGTAAGGGCCACGATACCCACGCCGACCAGCACGCCGACGGATGTCCAGACATCGGTCAGGAGGTGGTGGGCATTGGCTTTGAGGGTGATGGAGGTGTGCTTCCTGGCGGCGCGCAGCAGTACGAGCGCTACGCCCAGATTGATGCCGGACGCGGCAACGGACACCGCCAACCCGAGCCCGATCTGCTCCAGGGGCCGGGGATGGAGCAGGCGCGTGACGGCCGCGGCGGCGATGCTGATTGCCGCGATCACGATCAGGGTTCCCTCGACGCCGCTCGAAAAATATTCTGCCTTGCCGTGGCCGTACGCGTGCTCCTCGTCCGCGGGCAGCGCTGCGATCGTCAGCATCCACAGCGCCATCATCGCGCCCACGAGATTGACGAGCGATTCAATAGCGTCCGAAAGCAGTCCCACCGAGTCCGTGAGCAGATAGGCGGCGGTTTTGAGGCCGATCGTAGCAAGGGCGGCCGCGATGGACAGCCATGCGAAACGGGTGAGAAAGGAGCGCGTCATGTGCGGGAGGCCTCCGCTGGTTTGCGCAACAGGAAGAGTTGCTTCTGTATGCTGATTTTCCTTCCTCCGGCTATCAAAGTCAATCAATATTTCCTGCCGAATTCATAGCCAATGATCGCGAGCGCAGCAATCGCCGCGGTTTCCGTACGCAGGATATTCGGCCCCAGGCTCACGATATGAAAACCACTGACTCCGGCTGCGGAAACTTCCGCGGATGAGAATCCGCCTTCCGGTCCGATGAAAAGGGACACGTACCGGGCATCCGCGTTGCCGGTAAGCACGTCCCTGATCGGCGCTCCGCCCTCCTCCCATGGCAGGAGGAGAAGCGTTCGGGGTTCGGAGTTCAGCGTCCGGAGAAAATCCTTGAACCCGGTCACCGGTTCCACGCGGGGGATATCGAGCCTGCTGCTCTGCATGGCGGCTTCCCGCGCGATCTTCTGCCACCGGCCCACGCGCTTTTCTTCGTCCCTGATCTTCACGATCGTTCGCTCCGTAATGAGGGGCACGATGAAGGAGACGCCGAGTTCCGTCGCCTTCTGAACGATCAGGTCCATTTTATCGGATTTAGGCAAACCTTGAAAGAGCGCGATGCGCGGTTCCCGGATCTCCGCACGGGACCGGCTCGTTACTTCCGTCACGATTCGCGCACGCTCCACAGCGGTTATCTTCACACGAAACTCGGCGCCCCTGCCGTCGCACAGGAGCAGCTCGTCGCCCGCTTTCATGCGGAGCACCAGCGCTATATGACGCACGTCCTCGCCCGTGATGACGATGCGGGTTTGTTCAATCTGCTCCGGGGCTATAAAAAAACGCGGGAGACGCATGTTTTTCCTATTTGTTCTCTTTCTGCGTTCCTGATCTGCCCTTCCCGCCCCTTCTTCTCCTGCGTTTTCGGCCGGGCGCAAGCCGCTTTTCCCGCGCTTCCAGGACTTCCCTCACTTCTGCGGGTGCGAGGGGATTGGATCTGATGTACTCCTTCCACCAGGCGCGCAGATCAAGGCGTTCGCCCGTGGCTTCGCTGGAGAACCGCAGATATTCGAACGCGTCGGCAAATCCCGGCCTGCGCAGGAAATAGCGCGGATGTTTCCCCTCGCGTTTCTCGAACCGGTGCTGGTTCCAGTACATATCGCGCATCGAAAGCCCGATCTTCCTGGGGATCGTCACGCGCTGCGCCTGCTCGGACAGAAAGGAGGAAAGCGCTTTCGTGATCGCATCGAGGAGCGATTCGCCCGCCTCCTTCAGCCGGCCTGCATGCTCCTCAACGTACTGGCCGAACATCAGTCCGAAGAGCATGTGCGGCTCCACTTTCCTTCCGGACTGCACGCACGTATCGATCCATTCGAGGGCCTTGCCGATCCAGACATGGGGGAACCCGTCCTTTTCCGTATCGATCCATTCGTTCAACCGGGGAAATATCACCTCGAAGAGGCCGGTTTTGCGCAGCAGCTGGTACGTTTTTTCCCCTTCGCCCAGCAGGAAGAGCTTCAGCACTTCCTCGTACATGCGGGCGGGTGACGCGAGTACGAGCTTGTCTTTCAGCTCCCGGATGGCATGGTACGTGTCCGGCTCGATCTCGAATCCCAGCAGGGCCGCGAACCGGACAGCCCGCACCATGCGCACGGGGTCTTCCGTGAACCGGACTGCGGGATCACCGATGACGCGGATCAGGCCGCTCCGCAGGTCTTCCATGCCGCCTACGTAGTCAATGACTGAGAAGTCGGCGATGTTGTAGAACAGGGCGTTCACCGTGAAATCGCGGCGGATGGCGTCTTCCTCCGGCGTACCGAACACGTTGTCGCGCAGGATCATGCCGTCCTCGGTCTTGAGCATGCGCGGGGGCGCCGTTTTCACGGGCGGCACGGGTGCGCCCTCTGCAGCAGTGGAGGCGGGTGCTGTTGCAGGCGGAATAGGTGACGCTTCGTGGCCGCCCTCATCAGGGGGATGCGGCGCGGCCGTATCGGGCACTGCCCCGCCGTTGTCCGGCTCCATGGGCATATTGGAGCGGAACGTGGCAACCTCGATGATCTCATTAGGAAAATGAATATGTGCGAGCCGGAACCGGCGTCCGATGAGTCTGCAGGTGCGGAAAACCTTCTTGACCTCGTTCGGTTTCGCATCCGTTGCGATGTCGAAGTCCTTGGGCTCGCGGCCGAGCAGGAGATCCCGCACTCCCCCGCCCACCAGGTACGCAACATAGCCCCGCTCTTTAAGACGGTAGAGCACGCGGACTGCATTCGGGCTGATCCATTTGCGCGATATGGAATGCCGGGAACGGGGGATGATGATGGGCTCGTCGGGACTCACGGAATGATATATTAACACAGAGACGCGGGCAAGGTAAAGCAGAGAAAACTGCAGGAAGTCACGAGAATAATCCCATCTGGCGGTCTTTCTGCGCCGCTTTCCGCTCCTGCTGCATATGCTGTTCCGTGAGGGAGTCGGGAATATCGGCGAGAAACGGGGCGGGCTGCTGCACGAGCCGCTTTCCGTACAGAAAACGGCTGCGCGCATGCAGAAGCAGGAGCTCGTCCCTGGCCCGCGTCATGGCGACATAGAACAGGCGGCGCTCCTCTTCGACATCCGTGCAGTCCTTCATGATCGTGCAGGGAACCAGGCCGTCTTCGCACCCGGCCACGAATACGACGCGGAATTCCAGGCCCTTTGCCATGTGCATGGTCATGAGTGCCACGGCCTCGGCCCGGGGATCGAACCGGTCTGCCGGCGAAAGGAGTCTGGCCTCCAGGTCCGCCGCTTCATGCGGGTCAGGGCTCCCTTCCCCGCGGAGAATCGACCGGAGGAATGCTGTGGTCTCCTCGATTTCACGCGACTGAGCCCTGCCCGCGCGGCCGATCAGCTGGTAGGGAATGCCCGATGCACGGAAGGCTTCCTCGAGCGTCCGCGCCTGCGCGTTCGTGCGGAAAATGACCGCGAAGTCCGAGAACCGGTACGAGCAGGCCCCCCGGTCCCGTGCAGCCGCGTTCCGCCGTATCTGGTCGTGGCTCGTCCCGCCCATACGGGTTTCGATCTCCCGGATGATCGTCTCCGCCTCGCTCCGGTCGTCCGGCAGCGAATGCACGGCGACGCGTTCACCCCGCTCCCTCACCGCGGTCAGCTGCTTCTCGATTCTTTTCGGATTTCGGCTGATCACGCCGTGGACCGCCTGCAGAATCGTCCCTGTTGACCGGTAATTATGTGTCAACGTGACCCTCCGCGTCCGCGGAAAGTCCTGCTCGAAGGCAAGGAAATTTCCGGGGTCCGCGCCGCGGAATGCATAGATCGCCTGATCCGCATCGCCCACGGCGCAGAGGCTGCCCGATTCGTTCAGCAGGAGCCGCAGCAACCGGTATTGGGCGGGATTGATGTCCTGATATTCGTCGACGATGATGTGCTGGTACCGGGCCCGGTACGAGCGGGCGAAATCATCATCCTGCTCGAGCAAACGAATGGGGATGGCGATGAGGTCGTCGAAATCAACGGCATTCCGCTGTTGCAGCGCTGCCTGGTATGCCTCGTAGACGTCGTCGAACTCCCGCGGGCATGACCCGGAGCATTCCTCCGCATCAAGCGAACTTTTCCTGCGGGCTATGCGGTCGCCCGCCTGCTGAGCCTCTTTCCTGGTTCCTTTCAACATCCCCTGCAGGAGATCGAGCTGTTCGTCCCTGCCGAGGAGGGTGAATTCGCCGCTCAGACGGTCGCGGAGGATGCGAAGTCCGAGGAGATGAAACGTTCCGATAAAAATGCCGCGTGCAGCCTCTCCGAGGCGTCTTGTCACACGCTCATGCATCTCCCTGGCGGCCCTGTTCGTGAAGGTCACTGCGAGAATGCTCTGCGGACTGACGCCGTTTTGTATCAGGCGGGCGATCCTGCTGACAATAGTGAGCGTCTTGCCCGTGCCCGGGCCGGCAACGACGAGGACCGGGCCCTGCAGCGCCCCGGCAGCGCTCCTTTGCGCGTCATTTAATTCGGAATATGCGTCATCAGCGTTCATGAAGTGAATCGAATGAGTACCGGGACACGGTGCAGCGCATACAGTATAAACAACTTGCCTTGTCGAGGATGCTACTCTGTGCTTTGACCTGCGTGCCCTCTGCTCCTTGGCGAGCCCCACAGGCTCAACTGCCCCTTGATCGCTTTTCGCTCGGGCTCCTCGAAGATCCTTACTTTTCCGAACTCGCCGTCATACCCCGGCGTGATGTTCACCCTGCCGGCGCGCATGCGCGAGACGGCTTCACGCAGAAGCGGAGTCCCTGCACGCTCTATGTCGTCGAGCGGCGCCGCCATCAGGATGTTGAATTCACTGCCGAGCTTTTCCAGGAGGGAGAAATAGACGGCCTCGACCTTCTTCGTGTTCACACCGCACCTGAGCCCTTCAGCAATGATCTCGGGAAGCGGGATGATCGAGGTGAAGACCGGCGCCCCTTCGGGCCGGAAGCCGTGTTCGCGGTCCGCGAGTTTTTCCACGCGGTGCATCACGCCGACCGTGACTTTTTTCCCGCACACAGGGCAGAGATAATTGTGGCCGATCGTTTCCTCCGGGGTGAAGTTTACTCCGCAGTCGCGGTGGCCGTCGTTGTGGTACTTCCCCTCCTCGGGGAAAAACTCGATCGTGCCGAGAAAGCCCCTGCGCGTCCTGAGCGACTGCACGATCGCGGGATAGGCGATGTCCGTGTCGAATATGTTGGCTTCTCGCCCGATCTTGGCAGCGGAATGGGCGTCGGAGTTCGATACGAGCGTATACCGGTCCAGCGCGGACAGACGCCAGTTCATGAGCGGATCCGAGGACAGGCCTGTTTCAAGGGAGCATATGCGGGGCGTCAGCTCCTCGAAGCACTCCTCCAGAGAGTCGAATCCGGAAGCAGCCCCGAGCACGGAGAAGTGCGGGGTCCAGGCATGGGCCGGTATGAGCACGGATTCGGGCGAGGCGTCGAGCGAAATTTTCAGAAGCTCCTTTGCGTCGAGCCCCAGAATGGGCCTGCCGTCGGAATGGAGGTTGCCGATCTTCGCCAGGGCGAGGTTGATCCGGGCAGCTCCCGCGAAATCGGGCGCCAGCATTACGCAGTGAACCTTGCGCGTTCTTCCGTTCTTGGCATAGATGCAGCTGATCTCTGCGGTGAGGATAAAGCGGATGTCCGCCCTGCAGGAGGCGGGCACATCGCCGGTTTGAAACTCCTTCCTGAGCGCAAACAGCCCGTCCCCCCCGGGTTCGAGCTTCTCGTCCAGCTCCTTGAGCCATTGGGGGTGCGTGAAGTCTCCCGTCCCGATGATCCTGACCCCCTTGAGCTGCGCCCAGCGCCAGATGCCTTCCGGACACATATCTTTGCTCGTTGCGCGGGAGTAATGGGAGTGGATGTGAAAATCTGCGATGAACGGCATGCCGGATTATAGCATGAATCGAAAAAAAAAACCGCGCGTCCGGAGACGCACGGCTTGAAAAGCAACTACGGTCGCGCCCTCAGCAGCTGCATGAGGAGCCGCAGGCGCTCGGCTGCATTCCCGAAAGAACAAATCCCTGGTTCGGATGAAAATCGATGCTCGTGTTCACAAGCATGTCCTTTGCCCGCTCCTCCAGGAACACCTTCAATCCGCTGAAATCCATGGTCTCGTCGCCCGACTGGGCCGCTTTGGCTATGTCCATAGCCAGTGTGGGGCTTCAGCCTCCCGGTACGGCGAAAATCCTGACCCCGTCCCCGGCACCCCCCTGTTTTTCGACAAATTCCTTGAACTTATCGACAGCGCTGTTTGTCAAACTAAGCATTCCGCCTCCTCGCCGATATCAGGAGCTTGTGCTCCTGTCTGAATGACTAATACTACCAGACCCGCTCCACGGCCGCAACAGCTATTTTCCCCGGAGAACGGCTTTTTAATTCGAACCTGCCGAGTTAATGATCTTCTTAACCCCTTCGGTCATGAATACCGCGCCGTGGTCATCCACGATAATCGCTTCGGCCCCGGCCTTTTTCACAATTTTCATGCCTTCTTCGACGCCGAGGATAAACGGTACCTTTGAAAGAGGGTCGATAAGCGCGCCTTTCTCGCCGATGAGCGTCGCGGATATGACGCCGGTTGAAGGCTTTCCCGTCCGGGGGTCGATAATGTGATGATACCGTTTCTTCTCCTTGATCACATACCGTTCATAGTCGCCGGAGGTGGATATATACTTGTCGCTCAAATCGAGGACCGCGATGATTTTGTCTTTCTCGCGCGGGTGCTGCACGCCGATCCTCCAGGGGCTGCCGTCTTCGCGCCGTCCCATTACCCAGATATCGCCTGCCAGGGCGATTACCGCATTGGCAATCCCCCGTTTCCGGAACAGATCAGCCACCCGGTCGGCCAGGTACCCCTTCATCCCGCCCAGATCCATGATCATGCCGCGCTTCGCAAGATACAGCGTGGAAGCCTTTTCATCGATCAGGATATTCCGGTAATCCACGAGCTGCCGGACGCGCCTGATCTCTTCGTCCGAGGGGGGCGCTCCATTCCTGAGGCGCATCTGCCACAGCACGACGAGCGGCCCGATCGTGACATCGAATACGCCCCCGGACAGGCGTGAAACATCCCTGGCTGCCCGCACGATCTCGATCATCTCCGGCGAAACAGCAACAGGGTGAAGCCCGGCGGCCTGATTTACCCTGGTGAGTTCGCTCGTGTCCTTGTAGAGGGACATCATGGCGTCGAGCCGCCGGAGCTCGGCCATACCGGCATCGATGGCCGCGTTGCCTTCCTCTGCGGAAGGCACCACGACGGTGATCGTCACATCGGTGCCCATGATCGACTCGGTTTTTTGTATACTCCGGGGGCGGTTGTCGGTACAGGCGGTAACAAGCAGAAGGATGCTAAGAAGGAACAGGGAAATCTGTTTCATGAGGTGCGGATTCTCTTTCGTCTCACCTGGGGAATGCTGCGGGCGGGAAAGGGAATGAACCTATGCTTTCCCCAGCTTCTTCTTCGCGATCTGAC
>DATHDE010000148.1:0-6637 GCA_035490495.1 Nitrospirota bacterium
CACATCCCGATGCAGTGTCCGAATCCTCCGATAAATCCTGTTGCCGCAGCGAGCAGGTACCCCGTTTCCATTATTGGTCAGATAACCTCGAACGTAAAGGCAGCGATTGTGGTCTTGTCCGCGCGACGGACGACAACCGAAGCCTGCCATGTTTTTTCACCGGAGGGGCACCGCACGATAACACCGCGCCCGGTGTGAGCCCCCTCCGTCCCTTCTTTCAATTTCACGGCGTTCTTCCCCATAAACATGCCGGGCATCGTGAGATCAATCATGACGGATGCGCCCCGCACAGGTTTGTCTTTGGTGGTGAGGGTGACGGCAAAAGTCAGGTCGTTCATGACCTTTACCGGCTTCGGAGAGATGTCGAACGCTACCGTGATGCCGTCTATGGTTTTGACGCATGCCCCCGCGCTCGCCCTGCAGTCGATAGTTGCTTTTTTCGGATCCGAAGCAACTGCACGCTGTCCCGCGCCGAACAGCAGGGCGGCCGTCAGGACTGCGGTGAGCGACTTCAGTGCCATGGTTCAATCTTACCGATTTCCCGCGGAATGGTCAATATCCATTATCCGCGAGTCTTTCGCCTTCTTCTGTCCCACCTAGGAATGTCGCCTCTCTCATGGAGATTCAGCCCATGCATCTGCATCTTGATTCGAGGGTCCCGATAAGCTCCTTCAGGGTACGGCTAGCGCGGCTCCAGACCGGATGCGGCTCGTGCGGTCGGTAATATTCACACCCTCGATCGCAGCATCGATGATATTTTTAAAGCGGGTGCACAATGCACGGTGCCGTATAATCATTCGACGGGTTTTGCAGAGGAACAGGGAGAGAACTGCCAAGATGAAAGCAACTGCTGCACATATGAATCGAGAAGCCGGATGAGAGAACGGCAGCGTGATCGCCGCTTTCAGCGTGCGGCCACCGCACCACACAGACTGGAGGGCAACGCGCATAGCCATGCTTCAATGAGGTTTATCGTCATCGTCTTCGAGCATGCGATATTTCGGCTCTTCTGCCTTTTCGATGTCTTCTTTCTTTTTCGGCCGGATATAGTAAAAATAAACAACTGTTACCAAACAAATAAACAGCACGACTGTAACGATGAAATTGAACCACCCGCTGATAATCATAAGCATACATCCTTTCCACCCGTGCTCCCGACGGCACGATAAGAAATGCAGCCCCGCTTAAAAAGACCGCGGTCCGACACTGGACCGCGGTCGTATGCAAGATTGATCAATCAAAGATGAGTTTCGTAGGGCCGGAGTTATAGCTGTTGTGCTTGTTCGAGTTGTTGAACACGGCCATGCCGAAGGTATAATCGCGACGGGTGTCGAATTGGACGTCGTTTTCCTTGTCCCCTGTCTCGAGTTTTCGCTGGAACATGACCGTCCATCTGCCGTTCTCATGCTTTGAACGCGTGTGCACATCCGCCATGCTGCCGGTGAATTTGGAGAGTATCCATGCAGGCACCACGTCGTTATTCTTGAACTTGGCGTAATCCTTAATCTCTGCAACTTCACCGTCCACGAGATAGCCGGGAACGGAAGGTTTCTTGGCCGGATCCTGCATGTACTTCGGCTTGCTCTTGTCACCCGCTTCATTCTTCTTCGGCTTTCCCGTGCCCTCGTCGGATTTGCGGGAATCGTCGTCTACATACCCGTCTTCTGCATGACCCATAGGGTCGGAGGTATAGGATCTCCAGACCCACATGTCGCCGCGCTCGGTAGCTGTCTCCGTATGATACTTCCAGTCTTCCTGATTCTTCGACTCGGAATGGCACACCACAGCGCATCCCTTGGTTGCGAAATTTTTAATCCGCTTGATCTCCCAGTTGAAAGCGAGTTTGTCGTCATCGCCCTTCTGATGGGCCCACTTGCCGCCGGAGAGCTTCCAGGCATCTTTGGTCATGCTCTTGTCCGCATCGGGCCAGGACACGAGCACACTGATCATTCCGCCCTTCGTATACACTGCCTTTACCTTCACTTCGAGTTTCTTCTTTTCAAAAGGACCGCCCGAGGCGCCGTCATTCACCAGCGTCGATTCTTTTGCCGATGCCCACTCCGGGCTCGAGATATCCGTTGGATCCGATGACACCTTTTTCGCCTTGATCTCGGTATCGCCCTTGTTTTCCGCCGCAAAAACCGCCGTTACGAGCGCCAATACCAAGAGTACCGCCAAAACACCTAGCCGCTTCATGTTCTTATTCCTCCTTGTATGAAATATGCTGTCCGTCCGCATCCGCCGGACGTCCAGGTCACTATTATGAAAGAATTCCCAGGACCGTAAAAACGATCGTCGAGATCACGCCCACCGCCAAGAGCATCATGGCCACCGGCCGCTTCGAAGGTCGACGTTCGGGATCCTTGTCGAAAAAGGGAAACACCATTAACAGCACGAGCAAACCGACCGGCAGAATCACCGTGGGTACGATCTCCATGCTCGAGGGGAATACTTTCAATACATAAAATGGCGCCATAAAATACCACTCCGGCCTCGGCTTGAACGCCGAGTCCGACGGATCCGCGGGATCGCCGACTTTCATGGGAAAGATCAATGCCATTGCGACGACAAGCGCCACGATGACGAGCGCAGCAACGGCTTCGCGAAACAGAAAATTCGGATAAAATACCATTTCTTTGTCTTTGGAATCATCACTCATCGGACTGTCTCCTTTTCAACCGTTACAGAGGTTTTGCTATGCCCACCCTGCGAATCATGAGAAAGTGCCCGATCAGAAATACCGCGGTGATGATCGGCAGCACCGCAACGTGGAGCGCGAAGAACCGGGAAAGCGTAAGCGAGCCGAGGTCGTCGCCGCCCATGAGCAGCTTTGACATGAAGGCGCCAATGACGGGGATGCCTTTCGGCAATAACACCCCGACGCGCGTTGCCCAGTATGCCTTCTGGTCCCACGGCAGCAGATAGCCCGTGAAACCGAATGCCAGTACGATTCCGAACAGGAGCACGCCGGTGATCCAATTGAATTCCCGCGGGTTTTTGTATGCCCCGTAAATGAACACGCGGAGCATGTGGAAGAACACAAATACGATCATGAGGTTCGCGGACCAGTGGTGGATCGCCCGGATGATGTTGCCTGCCGTGAGGTCGAAGGTAATGTATTCCACTGTCGTAAATGCATGGTCTACGGAAGGAACATAGAAGAAGAGCATCGTAATGCCGGTTACCGCGAGCAGCACATACAGTAAAAAGGTGATCCCTCCGAAGCAAAAAGTGAAGTTCACCCGCGGTGGCACCGGATGGTCAAGAACATTTTTCTTGAAATCATCATTGATTTTGAATCTGTCGTCGATTGCCTGGCTGATGCGTCGGAACATACTACGCCTCCTTCACAGCGGTGTTGATTTTCAGCTTGCCGTCCTCGATTTTTGCGGCAAGCCGGTCAAGAGGTTTCGGGGGCGGACCGCTGACGTTCTTTCCCGTAGCGTCGTACATACCCGAATGGCAGGGGCACTTGAACCCTCCGGTTTTTTCATCGTAGTTGACATTGCATCCGAGATGCGCGCATGTGGCAGACAATGCCAGTATATCGTCACCCGTCACCTTCACATAGACAAGCTGCTTTATTTTGCCTTCGAGCCATCCGTCCTTCGCGTCATACACAATGCTGATCTGGTTGAATTCGCCCTGCTTCAGGTCCGCGGCGCTGCCCACGTCGACCCACTTGCCTTGCCGCTTGTTCGTGACGGCCGGTGCCCCGATAGACGTGAGGGCGGCGGCGCCGACCCCGAGCGCAATGGCGCCAGAAATGACCCCGATGCCTGCGGCTAGAAAGCTCCGGCGGGACTGATTTTGACACTGGTCCTGTTCCGACATGATCCCCTCCTGTGTTTACTCGTTCTAACGAACGACATTGATATGATCGTCAAAGATGAGTGCGTCCTGGAGGCGGGCAACATGCACCCGCGCCTCCCAATACCCCGGCGCGTCAAAATGGACCGGGACTGAATACCGTCCTGCTTTATCAGCAACGCAATGAAATGTTCTGATATGTCTGTTTCCCATTCTGTTCAAGTCAATATCGACCGTGGCATCGTTCAAACCGGACCCAGTTCGATCCGTAACCATGACCGTTACAACCGCCGACTCTTCCTTCCCTACATGAAGACTCCTCGGGAGTTCGACGTTCCACCCTAATTCCTGCCTTCTTTTGGCAACCTCATCAAACTTGAGCCCGGCCTCGTAGGCATTGTCCACTACTTCGCCGTCGCGGACAACATACCCGATATACACCGATGCCCCGATAATGACAAACCCTCCGAGCAGTAAGCCGAATATAAGCAATCTATAATTCATCGGGAAAATTGAAATTCGCCTCCTTTTCCAGGTGAACTTGGCGTGCCGCATCATCAAGATGAATTTTAATGTGTTTCGTTTTTTGAGGGCCGGATGGTTTGTTTATGCGAATAAACAGCGGAAAACGATCCCGCTGTTCCGCGTCCAGATGAAGTGGTTCATTTTGCGATTGCACCATTGATTCATCGAACTTTTCCACACGAACCGTCAAATCGACGGGTGTGGACCGCATGTTCCGCAGCGACAGCACGTAGGCATTAATCACCCGACCGTCCTTCGTCAGGCGGGCCTCCATATTGTGGGGAAGCACCACCGCATCCACACCCGTGCGTGCTATTGTCAGGTGGATATACAATATGAAGAATGCAAGAAGAAATCCGCCGACGATATACACATTCTGCCTAAGAAACGGTCCGCCGCCCCCGGCGCCGAAAGCATATCTGATCAGCCCTTTCTTCTTGAGTTTCTCCATAACATGCGCGCAGGCATCCATGCACGCAGCGCAGTTGATGCATGCTGCATCCAACCCATTCCGGATATCCACGCCCGTGGGGCAAGCCCGCACGCAGCTTTTGCATTCAATGCATTCCTGTGCCCTCTTGGGATCCATTTCAATGACCATCGTGCTCTTGTCGAACATGACGCTCTGAAGCTTGGCATAAGGACAGACCGTTGCGCACCACTTATGCCTGAGCAGCGCATAATTCAGGAAGATGACGATCGTCATGACGATCCAGAAGCCCCACGTCGTGGCTCCGAGATCATTCTTGATAAGATCCGCAATGAATTCATACGGCGAAATAAAATACCAGATGAGTGACGCCGAGACTGTAAGTGAAATAATAAACACGACGGAATAAGATGCTGCCTGGTAAGCAAACCCCTTCTTTGCAGCCTTGTCCATGAACGGTGTAAAATCGATAAGCACCGTCTGGGGGCAGAACCATCCGCACCAGACCCTGCCGAAAACAAGCGTTACGAACACAACAAGCAGCGTAATAAAAATCGTTGCAACAAGAACGATAAAGAACTCATGCATCCATAGTGTGCCCCCGAAGACGTGAAGCCGAAGCGTGGGGATGTCGAAGCGGAATGCGCTTTCGCCGTTGATGCGGATAAACGGGATCCCGAGGATCACAACAGCCTGGAGGATTTCCGTTATCCACCGGAAGGGTCTCATGAGCAGTGGTTTTTTAACTTGCGACATATTCCTGCCCTTTTTCACGGCGTCGATACTGGCGCTGATACTCTCTGGTGACGATCACGTTGCACGGGAAACACCACTTTGCACTGCCGCGGAGGTCAGTCTGGAAAACATTGCCGCATTTCCTGCATTCTTTATATCCAATTGAGTGTTTCATGCTGGCATACCTAAAATATGAGATGACCCCCGGGAATATAGAATTAAAGGGAGGTGGGTGGAGACCGCGACATCTTCTCCACCCACCAGGGGGGAGATCAGGCTATTTCTGTTTCAACGACTCCAGGTACTGACCCTCCTGGGTCCAGCCGCCGACCTGGGGTGTGAATGAAATGCTGTAGTAAATACCCCAGAGAATCAAGCCGACGTAAAGCAAAAGCCAGCCCAGCGGCAGTTTGGTCTTCGTATCTTCGCGCTCGAAATCTTCGAGCTTATCCATGTCTTCAGCCATCTAAGACTCCTTTCCGCGTTATTTCTCTTCCTTGGACCTGATATAGGCAATGGCCGACCAGATCTTCTTCTTACCGAAGAATTCGCCCCATGACGGCATACCGCCCTTGGCCTTACGCCCTTCGAACTCCTGATCCTTCTTTGAACCGTCAGCGATCAGGAAAAAGAGCGTATCATCGCCGATAGGTGACTGAGTGTATATCCACTCTTTGTCCGTCAAGTCAGGCCCGATGTCACCCTTCAGGTCCACACCATGGCATGCTGCACAGTTCATCTCGTAGATTTTCTTCCCCTCTGCAATAGCCGCTGCATCGCCCAGAAGCGGATTCTTGTCGCCCTTGGCAATCATGGGCGGCTTGGGTTTTCTCGGAACAGCCGCCCCAAGTGTCTGCATATAGGCTACCAGTGCATCGAGCTTGGTCTTGTCCGCGAGAGCCTCAATCTCTTCCTTTGTGAACGGGAACCCGAGTCCCTGCATATGGGCTTCGATTTCAGCAGGCTTGAGATTGATATCCGCCAGCCATCCATAGGAAGGCATGTCGGAGCCGGTGAACAGTTTCCGCGGATCGTTGAAATGCTTGTAATGCCATTTATCCGTATATTTTCCGCCTACACGGGCCAAATCCGGGCCTGTTCTCTTGGAGCCCCAGAGAAACGGCTGATCATAGGCGA
>DATHDE010000149.1:0-49422 GCA_035490495.1 Nitrospirota bacterium
GCTGAAGCAGGGATCCGTGGCGCTGTAGGAAAGAAGGCTCAGGACGATCAGCAGGCCCGACGCGAACAACAACAGACCGACGATTTCGTTCCAGTGCTTGTGCTTGTTTGCCGCTACTGCCATAACCCTCCATAAAAAACCAAGCAGAACGTCTTTGACAGGATGAACAGGATACTGTCGGATGGAAAACAGGAGATCAACCGCAGAGATGTTGAGTCGCGGAGAAAAACACGGCCATTTTGCTCAGTGTTCTCTGCGACTCTGCAGTTACCCAGAGCCTCTGCTTTTTGGGTTCCAATGTAAAATTCTGTTCATCCTGTTATCCAGTCAAAAAGCCTTTTGCTGGGCGCCTCTGTTACATCCGCGCTGCCCACAGCAGGACAACTGCGGCTGCGAGGGCAAGGCGATACCACACAAAGAGGTCCATCGAATGCCGGCTGAGATAGGAGAGAAGAAACTTGATGCTGAGGTACCCCACGATTGCGGAGCATGCGACGCCCGCCAGGAACGGAACCGCCTCACCCGGAGCGAGCTTGAGCTTGGCGAGCTTCAGGACCGAGGCGCCCGCGATGACGGGAGTGGACAGGAGAAAGGAAAAACGGGCGGCGCTCTCCCGCGTGTAGCCCGCCATGAGGCCGGCGCTGATGGTGATTCCCGAGCGCGACACGCCGGGCACCAGGGCGAGCGCCTGGGCGCAGCCGATGAACAGGGACTGGCCGAGCGTCATCTTTTCGAGTGCCGCGGCCTTCGCTCCGTACCGGTCGCACGCCCATATCACGATACTGATGACGGTGAGCGATGCCGCGATGAGCAGGGGATTGCGGAAGGCGTGCTCCACAACGTGCTCGAACTTAAGGCCGAGCACTCCTGCTGGTATCGTTGCAAGAACAATGAACCAGACCATCCTGCCCTCGCCGGTTTTCCATGAAGCATCACCGAAGCCCCGGAAAAATTTGGCGAGCAGATCCAGCCAGTCTTTCCAGAAAAACCCGAGGATGGCCACGAGCGTACCAGCGTGGAGCGCTACGTCGAAATTCAGGCTGTCGATGAGCGTTCCCTGCGACCTGATCATCCAGGGAAACAGGATGAGATGTGCTGAAGAGCTGATGGGCAGGAACTCCGTAATGCCCTGAATGATGCCGAGTATGATTGCCTCAAAAAGAACCACGTCTCACCTCAAGTTTCGTCTTACCTGTGCATGCTGAACTTTGAACTAAGGCTTCACCGAATGCCCGAACCAGATTCCCGCCCCGACGGCCGAATAGCTTGCCGCGAGCAGGACCCAGTGCATGGCATTGATCATCTTGAGCGCCTTGTTCATGTCGATTTTCGACGGATCTGCAAAGATGCGCGCAAGGACCTTCCGCTCCGATAACAGTACGGTCGTGTACAGCGCCCACGCAAAGATCATGATTACGATGCCGAGCCCCTTGGGTTCGACAAGCACGTTGACGCCCTGGCGCAAAGACAGCAGCCAGAAGCCCGTCATAAAGGCGATCGCGAGGATCCATTTCACTATGAACGCGAAGCGGTGTTCAACCCCCTGGAACAGAAGCGCCTTTTCAAGGGAGCCCTCAGTGCGGTACATCATGGGAAAGACGACGGTCGTTACGAACGTCACGCCGCCAATCCAGACAATGATGGAGAATACATGAATGATGAGCAGGGTCTGAAACAGCACCTGACCTCCCCGGGCAAGCGGAAAATGGCCGTGTTAACGAACTGCATTATTTCACAAAGCAGGGGGGAATTCAAGATGTTTAAAGGACGCGAACGACGATTTTGCCGAAAACCCTGCGGGAGAGCATCTTCTCATAGGCCTGGTAAATGTCGTTGAACGCGAATACCGAATCGATGACAGGCCGCACGTGTCCGAAGAGCTTCAGATACTGTTTCATTGCAGCTTTCGGTCCGACGTAGACGCCATGAATTCTCAGGTTCTTGCCGAAAACGTACCGGAGGCTCAAAGGGATCTCGTCGCCTGACGTTGCGCCGAACGTTATGAGGGTTCCGCCTTTCTTAAGACAGGACAGGGATTTGTTGAACGTAGCTGCGCCGATGTGGTCCACGGCGATGTCCGTGAGGTTCCCGTCGGTGATGCGCTTTACCGCCTCAACGAAATCCTCCTTCCGATACTGGATCACGTGGTCCGCGCCGAGCGCCTTGGCCCTTTCGATCTTCCAGTCGTCGCCCACGGTGGTGATGACGTTCGCGTGGAACAGCTTTGCGACCTGGATAAGGGCAGACCCCGCCCCGCTTCCCGCTGCGTGTACCAGGACCGTATCCCCCTGGCGTATGCCTGCGCGCAGGACCAGGGAATTCCAAGCCGTTGTGTAGGTGATGCCGAAGCAGGCTGCTTCTTCAAACGACAGGCCTGCCGGTTTGGGGAAGACATTTGCCGCGGGAACGTTCACGTATTCCGCTGAAACACCGTTCGTGCGAACACCGAGAAGGGAAAAGCTGTTGCATTCATTGTCGCGGCCGCTCAGACACGCATCGCAGTAACCGCAGGAGAGTCCGGGAAAGATGATTACTTCATCGCCGGTCTTGACATGGTCGATGCCCGGGCCGACACGCTCCACGACTCCCGATGCATCAGACCCAAATATGTGCGGAAGCGCAACCCGGACCGGATAGTTTTCGCTCATGACCCAGAGGTCGAGGTGGTTGAGGGAGAAGGCGTGAACGCGGACAAGGACTTCGTTGCTGGTGGTTGCAGGGATGGGGAGGTCTCCGGAAATGATCCCTTGATAGCCCTGCTGTTTTTCATAGAAAAGCGCTTTCATCTCAGGAACCTCTCTTCTCAGTATAGCCTCGGAAGAGGCGACTTACAAGCAGGGTGCACGTACGTCCCGTGCAAATGCACTGATATACAATCTTCCCTGCCCTGTCGTTTTATACGGGGAGAAAAAAAATCCCCTTCGTGAGAGAAGGGGAGGAACGGGGTTTGAACATGAGTACCAAGGCGGGCGGAGGCTTCCGAGCGGTCACCTGCGCTCAGCAGGATTTACATCCCATACGTTCTTAGCGTACTCCCCGATCGTACGGTCGCTCGAAAACTTGCCCATGTTCGCGACGTTCAGGATGGCGCGGCGCGACCATGCCTCGGGATCACGGTAGAGCGCATCGACCTGTTCCTGGCACGCTATATAGGATGCAAAGTCGGCCAGCAGCAGGAAATGGTCGCTGCCCATGAGCATATCAGAGACGGGCCGGAACCGTCCCGGGTCATCGGGGGAAAAATAGCCGGACCCGATCATATCAAGCGCCTGTTTCAGTTCGGGATTGGATGCATAAAGCTCCCAGGGTTTATGCCCCCGGCTGTACAGCGCACCGACCTCCTCCGCGGTCAACCCGAAAATGAAGATATTGTCGTCTCCCACTTCCTCCTTGATCTCGATATTTGCTCCGTCAAGCGTACCGATGGTGAGACCGCCGTTCAGAGCAAGCTTCATGTTGCCGGTGCCCGAGGCCTCGGTGCCGGCCGTCGAAATCTGCTCGGACAGGTCGCAGGCGGGAACGATTTTCTCGGCGTTCGAGACGCTGTAGTCCGCGATGAAGACGACTTTGAGGAGATTACCCACTGCCGGGTCGTTATTCACCACATCACCCACACTGTGTATCAGCTTGATGATGTGCTTTGCCATGGCATACCCCGGCGCAGCCTTGCCGCTGAAGATCACGGTGCGCGGCACGAAGCCCGCCACGTCGCCCCGCTTGATGCGGTTGTAGCGAGTGATGACGTGCAGCACGTTCAGGAGTTGCCTCTTGTATTCATGGATCCGCTTGATCTGCACGTCGAAGAGTGAGTCGACATTGATGTCGAGTTTGAGCCGCATCTTGATGATCTCGGCGAGCCGCTGCTTGTTCGACCGCTTCACCATGCGGAACTGCTTCCGGAACTGAGCATCATCGGCAAGGGGGGTGAGCTTCTTCAGCTCCGCAAGATTGCAGACCCAGTCGTCACCGATGTGCTGCGAGATGAGCGCGGACAATCCGGGATTGGCCTGGTGCAGCCATCTGCGCGGCGTGATGCCGTTGGTGATGTTGATGATCCTGTCCGGGTACAACCGGTCGAAATCCTCAAAAATGGTATGTTTCATCAGTTCCGTGTGGATGCGCGCCACGCCGTTCACGCGATGGCTTCCGATGATCGCAAGATGCGCCATCCGGAGCCTCCTGCCGCCGTTTTCGTCCACCACGGACATCCGCTTCAGCAGGTCCGGGTCTCCGGGATAGTTGTGGTGCACGTCCTCGAGGAAGCGGTGATTGATCTCGTAGATGATCTGGAGGTGCCGCGGCAGGATCGCCTCGAAAAGCGAGACCGGCCACGTCTCGAGCGCCTCGGGCATGAGCGTGTGATTGGTGTATGAAAAGGTGCGTCGTGTAATATCCCAGGCGCGCTCCCACGGTACATTGTGGACGTCCACAAGCACGCGCATGAGCTCCGGAATGGCGATGGAGGGATGCGTGTCGTTCAGCTGGATCGCAACCTTGTCGGGAAGCTTATCGAACTCGACATGGTCCTTGTTGTAGCGGCGCAGGATGTCCTGCAGGGACGCGCATACAAAGAAATACTGCTGTTTCAGACGCAGCTCGCGCCCCATTTGCGTGGTGTCGTCCGGATACAGAACCTTGGAGAGGTTCTCTGATTCGTTCTTTTCCTCAACGGCTTTAATATAGTTTCCTTCATTGAAATACTTGAGATTGAAGTCGCGCGAAGCCTTAGCGGACCAGAGCCGCATATTGTTCACCGTATGCGTGTCATATCCGGGCACAGGCGTATCGTAGGCCATGGCCATCACGTCCTCGGTATCGACCCAGTGAAAGCGCGATTGACCGCGCTCGTCCTTGAACTGGACAACGCGGCCGCCGAACTTGACAGGGAACAGCACTTCGGGCCGGGGGAATTCCCAGGGATTGCCGTAGCGCAGCCAGTTGTCAGGATGCTCGACCTGGTACCCGTTTTCAATGCGCTGATGGAACATGCCGTACTCGTAGCGGATTCCGTAACCGTATCCCGGCAGACGCAGCGTAGCCATGGAATCGAGAAAACACGCTGCAAGACGGCCGAGTCCGCCGTTGCCGAGGCCTGCATCCGATTCCAGTTCACGGATGCGTTCGAGATCCAGTTCCAGTTCAGAGAGTGCTTCGCGGCATTCTTCATAAAACCCCATGTTCAGCAGGCTGTTGGAAAGAAGCCTGCCCACGAGAAATTCAAGTGAGAGGTAATAGACGCGTTTCGAATCCGAGTCGTAGTAGCTGCGCATAGTCTCCATCCACCGCTCGATCAGCCGTTCCCGGACAGCATAAGCCGCTGTGTGAAACCAGTCGCGGTGGGTCGCTGTGATGGGGTCCTTGCCCATGGAATAAATGAGACGGTTGCAGAGGGAGTGCTTCAGGGACTGGCAATCTTCACCCAGCTTGTCGTATTTGAAGTCTTCTTTAGCAAAGGAATTCATGGAACCTCCGGATGCACAGATGATAGTGCTATTGTAGCATAAAAATTGCGGGGTTACGGCGCAGTCCCGCGTGCCGGATGATGGCTGCGCGCCGTGAGAACTGTCTGGAATAGCAATGGAGAGACCGCTTCCGGGATGGGATTAGATTTCCATGATAATAGGAATAATCATGGGACGACGGTCCAGCCGCTTGTTGATGAACTTCTTGAGCGCTGTTCGCACTTTAAAGGAAACGAGGGACCAGTCCCCCTTTGCTTCAGGTATCATGAGCAGGAGTGTATCCATGACAACGTCCCGCACTTCAGCAATCAAGTCCTGCGATGCATCCTCAAAAATGAATCCGCGCGATACGATGTCCGGTCCTGAAACGACCTTGCCTGATGTCTTTTCGATGCCCAGGATTACGATGACAACGCCGTCGTGGGCCAGCTTCATCCGGTCGCGCAATACAACGCGGTCCACGCCCGCCTCGCCTGCGATTCCTCCGGTCTTGCCGTCAATGTACACCCTCCCGGTGTTCACCGTCCCTGCGCGGCGCGCGCCCTTTTTCGTAAATTCCATTACGTCGCCGTTCTCGATGATGAAAATGTTCGTGTCAGGGATGTTCACCTTCCGCGCGAGCTGTGCGTGGTACACGAGGTGGCGGTATTCTCCGTGCACGGGGATGAAATAGTCCGGCTTGATGAGGCTCAGCATGAGCTTCAGTTCTTCCTTGGACGCGTGGCCGGACACATGGATTTCCGACACCTTTTCATAGAACACGTCCGCCCCGTGCTTGAAGAGGTGATTGATAATCCGTGCAATTGCCCGCTCGTTTCCGGGTATCATCTTGGACGACAATACAATGGTGTCGCCTTTTTTAATCTGAAAGTGCTTGTGCTCGTTCGCTGCCATGCGCGCCAGCGCGCTCATGGGTTCGCCCTGGCTTCCCGTGGTGATCATCACGATCTGGTCGTCGGGCAACTGCTTGAGCGCGTCCACCTTCAGCCACGTGCCTGGCGGCATCTTAAGGTAACCCAGGTCCAGGGCGATTTGGGCATTGGCGATCATGCTCCTGCCGTTCAGGATGACTTTGCGATTGAACATGACCGCCGTGTCGAGGATCTGCTGCACGCGGTGAATGTTCGAGGCAAAGGTCGCCACGACGATCCTTCCCTTGGCGCGCGAGAAAATGTCCTCGAATCCGCGGCGCACCTCCTTTTCCGAGAACGTGTAGCCGCCCTGGGACGCGTTCGTGCTGTCCGACAGAAGCACAAGCGTGCCGTTGTCCCCGTACTCGGCAAAGGTGCGCAGATCCATGATCTCGCCGTCCACGGGCGTGGGGTCAATCTTGAAATCTCCCGTATGCACGACCCTCCCCACGGGCGTTGTAATCCCGAGGCCCACGCCGTCCACGATGCTGTGGGTCACGCGGATGAACTCGACAGCGAAGCAGCCGAGCTTGATCACGTCGCGGGGCCGCACGGGGATGAGCTTCGCTGTTTCTTCGAGATTGTGCTCCTTCAATTTGTCTTTCACGAAGCCGAGCGTGAGCCGCGTACCATAGACGGGAATACCGGGAACCTCCCTCAGCAGGAAAGGCAGTGCGCCGATGTGGTCCTCGTGGCCATGGGTCAGCACAATGCCGCGCAGCCGGTCGCTGTTGTCGGTCACGTACGAGAAATCGGGGATCACGATGTCCACACCGAGCATCTCGGCGTCGGGAAACATGAGTCCCGCATCGATGACGATGAGATCACCCGAGCACTCGAGCACGGTCATGTTCAGGCCGATCTCGCCGACGCCGCCCAGGGGAATGATAGAGAGTGTTTCCGGGAGTTCCGGGGCATGAGGTGCGGGGGTACCGTCTGTCACTGGTGTGTTCTCCTGCTGTGCTCGTGGTTGGTGCATGTGGAGAGGCGGGTAGCGTCAACAACGGATGCCGCGTTTCCTGCTCCCTCTCCAGGGATAGGGTGCCTGCCAAGCATGCCCTGGTTTCAGCGCTGTAAATTGACGTATGTTTATTATAGCAAAAGCGAGCCTCACTATAAAAAAGGAAACGATCGTGTTGACGGGAGCTCCTCTGTTAATTTTCTAGGCAGGGATAGCTGCTCATGAGCGCACAGTGTTTTTTGCCGGTGGTGATTGTTTTCGGCGTTTTGTTCCGGGTTGCTACGGCAGGCAACCAGCACAATGATCTCAATTCATTCGTCGGTCAAGATTGCGGTATTGGATCGCTTCAGCTATATGATGCGACTCGATCCGCTCATTTCCCTCGATGTCGGCGATTGTACGGGCTACTTTCAGGATGCGGTTATACGCTCGGGCGGAAAGACCGAGCCGGCTCATGGCGGTCTCCATCAGGTGGAGGCTGTTTTCATCGATCTTGCAGTACTTCCTGATATGCCTCGGCTTCATATGAGCGTTGGCATATATGCCGTCACTCCGGAACCGCTCATACTGGATGGCGCGGGCCGAAGTTACCCGGCCGCGTATTGCCGCGGACGATTCAGCCGGTGCATCCGACGAAATTTCATTGAATTTAATGGCCGGCACTTCGATGTGAATATCGATCCGGTCCAGGAGAGGACCGGACACGCGGGACCGGTAGGTCTGGACCTGGTGCGGCGTACACTGGCACTGGTGCTGCGGATCGCCCCAGTTGCCGCACTTGCAGGGGTTCATGGCGGCGACAAGCATCAGCGACGCAGGATAGGTGAGCGATGTCACGGCACGGGATATGGTTACGCAGCCATCCTCGAGCGGCTGCCGGAGTGCTTCAAGCACATTTCGCTTGAACTCGGGGAGTTCGTCGAGGAAAAGCACGCCGTTGTGTGCGAGGCTGACCTCGCCGGGTTTTGGAATCTGGCCGCCGCCGATCAGGCCTGCATCCGAAATAGTATGGTGGGGGCTTCTGAACGGCCTTGTTGCAATGAGGGGCTGGCCTTTTTTAATAAGGCCCATGATACTGTGAATCTTCGTGGTCTCAATGGACTCGTCGAAATTCATTTGAGGAAGTATCGTGGGAAGCCGTCGCGCAAGCATGGTTTTGCCCGACCCTGGAGGACCGATCATCACGATGTTGTGCGCCCCGGCAGCAGCTACCTCAATGGCGCGCTTCGCATGCTCCTGGCCTTTGACTTCGGAAAAATCCTCCTGATATGCTGACAATGTCGCGAAGGCTTCTTTCACGTCGATGGAGAGGGCCTCACATGCGGCGGCCCCAGTGAAAAACTCGACGACCTGCGGCAGGGTCTGCATGCCGTAGATCGGAACAGCGTCCACTACTGCAGCCTCCTGTGCATTATCCGCCGGAATGATCATGCCGCGGTGTCCCGCCTTCTTCGCAAGAACTGCCATGGAAAGCGCGCCGCGAACGGATTTCAACCGTCCGTCCAGCGAGAGTTCCCCTACAATCAAATAGCCGTTCGCCTGTTCCTGCGTCAAAACTCCTTCCGCGATAAGCATGCCTACCGCGATGGGGAGATCAAATGCCGATCCTTCCTTCTTGATATCCGCAGGTGCGAGGTTCACGATGACCTGCTTGAGGGGAAAATCGAATCCCGTGTTTTTGAGCGCAGTGCGGACCCGTTCCTTGCTTTCCTTCACTGCAGCGTCCGGCAGCCCCACCGTCGAGAAGAACGGCAGTCCCCTGCTCGCTATATCGACTTCCACTTCCACAGGATAGGCATCGATGCCGAGTACGGCCGAACTGATGACCTTGGAAAGCATGAAGGCTCCCGATGAGGCGCTGCATGAATAAAACGACGACCTGGATGGTTATGCTCTGACGAATTGTTATAGCAGAGATTGATGGTGGAGTCAAACTGAAAAAAAACAATGATTACTGTTTAAAACGCGTCACGAACGCGCCGATAAACCGCATGGTGCGCACGTAATCCGCAAAGGGCACTTCTTTGACGACACCGCCGCCGGGCCTGTTCGTCCGGTCCTTGTCCCCTGCGGCATGAATGACGTACGGCTTACCTGATTTGACGCGCACGATCGACAGGTGCGCGACGATTTCCTCCACCACGCGCTTTTTCGGATCCTTGACCCAGTAGATAATATCGCCGTCCTGAAGCTGTTTCTGGAGTGTGCGGGTCGCAAGAATGTTTTTCGGGAGAATGTCTACGGTCTCTTTTCCACGAGAACCGGTGATGGATTTGGTTTCGCCGAGGTCCGAAGTGATGTTTTTGCCCCATTTCCCGCTGAACACCATGTCTTCACCGTATTCAAACCGTTCGGCATAGTTCGTCACCAGACCGTCTTTCTGTTTTCCCTGCGTACGAAACCGGAGTGCAAGGGCCTTTTCGACAGCCTCGCCGGGAGTCGTGGTCTGCGCCAGTTCGGCGGACCGGAAGACATGGTACATGCAGTCGACTTTCTCATCTGCAACAATGCGGTTTGTGCGCACATAGAGTCCCAGCGGATCAGGATCATACGGAGTTCCAATGAACCGGGCTCCCCAGTAAGCAATGCGCTTCCCGAGCGGCAGCTGCGCTGCGCGCGCCTGTGCCAGCAGAATATCCTCCGCCGTCATCTGTGCGGGGCGTTTTTTTTCATCGGCGCCGACTCCGATGATGCGTATTCCATACTGGAATGCATTGCCATGCCGCCGGTCATACACAGCGGCAATTTGAACCGTGCCTTTCCGCGCCACCTGCAGAAATTGCCCTGATCCAAGGTACAGGCCTTCGCGTTCTCCGGAGAAGACAAGAATGTCGCCCGGTTCCAGTTCTTTTTTCGACACCCGAACACCTTTATCCTTGATGTCGCCGAGTTCTCTGCTGATAGATATGCCATGGATCCGGTAGGAAACGGCGATAAGGCCGCCTTCGTCGATCCCTTGGGCGGTCATGCCGCCGGCGAGGTGGCGCACTCCCTGGAAGCGGCGTGCTGTCGAGGCAATCTCCTCCGGACGCGTAGTATTGATCACCGGGTCAGGCGACTTGATCGCTATCGCGCTGGCCGCGTCGATCAGGGCGATTGAACGGTCGGGAAACTGAATCTTATAACTGTCTTTCTGCTGTTCAAGCACGGGCAGACGCGTGCCTGCATAGAGCGATACCTTGTGATTTCCCGTCTTATCGAGGATCAGCACCTCCGCCTTGGGTGCCGCGATGACAATCCGGGGCCGTTCGGTTGAAGTGTACGACGCCCCCCTGCCCTTCGGGATAATGAGGGCTTCCTGCTGAACCCACCCCTGAATGCCTGACTGGTCAGGGGGGGCGATGAGATAGTGATTGTCCTTCTTTTCCAGAATGCGGACCATGTCGCCCATCAGCACCTGCGTCATGAGCGGGGACTTGGGGAACGGCTCCTCATGCACATTTGCCAAAGGTGCGGATACAATGCCGAGCGCTTCACTGGGTTGAGCGTATATCCGGAACGGAGAGAACAGGACAGCGCTGAACAGCAGTATGGCGAGTGTTTTATTCATCGGATACATCAGGACGTCAGGATGGACAGCACCGGTTGCTGCTGCCTGAATCGGGAAAATGGTGCCGAAGGGGGGACTCGAACCCCCATGGGTTGCCCCACACGCCCCTCAAACGTGCGTGTCTACCAGTTCCACCACTTCGGCACTTGTTGTTACTGCATAACCACGGTTGTCATCGTCTGCCGAGCAATGTGCCTGCAGCCGTGTCCCCGTGTCAGGAGGACTATTTTTTCAGGGCTGGTTGTTTCAGCGCGATCGGCGTCAGCCAGTCTGCATGTCGGCTGTCACGACCGTGAACGATATCAAAGAATGCGGCCTGAAGCTCCTTGGTAACCGGCCCGGGTTTGCCCGCTCCCAGAATGCGGTTATCCACCTCGCGGATCGGCGTAATCTCGGCCGCGGTTCCCGTGAAAAACGCTTCATCAGCGATGTACACCTCATCGCGGGTAAACCGCTCCTCAACAAGACGCATGCCGCGCTCACGCGCAAGCTGCATGACCGTCTCCCGGGTGATGCCTTCGAGAATAGAGGTCAGCGGCGGTGTTTTAATGATCCCGTTGCGCACCATGAAGACGTTTTCGCCGCTGCCTTCGGCGATATATCCGTCCGTATCAAGCAGCATCGCCTCATCATAGCCGTCTTTCAGCGCTTCGCGTTTAGCCAGGAGCGAATTGGCATAATTCGCCGTGGCTTTGGCACGTACGAGTGTCGCATTCACATGCGGACGGCTGAACGAAGAAATTTTCACCCGAATGCCGTTTTGCAGGCCTTCGTCGCCGAGGTAGCTGCCCCACGGCCAGACGGCGATGGAAAGCTCTACGGGGTTGTCCTTCGGGAAAATACCCATGGAGCCGTAACCGATGAATGCGAGCGGCCTGATATAGCAGGCATCGATCTTGTTCATACGAATCGTTTCAAGGATGGCTTCGCTTACCGCAGCCCGCGTAAAGGGAATTTCCATCTGCAGGATGTGCGCCGAGTCGAACAGGCGGTCAACATGCTCGGCAAGTCTGAACACGGCAGAGCCGTTATCCGTCTGATAGCAGCGAATGCCCTCGAACACACCTGTTCCATAATGAAGAGTATGGGCGAGGACATGCACTTTGGCTTCATCCCACTTGACAAATGTGCCATTCAGCCAAATTTTTTCAGTCGCTTGAAGCATGGTCGTAATTTATAACAGCCTGTGCTGGAATTGTCAATCCTTTTTTTCCCGGGTGTTGCGGGCAGTCGCAGCCAGCTGAAATAACCCCTCCCCGCCCGCGAAGAAGGGGTCACAGCAAGGAGGGATGATAACGCGGTGCATCAGTGCGCAAATAGAATATCAAGAAGAACTGGTTATGATACATCAACGAGGAGGTGTTGTTAAGGGGAGATGGAGAAAAACCGCAGCAGCATCATATGATACCTTTTTTTCGTGCCTTGATGATGGCATCGTTGCGGTCTTTTGCCTGAAGCTTTTCATACATATTTTTAATATGGGTATGAACGGTATGCGTACTTATCTTCAGCGCCTCTCCGATTTCCTTGTACGTCAGCCCGTCTTCCACGAGCTTGACGATTTCCGTCTCGCGCTGGGTCAACAGGAACTGCGCACCGGTTCCCGTGGCTCCTTGAAATTCGTAAATGAGTTTGCGCGCGATTTTGGGGCTCATGGGTGCGCCGCCCTTGTAAAGGGAATGTATGGATTCGATAATTTCGCGCGGGGTGCTTCCTTTCAGGATATAGCCCGATGCACCGGCTTTAATGGCGGCAAACACCTTGTCGCGGTCCTCAAAAACCGTATGCGCCATGATTTCGATGGATGGCATCTCTTGTTTGGCTTTTTTTATCAAGTCAACGCCGGACATGCCGGGAAGCCCCAGGTCGGTCAGCATCACGTCGGGCGCCACATCCTTTAACGAATGAAGTGCATCTTCAGCCGAGCGGTACGAGCCGGCAACGGTAATCCCCTCCTCGCCGCGGAGCAGCAAGGTGAGATTTTCCAGAAGCAGCGGATCGTCTTCAATAATTACAAGGCGCATGACTGAAATGTAGCACAAAGAACCTTAAAGTTCCATCCCCTGATCGGGGGTACGTGGCATTGTAAGAAAGTCTGTGTGGTGAGTCAAGCGAATATCAATATATACATCCAAGGCCGGTCTGCGGGGTGGCAGTGTTCTGGAGGGTACTCTATTATACCTCTACCGCGGCTCCCGGATACCTGACTATTTGACAGAAATCCTGGCGGGCGCTACACTTAAGCTGTACCGATGCTGCACTACGAGGAGGGGGACGCCATGCAGCTGAAAACAATATTATTCCCGACGGATTTTTCTCAGGGGGCGCGCGCCGCAATGGACCATGCACTATCGCTGGCGCAGGACTATCAGGCCAAACTCATTCTGCTGTACGTGATTCAGGATATCAGCATCGCGGAGTGGTACATCCCATCATCATTATCATTAACCGATCTCGTGGAGGATATGCAGAAGAGCGCCGAAATGGAAATGGCAAAATGGGGCGCGGAGGCCTCAGCCAAAGTAAAAAATGTTGAACAGCAGGTCATCCGGGGCGTGCCCTTTGTCGAAATCATCAAGATGGCAAAGGATAAAGGCGCCGACCTGATCGTGATCGGCACTCACGGCAGGACCGGCATTGATCACATGCTCTTCGGAAGCACTGCGGAAAAAGTCGTCAGGAAAGCCGCGTGCCCGGTGCTCACGGTGAGGATTCCCGGAAAAGAGTTCAAGATGCCGTGAACCGGACGAAACCGGCCGTCCGGCAAGGTTTCGTGTAAAACCGCTCTCAACGCGCAGGGAAAATGTCCGTCAGGGCAGGCCGAAGCCTGCCCTGCGTTTTTTATTGTCCCAAGAGCGTTGTAAACGTATCGTGATGTCCTTCCTCTTCTGAAAGAATCTCTTCGAACAAGAGACGCGTTGTCTCGTCACCCTCGGACGCAGCCTGCTTGATGATGTCCTTGTAGAGTGTGATCGCCTCTTCCTCTGCCTTTACGTCGGCCTTGAGCATCTGCTCGGGCGTGCCGCCTACAGCAATGGGATTTGGCTTGGTCGTGGGATTGACATCGAAGTAGAAGAGCCTCTCTGCAATCTTTTCCGCGTGCTTCATCTCGTCCACAGCGATCTTTTCGAATACGTCCATGAGCGACGCCGAATTCAGGCCTTTTACCATGATATGATGCCACATGTATTGCACGATTGCCTGAAGCTCTCCAGCGATCGCCTGATTCATCATTTCCGTCAACTTGGGACTTGCCTTTTGTACCATATACGCTGCCTCCTTCGGGAAATTGGGTGATTAAATATGACGAACGACAATAGTGTAACTATAGCACGGTGGTAAAGCGGTTTCAACGGTTCATCATAAACATTTTCTCCGTCATGCGCCGCTTTTTCTTTTTTGTTCCGCCCGCTCCACAATGCAGGCAATGCCGCCTTCACGCATCCCGGGGCGGTAACACCCGTTGCATGAGATGCACCGCGCCCGTGAAACATCCCCGCCCTGCCACCGCTTCACCAGATCGGGTTCCCGAATAAATGGCCGTGCAAGCGAAATATAATCCGCCCCGGCACTTTGGAGTGCCCGTTCTGCGATGTCGAACGACCGGAACCCGCCCACGACCATGACGGGACACGCAACAGCCCGCTTGATTTGTACCGCAAGTTCGAGATTGTAGGCCTCCTTCTCCCGTGTATCGATCGTTTTCCGTGCGGGCAGGAGATCACCTGATGCCGGGGTTCCACTGCTCACTTCAATTGCATCGATCCCGGCGCGATCGAGCGCGGCAGCAACCAGGACAGCGTCGTCGGGGGTCAGCCCCTTTTCCGCGTGATCCGACCCGTTCAGTTTCAAAAGAACAGGAAACGTCTTGCCGACTTCAGTTCGCACCCGCCGGTACACAGCCAGCAGAAAACGGGCCCGGTTCTCAATGCTCCCCCCGTATTCATCCGCACGGAGGTTCGTGCGGGGCGAAAGAAACTGGCTGATCAGGTAGCCGTGTGCGGCGTGGATCTGGACCGCGTCGAAGCCCCAGGCCTTTGCCCGTTTCGCGCTCGCGGCAAACGAACGGACCACGTTCTCGATGTCTTGCTGTGTCATTTCGACGGGCATACCGCTGTACTCCTCGGCTGCAACGGCCGATGGCGCGATCAGCTTTCCGTCTGATGCGACCCGAGCCTGTCCCCCCGTATGCACCAGCTGCATGCAGAGCTTGCCGCCTTCCCTGTGCACAGCCGCGGAGAGCATCTTCATCTCTTTTTCGAAATCATCGCGATGCGCGCCGAGGGATCCGCGCGTCTGCTTGCCGTCGCGCAGAACGTACGCATAACCTGTAATGATAAGTCCCACGCCGCCCCGGGCAAGGTCCTGGTAACATCCGGCAAGCCGGCTCCCCGGACGGCCGTCTTCATCACACATCCCCTCCCAGGTTGCAGACCGCACAAAGCGGTTTCTGAGCTCCATGGCATTGATCTTTGTTGTATCGAACAGGGTATTCATAAGACATCCTTGAAGTGATGCCGTGCAATTTACCACAGGCCGCATGCCAAGTCAAAAAGGATAATTTCTGTTGCCTTGCAGCAACCCTTGAAATATAATGTCGCTCATTCCGATTTTTTAGGAGCGTGCATCACCATGGGCAAAAATCTGGTTTATAAAATACTGGAATCGCACCTCGTTGAAGGGAAACTCGAGGCCGGGACCGAGATTGCCATTAAAATCGATCAAACCCTGACACAGGATGCAACGGGCACGATGGCCTATCTCCAGTTCGAAGCCATGGATGTGCCGCGCGTCAAGACCGAATTCTCGGTGAGCTATGTGGACCACAATACCCTGCAGGACGGGTTCGAGAATGCAGATGATCACCGCTATCTCATGACTGTTGCTTCAAAATACGGCGCGTACTATTCCAAGGCAGGCAACGGCATCTGCCATCAGGTGCATCTGGAGAGGTTCGGCAGGCCCGGAAAAACGCTGCTCGGATCTGATTCACATACGCCGACGGGCGGCGGCATCGGCATGATCGCCATCGGTGCGGGCGGACTCGACATTGCCGTCGCCATGGGCGGAGGCCCCTTCTACCTTACCTGTCCCAAAGTGGTCAAGGTAAACCTCATCGGCAGGCTCCGGCCCTGGGTCTCAGCCAAGGACGTTATCCTGTCGCTGCTCAGGATGCTCACGACCAAGGGTAACGTTGGAACGGTTATCGAGTACGGCGGTGACGGAGTTAAGACCCTGTCCGTGCCCGAGCGCGCGACCATCACGAATATGGGTGCCGAACTCGGGATAACCACATCGGTGTTTCCCAGCGACGAGGTCGCCAAGATGTTTCTGAGAGCACAACGCAGGGAGACGGACTGGATGAGTTTGGCCGCTGATCCGGACGCGCACTATGACCGCGTGATTGACCTGGATCTTGGTGCTCTCGAGCCGCTTATGGCTAAACCGCATTCGCCGGACAATATCGCGCTGGTCAGGGAACTCGCAGGCACAAAGGTAGACCAGGTTATGGTCGGCTCGTGCACGAATTCATCCTACCGCGATCTGATGATCGTCGCGACCCTGCTCAAGGGTCGCCGCGTGTTCCCGGATGTGAGCTTCGGGATCGCGCCGGGGTCGCGCCAGGTGCTCGAAATGATCGCAAAAAACGGCGCTCTGGCGGACATTATCGCAGCAGGCGCGCGTGTACTTGAATCGACCTGCGGTTTCTGCATCGGTGCCGGCCAGGCGCCGAAGAGCGAGGCAGTATCCATCCGCACGAACAACCGCAATTTCGAAGGCCGCTCAGGGACCAAGAGTGCCAAAGTCTATCTTGCAAGCCCGGAAACTGCAGTGGCGGCGGCGCTCACCGGCGGCATCATGGATCCCCGCGATCTCGGCATTCCCTATCCCGAGATCGACATGCCCGAACAGTTCTGGATTGATGACTCGATGATTCTGTCGCCGGCGAAGGACCCGCTCTCTGTTGCTGTCTACCGCGGTCCGAACATCGGTGCCCCGCCTGCTGCGGAGCCGCTCCCGGACACGATCAAGGGCATCGTTGCCGTCAAGGTAGGCGATAAAATCACGACGGACCACATCATGCCCGCGGGTTCACGGCTCAAGTACCGCTCCAACATCCCGAAATACGCCGAGTTCGTATTTGAGGGAGTTGACTCACAGTTCTCGAAGAAGGCGCTTGAAAACAAGAAGGCAGGCATTCATAATATCGTCATAGCTGGTGCCAGCTACGGACAGGGCTCGAGCCGGGAACACGCAGCCATCTGCCCCATGTATCTGGGCGTCAAGGCGGTGATTGCCAAGTCCTTCGAGCGCATTCACGCTGCAAACCTCATCAACTTCGGCATCCTGCCGCTCACGTTTGCACGCGAAGCTGATTATGATGCCGTTCAAGCGAATGAACATGTCGAGATCAGCGGCATAAAAGCAGCACTTGTGAAGGGAGAGAACCTGGAGCTCAAAGCATCGGAAGGAAAAACCGTTTCACTGAGATATTCCCTCAGCGCGCGTCAGCGGGACATTCTTCTTGCTGGCGGGATGTTGAACTATACAAGAGCGCAAGGCACGTAGAGCGCTGAGATGGTGTTCCGCAAAAAAAAGCCGCGTTCGATTGAATGCGGCTTTTTTTACAACTTTACATCCCGCAGGTACTTCGCTGCGTCCTCGGGCGGCGTCGGGTTGATATAGAAACCCGATCCGCGCTCGAAACCCTCGACGCGCGTGAGCCGCGGCATGATTTCGAGATGCCAGTGAAAGTCGTCATTCAGCGTATGCCAATGACCGCGCCGCGGCACGCGGTTGGGTGCAGTATACATGGTGAAGTTGTACGGGGGATTGTTCAGCACCTTTCCGATACGCTGCAGCGTGTGGCGCAGTGTCCGGGCGAAATCCATGATCTCTTCCTTCGTGACATCCACATAGGAGCAGAGGTGCTTTTTGGGATAGATCCATGTCTCGAAAGGATAGCGCGGCGCAAAAGGAGCCATGACAAGGAAGTGGCGTGTTTCCTCGATTACCCGCTCCGGAGCGGAAAGCTCCTGCCTGATAAGATCGCAGAAAATGCAGCGTTCTTTATAATCGAAGTAGGATTTTGCACCGTCCAGTTTTTCCTTTACCAGCTTCGGAATGATCGGTGTGGCGATGATCTGGGAGTGCGAATGATTGAGTGACGACCCTGCGGACCACCCCTGATTCTTAAAAATGAGAACGTAACGAAGCCGCGAATCGCGTTCGAGATCGAGGATGCGATCCCGGTAGGCCCAGAGCACTTTTTCGACCTGATTTTCCGGCAGGTTCTCAAGCCGAATCGCATGCTCGGGCGTTTCAATGATCATTTCGTGAGCGCCGATGCCGTTCATCCAGTCATAGATGCCGTTGCCTTCCCGCTCGAGAGTTCCCTCGATTTGCAGTACGGGAAATTTGCTCGGAATCACGCGAACCCACCAGCCCTCGCTGTTGGGGGGCGTCTTTTCCGGTCTAAATGATGCGATTTCAGGAGGAGTTTTCTTCTCATTGCCTCCGCACAGGGGGCACTCTGCGGGGCTCATGTCGTTGTGGGGTTCTTCGAATGAATAATCGGCTGGTTTTCTCGCACGCTCGGTGGCGACGATAATCCACCGGCCGACGATGGGGTCCTTGCGAAGGCGAGACATCTCAGTTTCCCGACCGCGCCTGCTGCTCGGTCAGGACCTTATGCACGATTCTTTTCAGTTCCTTGATTCGGATAGGCTTGTTGATGTATTCGGCCGCGCCAAGGCTCATGGCCTTAAGATAGCTCTCTACTTCGCCGTACGCCGTTACCATGATCACGTCGGTCTTGGAGCCGATCTTTCTGATTTCCTGGAGCAGCTGCAGACCGTCCATCACCGGCATCTTGATATCAGTTATCACCAGATTAAAAGGGTTGTTCCGAAACAGGGAAAGCGCTGTCGCGCCGCTGTCGGCAAGCTGAACCTCGTACCCTTCATCGGACAGTATCGCATTAAACAACTCGCGCGCACCCTCTTCATCATCAACAACAAGAATCTTCATTCACACAGTCCCCGCATGTGCTCCGAACAACCCAGTATGTCAAAAATAACATAAAACCCTGCAATCGTCAAGGTAACGGGGCATTATATAAAGGCCAATCTCCGGAGGTCTGTCCGCACAGCATGATCGGATTTATTGAAATATCAGTGATTTATTTCATAGAGAAGAAGTAAGCCTTCCAGAGTCAACTGGGGCTTAATTTCCTCGATGCTCTTTGTCTCCGGTGCGACAAGCTCGGCAAGCCCGCCGGTGGCAATGACCTTCGCGACAGGAGATAACTCCTTTTTCATCCGGTCCACGATGCCGTCGACCAGGCCGGCATACCCGTAAATTATTCCTGCCTGCATGGCGCTGACCGTATCCGAACCGATGACTTTTTGCGGTTTGGCAAGTTCGACACGCGGCAGTTTCGAGGCCCGCTGGAACAGCGCCTCTGCGGAAATCTTGATCCCCGGGCAGATTGCTCCTCCGAGATATTCCCCCTGGCTGGTCACCGCACAAAAGGTCGTGGCAGTGCCGAAGTCCACAATAATGAGCGGGCCGCCGAAGAGCATATAGCCGGCCACGGCATTAACGATGCGGTCGGCGCCGACTTCCTTCGGGTTGTCATAGCGTATGGTCAGACCGGTTTTCAGTTCATGGGTAACAATAAGCGGTTTGAGCTTGAAGTACTTCTGCGCCATCTCGATCATGACCGGCAGGAGGGGCGGTACAACGGTTGAGATGATAACGCCGGTTACCTGTTCGAAACCAAGACGGGCGAATCCGAAGAGATCCTTGAAGATCATCGCATACTCATCCGGCGTAATCTGGGCGTTCGTTCCGACGCGCCAGTGTTCTACCATTTTTTTTTCATGAAAAACACCCAGGACGACATTCGTATTGCCGATATCGATAGCGAGAAGCATGGCACCTCCCAAAAGACAAATCCAGTGGCAAGGGTCAAGCCGCCAGGAAAAGAAAATGCATCGTCATATGTTCATTTCCTCGCTGCTTGTTACTTTACCCCGTACCCCCTTTTTTTCATTCTTTCATTATCGTCACGTCTCCGGCTGCTACGGTTCGGCGTGCACCGTCGTCGAGCATGAGAACGAGCCGTCCTTCGTTGTCAATGTCGCGGGCTGTCCCGGACAGCGTTTCTCCGGCGCCGCTCACGACAACGCGCCTGCCTGTCGTGACGTTCAGTTTTCTCCATTCATCGAGCATGCTCGCGGGATCATGAAGAAAATCGAGATACCGGGCATCCATACTTCGCAGCAATTCCCGGACCAGCATCGTTCTGTCAATACTACATCCGGTTTCCGCCGCAAGCGTTGTCGTTTGCATCCGGACTTCCGCGGGCAGGGCATCCAGATGCATATTTACATTAATGCCGATCCCAAGCACAATATGCCGGATCCGGTCCTGTTCCGCGCTCATTTCTGTGAGCAGGCCGCACACCTTCTTTCCGGACAGAAGGATATCATTCGGCCACTTGATTCCGGCGTTCAACCCGCATGCCTGTTTCACTGTTGCGGCAACGGCAACAGCCCCCATGAGCGTTACCAGCGGCGCTTTATGCAGCGGAATCTGCGGTCGCACGACGATACTGCAGTAGATATTTCCTGGGGGTGATATCCATGTGCGTCCAAGCCGTCCCCGTCCTTTTGTTTGTAGTTCGGCAATGACAACGATGCCCTCATACGCGCCTTCGTTTGCGCGTTCCATGGCGAACGCGTTTGTTGAATGAATCTCGGGAAGAAGTATGATTTCTCTGCCGATGCGTTTCGTCTTCAGCCCTTTTTTAATATCAGGCTGTCTCAGGCGATCGGGCGAGACTACAATGCGGTACCCCTGCGAGGGAACAGCCTCGATTTCGAAGCCCTCCTGTTCGAGCGATTTGATGTATTTCCATACCATCGTCCGGGAGATGCCGGTCTTGCGTGCAAGCTCCTCACCTGATAGAAACGTGGAATGAGAAGAACGAAGAAGGTTCAGGATTTTGTCTTTGTACATGCGAAAAAACAGTGGCAGATAGCAAGGGTTAGGGATCGAGAAAAGATAAAACGCCCTTACCGCTTCACATCTTCTTGCTCCTTGACTCTTTTATTTTATTTTCATGCTGATATCCGCTGCGGGTGCCGAGTGTGTTAAACTGCCCGCGGAGATGAAATCCACGCCTGTTTCGGCAATCAAGCGCACCGTGTCCAGGGTCACATTGCCCGAGGCTTCAGTCAGTGCGCGTCCGGCAATGAGCTTCACTGCATCGCGCATCATATCCACGGTCATATTGTCCAGCATGATCACATCAGCGCCCGCAGCAAGCGCTTCGCGGACCTCGTCGAGCGTTTTCGTTTCAACTTCAACGTTCAGCAGGTGATGGGCGCCTTTTCGTGCGTTCTCGACGGTTCGCAAAATACCGCCGCCGGCTTTAATATGGTTGTCCTTGATCAGCACGCCATCGTACAGACCGAAGCGGTGGTTCCTGCCGCCGCCCACCCGTACAGCATACTTTTCGAGGCCGCGAAGACCGGGAATCGTTTTTCTTGTGTCAAGAATCGCCGTCTTCAGACCCGTAACTTTGTCGATATAGCGGGCAGTCAGGGTTGCGATGCCGGACAGGTGCTGAAGCAGGTTCAAGGCAACGCGTTCACCCGCGAGCAGCGTCCTCGTTTTACCCGTAATTCGCGCGAGCACGGTCCCGGCGGTCAGGCGGTCGCCGTCTTTTGAGAGAGACATACAGCGCACGGAGGGGTCAATATGCCTGAACACGGCAAAGGCCGTTTCGAGACCCGCAACAACCAGATCCTGTTTCGCGAGCATGGCGGCATCCGCTTCGGCATCTGCCGGTACCACTGCGTTCGAAGTAACATCGCCCGGGCCGATGTCTTCAGCCAACGCGCGCTCTATCAATTTTTGCATAGATGGTTCCATATCGATGATTATGCGAGCATCTTCAGGCTATGCTCAAGCTTGGCGCGTTTCTCCCTAAACTCTGCCAGCTTGGCGGTATCTTTTTCCACGACTTCTTTGGGAGCCTTTTCCACAAAATTACGATTCGACAGCTTCCGGGAAAACAGTTCGATATCTTTAGATATCTTCGCTATCTCTTTCTGCAGCCGGTCGCGCTCCTGATTCAGGTCAATGACCCCCTCCAGCGGAACATATATTTCAGCACCTCTGACTACGCCTGTTGCGGCGGCCTTCGGTTTTTGCTCGTTTGTGCTGAACTGAAGGTGGCTTAAGCGTGCGAGCGCAATGACATAGGCTGCGCTGCGCTCGAGATGCCGTCCCAGCTCTTCCGTCTCCGTGCGCACACGCGCTTCGATCTGTACGGAGGGCGCGATATTCATCTCGCCGCGGATATTACGAAGTGCAAGGATCAAATCCATCACCATCTGCATGTCCCGGTGGACCTCGTCGTCGATGAGCGCTTCATCTGCCATGGGATACGCTGAAACCATGATAGATTCCTTCCTGGCAGCGGATTCCGGGCTTCTTGCTTCCTCGGGCAGCGCCTGCCAGATCTCCTCGGTCAGGAACGGCATGAAGGGGTGCAGAAGACGCAGCGTCTTCTCGAGAACATGAACAAGGACGGTCTGCGTTGCGCGTCGCTCGTCTGCGCCGGCGTCCGGAGCAAGCGCAGATTTCGAAAGTTCAAGATACCAGTCACAATACTCATGCCAGATGAACTGGTACAGCGCCGAGGCTGCATCATTAAAGCGGTATTCCGCGAGCGCCGCGTTTACTTCTTTGCACACAGCGTTCATCCGCGAGAGAATCCATCGGTCCGCAAGCGTGGTACTCGGGATAATGAGTTCTGCGTTCGGAGCGAATGTTTCGTCAAGGTTCATGAATACAAATCTGCTTGCATTCCATATTTTGTTTGCAAAGTTCCGGTAGCCTTCGATCCGTTCGGTGGACATTTTGATGTCGCGTCCCTGGGCGGCAAACGCCGCGAGCGTGAACCGGAACGCGTCCGTTCCATACTGGTCGACCATGACAAGCGGATCGATGACGTTTCCCTTGGATTTGCTCATTTTCTGCCCCTCGGCGTCGCGGACGAGCGCGTGGATGTAGACATCCCTGAAGGGAACGTCCTTCCGAAAATGGAGCCCCATCATGATCATACGCGCAACCCAGAAGAATATAATGTCGAAGCTCGTGATCAGGACAGACGTGGGGTAATAGAGGGCCAGTTCACGCGTTTCGTCGGGCCAGCCGAGCGTTGAAAACGGCCACAGGGCAGAGGAGAACCAGGTGTCGAGCACATCCGTTTCCTGCCTGATGTTTTTCCCTCCGCATTTTCTGCAGGCATCTGCGTCCGTACGGCTCACCGTAATCGTTCCGCACTCATCGCAATACCAGGCGGGAATTCGGTGGCCCCACCAGATCTGGCGTGAAATGCACCAGTCCTTGATGTTGCGCATCCATTCGAAATACGTATTTTCCCATCCCTTGGGAATAATCTTGACCCTGCCGTCCTCCACCGCTGCGATTGCCGGAGCAGCAAGCGGACCTGTTTTGACGAACCACTGCGGAGAAAGATACGGCTCCACGACGGAGCGGCAGCGGTAGCATTTACCGATTGAGTGGCTGTGCTCCTCGGTTTTGACCAGAAAGCCGCGCTCCTGAAGTAACTCCACGACTATACCGCGCGCCTTTTTTGCCTGTTTGCCCGCAATGAGCTTTTGGACATCCGGCAGCACATCGGGAATATCCGCAAGGATAGCGGCTCTATCGTCCAGCATCTTTATGCGGGGAAGATTGGGGAGCTGTCGGAGGCCTGCATCGTAGTCGTTGAAGTCATGCGCAGGCGTAACCTTGACCGCGCCGGTCCCGAATTCCAGATCCACAAGGATTGAATCGCCGATGATGGGGATGCGCCGTGATGTGAGCGGCAGATCGATGGTCGCTCCAATGAGTTCTTTGTAGCGCGGATCGAGCGGATGCACGGCAACGGCAGTATCGCCGAGCATTGTTTCGGGCCGCGTCGTCGCAACGGTTAAACGGATATTGTGATCGCTGCTGAGCGGGTAGGCGATGTAATACAGCTTGCCCTTTTCATCTTCGTGCTCGACTTCGATATCGGACAGCGCAGTATGGCAGCGGGGACACCAGTTAATGAGCCGTTCACCTCGATAGATCAGCCCCTCTTCATACAGAGTGACAAAGACCTCCCGTACGGCGCGCGACAGGCCCTCGTCCATAGTAAACCGTTCACGCTCCCAATCGCATGACGCTCCCATGCGTTTGAGCTGTGTGATAATCCTGCTGCCGTACTCTTTTTTCCACTCCCAGACCTTTTTTACGAATGCTTCACGTCCGAGGGCGTGCCGGTCGACATGCTCTTTTGCGAGCTGGCGTTCCACCACATTCTGTGTGGCAATGCCGGCATGATCCGTACCAGGTACCCACAGGGTGTTTCTTCCCGTCATGCGCATCCATCGCACTAGGATATCCTGAAGCGTCGAGTTCAGCGCATGCCCGATATGCAGCGAACCGGTCACATTCGGTGGCGGGATAACGATGGAATAGGGCTTGGCTCCAGAAGAAACGTCGGCATGAAAATAGTGTTTTTTCGTCCAGAAGTCATACCACTTCTGTTCGACCGATGCAGGGTCGTAGGCTTTAGGCAGTTCTCGGTGCATGAAATGCTTCTCCTTGCAGATGTAAACCAGGAATAAAAAGAGGGGATCAAGTCCCCTCGTAACTGGACACATCGAAATCGGGCGTCAAGCCGGGGGCTGGTTATGTCCCGCTCCTCAACCGCTCGATCTCAGCCTTGACGTACTGTTCGGCAAGCGGCGGGATGACCTCCCATGCGACCTGTTCAATGACCTCTTTTGCCATTTCTCGGGCAATCTTAGACAACACGGCCTCAAGTCCCCGCCGCACTGTTTCATCTGTTACCTTTGGCATGGGTGGAGGCGGCATGCTTTTGAAAATGTCCGCAGCCATAACCGACAGGGTCGTCTCCGCCATGCCACGGAGTTCTTTTTCCGACAGTTTCGGCGGCTCCGGCAGTTTGATGTTTTGCATCGCGCTCGCAGAAAGCTTTGCGATGTGATCTTCAGCAATTTTGCGGACTGCATCCTCAGAAATCTTCGGAGGAGTGATGGGCGGCAGTTTCGCGAATGCCTCCTCCACGAGCTGAGCCACTTTCTTTTCTACCATGCTCAGTACTTTTTCCTCCGGAATGTGCGGAGGTTGAACCGTCGGCATTTTTGCGAACATGTCTTTTGCCATTTTGGCGATGGTGTCTTCTGCAATGCCCCAAAGATCACTTTCGCTAAGCGGCATGGCGGGGACTGCACGTTCGTGTTTGGGTGTCGTTTGTGCCGCAACCGCATCTTCTTTGCCCGCTGTGATCGGTGTCTGCGCGGGTTTCGGCTGAAAAAGCTCGGGCTCGTCTGCAGGCTTTGCTTCTCGGGTTGAAGGTGCCTCTACAGGCGGTGTCGGTGCAGGCTGCAATGCCTCTTCGAAAGCTTCGAGGGAAATGATATCCGCCTTCTGCTCGATCTCTTCCGTCAGGCCCAGCCCGGCACGCATTTCGTCGACCGCCTTTTGACCGACAGGAAGTGCTTTCTCAACCTCCTGTACAAGAGGTTCGTCCACCTCTTCAACTTCTGCTTCAACAATATATTCAGCTGCATCAGGTGTTGCAGGGGGTGCAACCCGGCGCACTTCCTGCTCAGTCGGTGCTTCCTGGATGATATCAAAAATATTTGCCGGTGGAGCCTGTTTTGAACTCGCAGCCGATTCTGCAGCGCGTGGAGCCGGTATCGGTATAGGCTGCGCAGGTGCGGCAAGGCGCGGCGGCGCAGCGGCGATCGCCTTTTTTACTTTGCTGATCAATTCCTGCGATTCAAACGGTTTCGCTATGTTGTCGACAATGCCTGCCAGCTTTCCTTTGGCGGAATCATATACATCATCCCGGCTCATCATGAGAATAACCGGAATCTCCGCCACTTCTGGCGTCTGTTTCATGCTCGTCGACAGCGTGTATCCGTCAATCCGAGGCAGATCAACATCAGCCAGAACGATATCCGGCTGCAAACGGATCGCATCGTTTATGGCTGCTTCACCGTCGCTCACACAATGGACTTCGTACTCGCGCCCGGAAAAAAGCATCTCTACAACTTTCTGAATGGTGATGCTTTTATCGGCAAGTAAAATTTTAACGGGCATAGAATAACCTCTCAAAATCGAGGATCATCACGTCTTGGTTATCGTCGCGTATGATGGCCTTCACGAACTGAGGATCAATAGGTGCCGCAGTAACAAGTGCCCCGGAAGGGTCCTCCATTGAAGCCATTTTCACGACCGCGTCAACGACAATCCCAAAAGCCGATTTATTTTCTTCCAGAAGAATGATGCTTCTGCCTGATTCATCCTTTTCCTGTGTCTGCGCCGCAAATCCGATCGGGCCGGGTTGTGTAAGTCCGAGGCGTTGCATCAGATTAAAGACCGGGTAGATCAGTCCCCGGTATTCGATTAAGCCGTCAACGTAGGAATACGACAGGGGTATTTGTCGCGGCTTGCGCCAGGGCAGGATTTCAATAGCGCCCACAAGCCTCGCACCAAACAGTTTCCCTGCTGCAAGGAACAGCAGATAATTACTTTTCATGGCAGCAGTCCGTCTTCATCCAGCAGGGGCACAATGGTATCTTTGTGGCGCAGGACGCCCCGATAATACGGAAGCCCAGGAGTTACGACTCCCCGCGGTAAAGGCGTCGGTTTCTGTTCTGTACTCCATATTTCGACGACCGAGTCGACGAGCAGACCAAGCATGCCTTTATTGCTGTTAACAACAAGCAAATTCTCTGCCGGGCCGCTGCCAGTTTTCAATATTTTTTTTACATTCACTACCGGAATCCAAGCCCCGCGAAATTGATATTTGCCCTCAAACTCTTCAGCCAGTTTGGCATCTTTCTGGATATTGCGGGGCATCGTAATCTCGAGAAGCCGTCCAATAGGAATGGCATACTGTTCGCCGTTTAGTGATAGTATCAGAAATCTATTCCCGACGTCCATATATGTTTAGGGGTTACATCCTGCCGGCAAGATGGACCGTACTCAACAGCTTTTTAATGGCGCTCAGCATTTCCTGCTCTTCAAAGGGTTTGACTAGGTAATCCTGAGCACCCATCTCCAGCGCTTTTTGACGGTGCTTCTCGCCAGCGCGTGAAGTCAGTACAATGACAGGAATATGCATGAAATCGCTGCTCTTGCGCATTTCGGCCATAAGATCATACCCGTGCATGACCGGCATCTCAAGATCGGTGATGACTGCATCAAATTTGTTTTTAGCTAGGATATTGAGGGCTTCAAGCCCGTCAGGTGCAACCTCAACCTCATAACCCATCCGATCAAGGAACCGCTGAAGATATTTTCTGATACTGATTGAATCGTCGACGACAAGGATGCGCGGTTTGTTTATTACCGCGTCGGCATGAACGGCTTCGCCGGCGGCCGCGCCGATCATGGCATTCGACGCAACAAGGCCTTCCTCGCCGAACAATGCCGCAATATTGATAATCAATCGGACATTTCCTTCGCCGGAAATAGTTGCGCCGGAGAACATTTTCACGCCTTTCAGGAATTCCCCGAGCGATTTCACGACGATCTCTTCTCGACCGATGATTTCCTCCACCATGAGAGCAATACGCTTCTCGGCCATGCCGAGAATCAGTGTAGGATGGCGAAGCGTCTCATCCTTTTTCGGGAATTTCCCGGCGCCGAGAAGCTCATTCAACTTGAATAATCTGAGCAACGTGCCTCGGAGATTGACCATTTCGTCGCCCGCTGCCCGCTGAATGTCCTTGAATGCAAAACGCGTCGTCTCCTCCACCAAATTCATAGGCACAGCCAATTCCTGTTCGCCCAGTTTTACGATGAGCGATTGAGCTATGGCTAGCGTCAGCGGGAGGCGAATGATGAATTTCGTTCCCGTGCCTGCTGCTGTTTTAATCTCTATACGGCCGTTAATCCTCGCGAGGTGATTTGCAACGACATCCATGCCCACACCGCGTCCTGATATCTTCGTGATTGTTGATGCTGTTGAAAAACCCGGACGGAAAATCAGATTGATGGCCTCCAGATCCGTAAGTGACTGTGCTTCCGCCTGGGTTATGAACCCCTTCGCAACCGCGGCCTTTCTGAGGACCGCAGGATCCATGCCGCGACCGTCGTCCTCAATCTGGATGATGATGCTGTTCCCTTCGTGGCGGGCATTCAGGACGATCGTTCCTGCAGGTTCCTTGCCGAGTGCCTTTCGTTCTGCTACCGGTTCGAGGCCATGGGATACGGCATTTCTGACCATGTGCAGAAGCGGGTCGCTGATAATCTCGAAGATGGTTTTGTCGATCTTCGTTTCTCCGCCTGACACAATAACATTGACTTCCTTTTCCTCGTCGGCAGCGATATCACGGATTGGCCGCTGGAACATCTGATAGAGCTTATCCATTTCGACCATCCGAGCCATTGTGATCTCGTCCTGAAGATTCGTCGTGATCGTCGAAATGCGGGCAGTATCGTATTCAAAGGAATCGAAGAAACCGGCAAGCTCGTTCATGACTTCGTTCGTGTCATTTGAGATCTCGGTCAGTTTACGTGACAACAAATTGAAGTCGTCATACCGATCGAATTCTAGTTCCTGAAAGTCGTTAGATGCTTTTTCGATATCTCCTGCCCGGGGCGCAGATTCGATGGCGAGCGTATATTCATATTTCTCTTCGAATTTCTTGATCTCGTGAAGCAGCCGCTGCTGGCTGAAATCCAGTTCTTCACGAAGATTTTTGATCAGATCAACCTGGCGAGCCAGGCGGTTGCGGTTTACAACCATCTCGCCAACAAGGTTCATCAGGTTGTCGAGACGCTCGATATTTACGCGGATAAACTGTTTTTCCAGCTCTGCCGCGTCGGTTGCGCGGCGACCGGCGAGGCTTCTTTTTTCAACGATGCCCCCCTGCCGTACACCTTCAGCCTCCTGCTTCGGCGACTGTACAGGGGGCTGTGTGCCCTGTTGCAGCGTCTGTGTGGATGCTGCTGGAGCGGAATGTTTCAGTTTATCCTGCTCAGGTTCTTTTTTTGCTGCTGGAGGCGCCTGCTTTGCCTGAAGTGCGGGTGCCGCTGCAGATGCTGTTTTTTCGGGTTGTGTTGTTTTTTGAGTTTCTTGCGTCGTTATTTTTGCATCCAGCGCAGCATTCAATCCGATATCGAACGCCTTTTCCCAGTCTATGTCGGTGTCATCGCTCTGGCCCGTTCCCGCGTCCGCCGCTGTTTTTTGCTGTAACTGCGCTTGAGATTGCTCCCGAACCTGTTCATCGAGCGATTTTTCTACCGCGGGTGTTTTTTGGGCGCCCGCAACGATCTCCTTGAAGGCACGGCTTATGGACTCCACCATGAGGGGGTCTTCCGGCTGTTTTGCCGCGACTCCATCAACAAGGAGTTTGATCGCATCGACACTGTCAAACAGGAAGTTCAGGGTCGCTTTCGTAATCGTGATGTTGCCGGCACGATACATGCTGAGCATGTCCTCTGCCCGGTGAGAAACATCACTGATTCCCTGGAACCCCATCATTGCAGCGGAGCCCTTTAACGTGTGTGCTGCGCGAAAGAGCTCATCGATCATGGCAGCATCGGACGGATCTTTTTCAAGTGCAAGGAGCCCCCGGTTCAGGTTTTGAAGATGCTCGCCTGCCTCAATAAGAAAGAATTCGATAATGCCAGATTTATCCAAAGGAGCGGTCATAGGGTTTTATTCTTTGAACCCGAGCTTGATTTCCTCGTCACTGGTCGTGACATTTTCCGTAACCGGCTGATATCCTTCAAGCACCGGAAGTGTCGTTTCCGTCGGGAGTTCCTCTGCTGCCCCAACAGCTGCAGCAGCACCACGTTCTTGTCCAATCTTAAACCGGCCGATAGCGTCGTTCAGCCGTTTTGTCAGGTTCGCAAGGTTGTTAATCGTCTGCACGGTATTGTGCACGCCGTGCGTTGTTTCCTGGGTAAGCTGCGAGATGCTGTCCATGGTGTGCACGACGCTCTCGGTGGACTCCACCTGGTCAGCGGCGGCACGTGTAATATCATTCATGAGTGTGGAGGTTTGCTTCACGATCTGTTCAATCTCGCGCAGTGCTGAACCTGCCTGGTCCGCAAGCTTGGTACCTTCCTCCACCTCTCGCGTGCCTTCTTCCATAACCGTCACGGCTTCGCTCGTTTCAACCTGGATACCTTTGATGAGGCCCGTAATATCCTTGGTTGCGCGAGCCGCGCGCTCGGCCAGTTTCCGGACTTCGTCAGCAACGACGGCAAAACCCTTTCCCTGTTCGCCGGCCCGGGCGGCTTCGATCGCGGCATTCAGGGCCAGCAAGTTTGTCTGTGTCGCGATTTCATTGATCACTTCAATGATGGCGCCGATTTCCAGAGACCGTTCACCCAGGCCCTTGATCTTTTTTCCGGTGGACTGCACGGTCGCGCGGATACGCTGCATGCCTTTGATCGTTTCGGACACGGCTGTGCCGCCCTTGACGGCTGCCTGGGTGGCCTTGACTGAAGTCTCCGTAGCAGCTGTCGCGTTCTCCGACATGCGCTGCGTCATGAGCGACATGGCGTTCACGGCATCCGATGCACTTTTAATCTGTGCCGCCTGCTGTTCCGCGCCCAACCTCATGCGTTCAGCGGACTGAAGAATGTCTCCTGTCGAACGCTGAATTTCCGTGGCCACATCGTTTGCGTGTGTCACAAGCGTGGTAAGACCTGTGATCATGAGATTGAAGGCGTCCGACACCGAGCCCAATGCGTCAGCAGTGACTTCAGCCTTGACGGTCAGGTCTCCTTCTGCGGCCGTACTCACGACTGAAAGCAGATCCATGACCTGATGTTGCATTTTGTCTCGGTCCGTCTCGCTCTGAATGAGGCCCTGAAGGCGGTCAATAGTGGTATTCATCGTTTCGCCGAGCTGACCAAGTTCGTCGGTGGTTTTCACTTTCGCCCTGACCGAGAGATCGCCGCGGCCGAGTGCCTCGGCGACCTTCATGAGGTCCTTCACCGGCGCGATTGCTGCTGAAGTAACGACGACTGTCAGTATAGACAGGAAAATAAGCGCGACGACGCCGATGCCGACAATATACACGAGGATGTTTATGCTGCTTGCTCTGATTTGAGACGCGTTGAGTCCAAGGTGCACTGTGCCGAGCGTGCCACCCGCAATCGGCGTTGCTATATCGAAAACATTAATATTCTCATCTTTCACCGTAATCGTGGTAGCGACCTGTCCGAACGGCTGGCCGGGTTTCAGTACGTTGATGGCCTGCAGCGCAGGTGGAACGGTATTCCGACCAAAGGAGGAAACAAGTACCTTTCCCCTCCCGTCGCGGATGAAGCAGTAGGCAAATTCCGGTTGGCTGATTGCTTCACCCTGAATGAATTGAAGTGTATTTAAATCTTCAACCTGAACCGGTTCAACCGCCTTGACGCTCAAGCCCTCGGCAACGACGCGGGTCTTCGTCAGCGCCTCTTCGGTTAGTCTGTTTTCAATCTGCCAGCCGATTACGGCAAGAACGGCCAGACCAAACAGCGCAGATATCAGAATGATTGGGAGCACCGTCTTCGTTCTGATGCTTATCCGAGACAAAGGATTTAGTGATTTCATTTCTTTACTCCTTTATAAAAGAATTTCTCCATTCACAACGCAGCAGGCGCGGCCAAAAATCCTCGCCTCCTGACGCCCCGCGGGTTACGTCAGTTTTATTTCCTCGATAATACGCTCGATATTTAAAAGCGCCACCACGCCGTGTTCCTGCTGGATGATGCCCTGTACAAACCCGGAGCGGTTTCCGCCATGCCGCGATGCAGATTCCGCAGGAAGCGATTGTATGCTGGTTTCAGGAAGGCCCTGCACTGCAGTCACGTTGTCCACGACGATGCCGAGCATCATAGTCCCGGATTTTAGTATCGCAATCTGGCCCGGCGCAGTCTCATGCGGTAACGACAAAATTGGACGGATGTCCACAATCGGAACGATCGTGCCCCTCAGATTGATGACACCGAGCACATGGGAGGGAGTGGTGGGAACGGGAAAAATCTTCTGGGGAATGATGATCTCAATCAAGAGGTCAACGGGGATGGCATAAGTATCCGTCCCGATGGTGAAGAGACAGATACGAACATCCTCCTTCGGCTGGACAGGCGACACCTCCGCAGCGACGTCGTTGTCTAGTGCGGCCAAGCGGGCCCCCTCGTGATCAGATGTACTTCTTAACTGCTCGTAATAAATCCTCGGGTTTGAACGGCTTTGTCAGGTACTCATCCGCTCCTTGCTTCATGCCCCAGAATTTATCGCTTTCCTGGTCTTTGGATGTCACCATGATGACAGGTATATTTTTCAGCTTATCATTAGTCTTGATGTCCCTGCAAACCTGAAACCCGTTTTTCTTGGGCATGATCACGTCGAGGATGATGAGATCGACTTTCTCGGTTTTTAACTTCTCTTCCGCAGCCTCACCGTCCATAACGGTCGTGATACTGTGACCTGTTGACTGGAGAGCTTGCTGAAAAATCTGGAGCTCCGCTAAGCTATCGTCAGCTATTAATATTTTGGCCATGCTGGTCTCCTTTTGACGTGAACATGTTGATAAAAATTAACATATTTCCTTGGTTCTGTCAAGTTTTAGTTTTCTCTTTCTGCTTTTGAACCTATTCTGCAGTATCATCTATTTTCGTCTGCGGATCAAATTGACGGACAACAGTATGAACATGCTCTTTACAACGTCAAACTCGCCAATATAAAGCATATCGATAATTTGTTGAATCGTGCGACGTCCGTCAACACAGGAAAAAACCTTGAGATCGGTTTCGCTCATGCCGCGCGTTGATAACTCATCGGCATTGGCGATCATTGGTTCAAATACAATGTCAAAATTCGTGATCTTCTGGCGGATGAGGCTCCACTCGTCGGCCCGCCGCGCACCCTCGAGGAGCAGATCGTCCACTTTCAATTGTACACCATTGCTGAAAATCGGTGGATCGGCCTTTTCAAACGCAAATTCTCCTTCTTCCCACAGCATGACTTTAAACACCGCGGTCTCGGTGTGACGGCGCAGGCAGTCTGCGAACGATTTGACGTCAAGCATTTTTTCTCGAACAAGGATACGGTCAACGGGCTGTGCCGTCATCTTTACAATATTCATTACATGCTCAATCCCCTGATCTTCGATGCCACAGAATCGCCGCAGCAATACCTCGATAGCACCGGTCGTATTCTTACAATTCGCAGCAGCGAATACAATGAGCCCTTCTTTAAAATACACATCAATGTTTTCGCTTCCGCGACGTATGGATAATTTCCCTGTCTGGCGCTGAAGACCAAGCATTTGCAGCACTTCCACGATTCGCACGCTAGCCAGATTTCCCTGCATGCCCGTATGTTCGCCATGTTGCGGTCGGTACAATTCTTTTCGTATCAGCTCCGGCAGGGTTGTTTTGGCGAAATCGCCAAGCATCTGCTCCACAATCGCCCGCACCATGGATTCAAGGCTTCCCGCAGAGGGGATTTCTGCGGAAGGACGCTGTGAAGTCAATTCAGGTGAAGCATCAAGAGGAGCAACATGTGGTGGCAGTGCGGAGGGCGTTTTTTGCCGGTCAATGACTTCGCGGATTTTTGCAAGAAGTTCTTCAGGTTGAAATGGCTTGGTAAAGTATTCGGTTATGCCGAGAACATCAACGAATTTACTGCCGACCTTATCGCCTTTGGAGGTAACGAGGATGATGGGTGTGTCTTTGAACTCCGGGTCTTCCTTCAGGGTCTTGCAGACTTGGAAACCGTTCATTTTCGGCATAACAAAATCCACGAGAATGACGGCAGGCCGTTCGGATCGCGCTTTGTCAATGCCTTCCTCGCCATCGGAAGCAAGAACGACCTGATAACCCTGAGAAGACAGGATCATGTCAATGAGACGCTGAACGGTCGGACTGTCATCAATGTCGAGGATTTTTTCTCCAGCCATCAATACCCCCGTAATTTCAACAGTTAATAGTATCAGGGGGAGGAGCCGTTGTCAACATCATAACGTCGAAAAAAGGCGAAGGCGGTTTTCTTAGAGCTGAAACGTCCGTTATGAATGCCACTTTTTTACCATCCGGCAGCAATGGCATCGATGAACTCTTCGGTTAATGCATAACGGGAAGGCTTTGGCTCGGCAATCGCGGCAAGATCCTTTGTCATGCAGCCCTGTTCAATGACCGCGAGAACTCGCTCTTCGAGCTTTCTTGCAAAAGTGACAATCTCGGGTGTTTTGTCAAGCACACCGCGCCGCGCAAGAGCGCCTGTCCAGGCAAATATGGAGGCCACGGCATTTGTGGAGGTAGGGTTTCCTTTCAAGTGCTCATAATAATGCCGCATGACCGTACCATGAGCTGCTTCATAGACAAATTTTCCTTCCGGGGAAACGAGCACGGAAGTCATTAAGCCCAAGCTCCCAAACCCGGAGGCGACCATATCGCTCATGACATCTCCGTCGTAGTTCATGCATGCCCAGAGCAGGCCTCCTTCCGCCTTCATTATCTGCGCCACGGCGTCGTCGATGAGCATGTAACGGTACCGTATGCCAAGGTTGTCAAAATCCTGTTTCCGCTTCTGAGCTTCTGCGTCAAATAATTCCTTAAAGCAACCATGATAGGTCTTGGAAATCGTATCTTTTGCACCGAACCAGAGATCGCACTTTTCACCGATCGCATAGTTAATACATGCTTGCGCGAAGCTTCTGATCGACGCCTCGGTATTGTGCATACCCATGACGACCCCGGGGCCCTTGAACTCATGAATCAACAGCGACGAGCGCTCACCAGACTGAGCGGTAAAAAGAAGTTCGGCCGTTCCCGGACCGGCAACTCTAAACTCTGTTGATTTATAAATATCTCCGTACGCATGCCTGCCGATGCTGATCGGCTTTTTCCAGCTGCGGACCGCGGGCGGAATAGTCTTGACGATTATCGGCTTACGGAACACCGTACCGTCGAGTATCGAGCGGATTGTGGCGTTCGGACTTTTCCATGCCTGTTTGAGTCTGTACTCCTTGACGCGGGATGCATTCGGCGTGATTGTTGCGCATTTGACGCCAACGCCGCATTCCTTGACAGCATTAGCCGCCTCGATTGTTACTCGGTCATCCGTGGCGTCACGGTTTTGAATGCCGAGATCAAAATAATGTAGATTCAAGGAAAGATGCGGAAAAAGCAGCTTCTCCTTGATCATTTTCCAAATGATTCTCGTCATCTCATCGCCGTCCATCTCAACAATCAAGCCTTTTACTGTTAGCACTTTTCACCTCTTCATGAAAGTTCACATGGATAGAATGGGGTGGATTTTAATGACCCCGAAGCGAAATGTCAAGATGACAATCTGTGTTAATTCTATGAACAAATTTGTCTCATCCGACTGACTTTTCAATGCAATTGTTGCGGCGCACAATGATTGAGAACAGAACTTTCTTCTTGACAAACTGGTGAGTATGTGCCAACTTAATCTCATGAATGCTGTTCGCCTCACATCAAGACTCACCGCAGATGAGAGACGCCAATCTATCATTAACGCTGTGATCGGCCTCTTCGCAGAAAAGGGGTTTGACGGTACAACAACGAGGGAATTAGCTCAGGCTGCCGGCATATCAGAAGCCTTGCTATTCAAACACTTCCCGAGCAAGCATTCCTTATATGTAGCTGTTCTTGAGGCATGCGCGTTGGAACCCGGTTATGCGGAGCTCGTATCGAACCGCATCCTCTCGCGCGGACCGTCAAGTTCTACACTTGTACTCATGATTCATTTCATGATGACCCATTTCATCAAAGGACCAGACGCAAATAAGAGTGGTATGGAACGTCTGGCAGTGCAGAGTCTCCTGTCCGATGGTGAGTTTCTTCGTATGAGCATAAGCAACGTGGCGGATACATGGGTGCGAAAGTTCGAGGACTGTCTTACAGCCGCTGCAGATGCAGGTGACCTGCGTGAAACCCCCGTGCGCAGCAATCTGCGACTCTGGTTCGCTCATCATATTGCATTCAGCTTAATGCTGCACCTGAGATTGCCGAGCGTTCCGGCGATCGATTATCAAGTATCCAAGGATGAACTTATTGAACAGGCATCGTGGTTTACACTTATGGGGCTTGGCATGAAGGAAGAGGCAATTAAACGTCTTTATGATGTTAAATCCATAGCCTAAATTCTACATATCCCATCAAAGCAACTATCTGTCAGCCTATCGTTCTTAAACTCTCACCATAATCAAAATGCAGAAATCATATCATTGAAGAACCCGCTTACATTGAGTATTTTTCTAACTTTTCAAGCACCTTGATATGGAGATACTCCGACGGGACAATACGAAATTCAATGATCTCGCTGTTGGTTTCATGGGGTGTTGTTGGCTGGGCTGCACAAACAAAATAAGGCGAATAACGGACAGCGAGTTCAGGTTCGGCCTGAAAGAGGCCATCCTGCAGCAGACCCAGCATCTGCTGGGCGTGCATCCGCTCCATCATAACCAGGCTCCGAGGTCCATACGCGGGGAAGCGAATCATGATCAGAACGAGGCTGATGTCTGCCCGCCTCTCACCATCCTTCATCAAGGAGAGAAAAACAGCTGCAAGTTTATCCAGATCTTCCCCTGCCGCCTGTCTAAGCGTGCCGGCAGGATTAAAAAGGCGCGCTTTATCCACAAGAAAGGCACTTGATCTGATTTTTACGCCCGGCAGTGGCTTGCTGCCGAATTGGTTTGAAAACAGCTGATTGATATTTTTCGCAAATTCATTCCTCGGCTGAGACAACGCAAGCGCTGGTTCAAGGAAGCGTTGAATCTTAACCGCGCGATAATACAGAAGCGCGCTCAGAAGAACGCAACCTATTAAAAGAAAACTCAGGACTGGTCCTGCGGGGGGCAGATATTTAAACATACCCTTAGGGTTCACGCGACGGCGTCCTCCAGCTGATCGAGCTTCTTAACGGCCATTTTGAAATCAGCTTCGGTAATGTGCGCAGGCTGATGAATGGCTTTGTTGCGCAAGAACATCAGATCATGGAACAGGCGGACATCAGCATCGTTGATGCGTCCCGCCTGCTCCATTTCCTTCAAACAGTCGGATAAGACCGGTTGTGTATGACCGATTCTTGCCTTCGTAACAGCCTTCAGCTGCTTCTCAAGATAATATCCAAGAATTAAGGAGGCGACGACCTTTTCTCCGGAACGGAAGTACTCCAGTGCTTGGTCCGCGGACAATTCGCCTCCTACAATGCGAATGTTTTCGCGCGACTCTGATTCCCCCGGGACAAGTTGCTGAATCTTATGATAGACCGCCAGGCACTTGTCGAGCATGTTCTTCTCGAGATAGGATTCAGCCAGGAGAAAGAGCTCCCGGATGCCCCCTGATACGTTCTGCTGCTGTATGGCGAATTCATATGCCCTCCGGATCGCATCACTTTTGTCATCCTTCTTATCCAGCACATCAAAGTGCCGGGCCCAGCGCTTGCCTTTGAGTACGTTGTCCTTGGTGAAGCGGAACAGTCGTTCCGAGACTTCTCGTTTGTCCAGTTTGCCACTCACGACAATAATATTAAGCGTCGGATGCGTTTCGAACAGCTCCGGCAACGCATCAATCCCCTCATTCATGCGATCAAACTCGACATCAAGTGTCATGAGATCAAACACCTGGGTCATCAGCACGTTTAAAGCTTCACGGACGCTTCCCGCCTCGTGAAACCGCAGATCCGCCTCTGCGCCTTTCAGCGCCTGTGTGATTTCCAGCTTCAAGAGCTCGCGGTCTTCAAAATCATCATCGGCAATGAGCACCTTAAACACCAAGGGCCTCCTCGACAAAAGGAAGATTGATGATGATCTCTGCACCCCTGCCCGCAGCGGTGTATTCCTTGCCGATCCTGATGCGTCCTGCATGCAGGCCGATCACATATTTCGCAAAATACAGGCCCTGACCCCAGCTTTCGCCGGATCCTTTCCCCTTGTAAAAGCATGCATCCGCCTGTTCTTCATTCATCCCGCGTCCTTCGTCGCGTATCGACAGAGTAACATACCGGCGCGACCCGTCGCTGTCCATGGCGCAGGAAACCCGCACACGGGCGCGGATTTGTTCAGGCTTCCGGTATTTTATCGCATTATCAATCACGTTTTCAAAAACCGTCTTCAGAAGAGGTGGCGCGGCATAGATATAGGGTGCAGCCACGCTCTCCTCGATGCTCATCTCTGCGAGATCTGCATACTGAGAGACAAGGTCTTCCAGAACGGCCCGAAGATTGATTTTTTTGAATTCAACGAGACCGGCTTCGCGTTCATCCGATATCTTTTTAAATATGTCGATATCTGCAAAGAGCTTTTCAAGATTGCTGCCAATGCGCATCCGCGCTTCCGTGTCGAGGCCAGGCAGCAAATCAATTCTGCGCTTAATCCTGCCAAGGTTGTTCTTGAACTCATGACCGATCGTGGCTGAAATATACCGGATGAATTCGTTGCGCCGAGCAATTTCCTGATTCTTAAGCGTCAGGAAGAGATTTTCGCGAGCCCGGCGTTGTTTCTGCTGATAGACGATGGAAAGGTAGATGCTGAGCGCAGCAAAAAAAACAACCATGGCAACCAAAGCATAAGTTGAAACATACGCTGCTGCATCGAGTTGCCGCTGCATGAAGGAGAGACGTTGGTCGAGACCGCCCTCAAGGGGAAGGGGAGTCCTCCATGGCATGAGGAGCTGTTCAATCTTTTGAAGGGGAGGAAAATAATGTTCAGAATACACCATGACCAGGATGAGCCAAATGCCGAGGGTAACGGCGTAAAGAAGCACAAGGCGAAGGAGATTCCGGTTTTCGGGAGATGCTGCATCGGCAAGTATGTCATCCCTCTTACGCATCACAGCTAGCCGTCAGGCTGTCGCTCCCAAGCTTGGAACTTCGGAGAGTACGGCTTCCTGACGATGCAGGAGGGGCAGAATCTGGGGTTCCTTCACCTCCCCGCTCAGTTCCCGGAGAAGCATATTAAAAAAAATCTTTGTAATCTTTTCGTCAAATTGCGTGCCACATCCGTTCATCACTTCCTGAAATGTTTCACTCAGCCCCAGCTTGTCGCGATAGGGCCGGTCGGTGGTCATTGCATCGAAGGCGTCGGCCAGGGCGAGGATCTTGACGCCTTCGCTCAGTTCCTCCTCAGACAGGGCGTCGGGATACCCCCTGCCGTCGACACGTTCATGGTGATGGCGGACGAAGAAATCGATATTTTTCCAGGGAAATTTGATCTTCGAAAGAATATCGTACGATATTTCAGGGTGCTTGCGAATTTGATCGATTTCACCCAGGGTCAGCTTTTCACCTTTTTGTATGACACGCGTGTCAATGATGATCTTTCCGATATCATGCAGCAGTCCGGCAACATAGATGCCCTCTTGATCCCGCTTGCTCCATCCAAGCTCCTTGGCAATCGCAACGGCATAACTGGCAACGCGGTAGGAATGGTCCTTGGTATATCCATCCTTGGCATCGATAGCGGCAGCAAACGCCTGGATTGTATCCTGATAAATGTGCTGCATATTATGATAGAGCCGCTTGTTCTCCTCTGCCTTCTTGGACAGATCTAGGAACAGCTGATTGTTGTGGAGTGTTATCGCCATTTGGTGGGCTATGACCCGGAGCAGTGCTTTGTCCGCCTGACGGAATTTCGTGTTGCCCAGCTTGCTGCCGAGGATCAGCGCGCCGACAAAATCTCCCTTTGCAAAAAGAGGAAGAAATATTCTCATCTGAAGATTCATAAGCGTTGTGCGGTTTGCCTTAAAAAATGCGTTTTGCTGCAGGTCCCGATATGAATGCGGTTCGTTTATCTTGAAGGATTTCAGATGAGTAGACAACGCATCGAGCCGCGACACTGCCTGCAAGGAACCATCGCGGCGCCCTTTGGACGCAAGCAGGAAGAGGTTTTTGCGCTGCCGGTTGAAGGCAAACAGTGCGGCGGTTGTCACGGAAAAAGTCCCGGCAATTACATACAGGGCCGCCTTCATTTTCTCGGCCAGTTCCTTTGTCGACGTCGCCTCCTGGCCGAGATCCACAAGCGAGGCGATGCTAAACATCATCCGTTTCATGGGGAGTGTTTTTTTCGGCATTTCACCTCTTCGTGCGATCCTATCATATTCTTCCGTTTAAAAAGCGCAACGCATCCTTTTCGTCCTTGAAAACCCGTACGTGCTTTATCAGCCCCACGAGTTCGAACATGTCCCGATGTACTTTTTTCATATTGGTAAAGCAGAGCATACTTTGATGTTCCAGCGTTTTCTGCACCATGCCGGTAAAAATCGAAATGCCGATGGTGTTAATATACTGCACGTCCGAAAAATTCACAATAATCTTCTTCCGGCCGTTCCCGAGCAGCTCTTCGCTGGTGTGCTCGATGCATTCAGCGCCAATATCATTTATGTAGCCTTTCGGCAGCATCACGGTGACATCTTCCGATGCTTTCGACGACAAAGAAAAATTAGTCACGGTTCGGCGCGTCCTCCCTTTGGAGATCCGCCGGCGATCCGATCAACTTGAGCAGAACGATTTTCGTGCCGGCAGCTGTTTTCTCGAATTTGACTTGATCGGCAAAACGTTTTATGAGCTTCAAACCCCATCCCCGGTTTGCGGGATGGCTGCTGTCCCGCTCACCGTACGGCTCGCCAGTCTCCTGGAGAATAAACTCGCGTCCCGTGCTTTCGACTGACACTTCCACTTGAGACTTGTCGGCGACGATGCAGACATATACTTTACGCTCGGCGCCGCGGCTGTGTTCCATGGCATTGATACATGCTTCTATCATTGCGATCTGCATCTGTCCGACAGCATCCGGATTGAGATGCAGATTCTTCCCAATCTGCTCAAGACACTGTGCGGCGACCAGTTCGGCTTCACGCGTCATCGGCAGCGTCAAATCGAAACGCACTGACTGCTCCTTCTGGGGAAGCAGTGTCGCGCGCAATTCTTGCTCCAGATCGCGCGGGGACTTGGCGAGAATCTCCTTCAGATACAGACAATCGACGATATCGCGCAAAACGAGATCATCAGTTGCCCTGAAGACGCCGAATTCGCCCCGGATGAATTCCGCAAGATAGAGCGTATGTGCAATGTCGTCTGCAAGTACCTCGGCCAGAGAAAACGACGAGGCAATTTGTGCGGAGCTGAGCGGTTCGGCAGCATGATAAATTTTGTACAGTATCGCCAGCGCTGTTCTCCGGAGCCGGAGGTCGGGAAACGCCGATTTCAGTGCAGCGGACCAGAAAAGAAACAACCCGCCATCCATAACTTCCTGGATATACGCATTCCAGAAATCCTTCTCATCGGGGTTCGCAAGACCGCAAGAGCGCGCGATCACACGCCCCAGATACAGCGGATTACCGCCAAGCCGGCGCAGGAGAAGATGGGGTACGCTCCCACCGGCATCCATCGATGAAAGGAGGGTCTGAACACGTGATTGCGTGCCCGCTGGCCCCAGGGGCCGTACTTGCATCCGCTCGAGACCGCTGGTGGCGGGCATTTCCAGAAGTTCCGTCGTGTTCCCCGCGATCACATAGGGCGTTTTCCCGAAGGTCAGCGGTTCGGAAAAAAAAGATACCGCATTATGGTCAGGAACGCCCTCAAGACGAAGTGCATTCAGCCAATGGAAATTATCGACGAGGACAGCTACTGCCATGCCCGTTGCGAGAGCAGACCGCCGGGGAGCGGCAAGAGCGACGCGGAGCGCGTCCACGGGCGTTGCCGAACTTTGAATATAACGATCAATGAGCTCCTTGACCCAAGCAGCATCGTGGTCTTCGGCCACCAAGCGAAGACCCTCGAGCGTCATGCCGCTGTGATCAAGCAGCGCCTGCTCTTTTTTCTGGAAAGCGAGCCGTTGACAGAGAAATGCGATAAGATAATCCCTGGAGAAGGCTGCAGCTGATATGAGCGCAGGATTGACGGTATAAAAAAAGGGGGCGACACGCTCCTGTGTCCAATAGAGGAGGCCGAAAAGCTGTTTCAGCAGCTCCGTTTTTCCCACGCCCCGCGGTCCGGACAATACAATGCTCTGCGCGGCACCGGCATCAGCCTGAAGTACGCGCTTGAACAGTCCGTTTAATTCAGCCTGGCGGTCGAGAAAATCTTTTTCCCTGAGAGAACTGAACGACATATCAGGAATATACCTCGGTCCGGTTTTTACCCTTGTTTTTCGCGCGGTAGAGTGCCTTATCCACGTTCTCAAGCAGCGCTTCCAGTGATTCCCCGTGGCGGGGATAGCAGACAATCCCGATGCTTGTCGTCAGGATGTGCGGACCCGGTCCTTCGTCGCTCCGGGCGCGTGCCACATGTACAGCCAGGGAGGTACGCACGCGTTCGGCAATATCGATCGCGAGCGGCTCATCAGTTTCCGGCAGGATCACCATGAACTCGTCGCCTCCGAAGCGGGCGACAACGTCCATGGAGCGCACGGTGTTGATCAGTGTATCGGCAATGTTTTTCAGTATCTTGTCTCCGAACAGATGTCCAAGGGTGTCGTTGCAGTACTTGAACCCGTCCAGATCCAGCATGAGCAGACTGAAGTGATGGCCATGTCGCTGTGCCCGCCCGAGTTCATCTTTCAGGCGTTCGTAAAGATAGCGCCGGTTTAAAAGGCCGGTCAGCGAGTCGGTGATCGTGAGTTTCTTCAGTTCTTCCGTTTTATTGAAGAACATGTTACGCTCAACGACAATGGCAGCATGAGTGGCGAAAGACTGGATCAGCTTCAAGTCGTCTTCATTGAAAACTTCACCCGTCGTCTTATCCGCCAGGTTCAGAACACCGATAATTCGGTCGTCGATTTTAAGCGGTACGCTGACAAAGGACCTTGTTTTGTAGTGCCCCCTGTTTTTCTGCATGGTCCGTGGGTCATTTTCCACATTTTCAACGAGAATCGGCTCGCCCAGTTCGGCCACTTTGCCGGCAATCCCCTCCCCGCGGTTAATACGTATTTTCTGATCCAGCCCGTTGATGACACCTTTTTTCGCTTCCAGCAAAAGCGCATCCGTTTCTTGGTCCAGCAACATTAAAGAGCCCTGCTCGGCCGCGAGCAGGGATGCGGACTGTTCAAGTATGGTCTGGAGAAGCTTTTCGGAATTCTGGATAGGTGCAAGAACCTTGGTTAACTCAGAAATCGTCACGACCCGGTTGAATTTACTCATCAGATCCTGATGCAGACGGTAATTTTCGATGAACAACGCGGTTTGCTTGCAGAATCCAGAAATGATCTGAATATCGCTTTCCGTAAGCACCCGGTCGTTAATGCCCAGAACGCCGTCCAGTACCCCGTTGATCAGGATGGGGAAATAGTAAAACAACTTTTCACCCGCAGGACCCCGTTCATGCACAAAAGGCTTTCCGCTGCGGAGTTCCTTAATAACCACGCCGTCCCCCGGGAGTGTAAACGGCTGCATCTGTGCACCGTTCCGGGACAGACCGTAAAGACTGGCATAATCGTGCTGATCCTTGTTTCCCGCGAGAACAGAAATGCGCTCGATCCCCAGCAGGGTGGATAGATTATAAAGCATGTCCTGGTACCGAGTTTCCGGCGACTCCTGGACGGAGGTGCTCCAGAGCGAGAAAACATTCTTGTAGCTTTCTACTTTTCTGCGAAGTATCTCGGTCTCCTGCACATTATTCAGGAGCTTATTGACTATATCAGCCACAAGACGGCAGGCTTTCCATGCCTGATCATCGCTCGTAAATACAAGCGGGCTTTTCACGGTGAAATCAGAGCCGTGTGAACTCATCAGTTCCATGTGCGCGCGGAAATCATCATAGGAGCTGAACGCACCCCTGCCGAGTATGACTGCTTTCCAGTCTTGTGAAAATATTGGAAGTGAAAAACAGGTTATCCGAGAAAAACATTTAAAGACTGCCGGCTTGCCCGAGGTGAGTGCTTCCTTCACAAAAGTCCGACACTGAGTTTCGCACTGTGACGCTGCATCCGGAGAAGAGGCTTTGATCGAACCGCAGAGTGAGGCCGATGCGGGCGCAGCAAGAATCTCAGCCCCGTCTTGCGAATACATGCTCAGGGAGAAACCGAGACTTTCGGATAGGAAAACAAAATAGTCCTGCCAGATACCGGACATCATGATGTCCTGCAGGCGTTCTCCTGAGATTGTATCGGTCACACTGCCTCCGGATAACCGGTTGATAATTGATGTCGTATTCAAGTAAGAACCCTGACTAATTTTTTTTTATGATCCTAAAAGTACGCATAGATATGCGAAAGGCTGCAGATTTACAGGACATTAAGCCGGGGGGCAAAGAGCTCAACACAACATGTTGAATTTATTATAAAAATGTCCCACCATACTTAGAAAAGCAACTTAATGTTCGATTACGACTACTTTTTTAGGATTACTAAGCACGCTACACGAAAAAAACGATCTTGTCAAGCAGCGGTTTTATGGAAAAACTCATTGAAAACCTGATGGAATCGTTCCAAGTAATTTATTGAACTTTTTTTTTGGTTTCCCCATCATTGACGAAGTATTTTTCATTTTTTTATTTCAACTAGTTAACGAGAACTGCAACACAATGCAACACAAAACAAAAAAAGAAAAAGAAATTATTGACTTCTTTTTCATACAGGGAGACGAGTCAGTGAAAAATGAACATACCCGCGGCAAACTTCAGAGCAACCCAAATAAACCTACAACAACTTTAAGTGCGTTAATGCCTCATTGGATTAACCCAGGTAAACGAAATATTTCACGATGCGGGATTAATACACACGTGAGAATGACCTGCGCTACAAATGACTTTCATAGTGTGCAGACCTGTATTCTGTATCATCATTTACAAATCATTGAATTTGAACAAAGCCGCAAGCATATACATCACCGAGCTCGCACGCTTTCCGAAAATCCTCCACTGCAAGTTCCATCCGACCTGCCTTCAAATATACAAAACCTCTGCTTCTATAAGGCCTCGGTACTTTATTGTTCAGCATTATTGCTTTGTTATAGTCCGCCAATGCCATGTCGAACCGGCTCATTTCTGCGTATGCAAGACCCCGGTGATCATAAACCAACCACCAATTATGCCTAAGAGCAATCGCATTGTCAAAATCCGCAATTGCCCGCTCAGGACGGCCTGTGCTCAGATATGCCGCACCGCGGTTAAAATACGATACAAAGCTCGGCTGCCCTCGCTCTATGACAGAGGACCACAAGTCGATATCGTTGTTCCATAGTCTTGTTTGCTTTACTGTTAGAAACGACAGCACAGTAGCCATCACACATGCTATAACAATAGGTACTATATTCTTTGCTTGATATGGACCTGCTGATACCCATGCTTTATTCGATATCCACGCCACGACAAGGCCCGCGACTAAAAATGGCCCCAGACTGGGCAGATAAGAGTATCTGTCCGCCATAGCTTGTTCTCCCACTTGCACAATGCCGATAACAGGGATCAGAGTCAAAAGATAATATCCCCATGTTGCGAGCCAGACTTTCTGGCGCCTCACGACGGCTATACAGGCAGCAGTCACTCCAATGGTAAAGATAATCGGGAGAAAATACTCGGCTGAGAGCATTGTAGCGCTTTGTGGATACGGATACATGGGGAGTAAATGTATCGGCACAATCATTTTCGCCAGATATGAAAAGTACGCTTTCGCGATCACCAGCAATCGTATCGTCAGGGGCGCAGACTCTATTGATTTAACCGACATCCCCGCACTCTGCGCGAGAAGCGTTACCAGACTGGATGCAAGACTCAATACAAAAAAAGGCAGTTTCTCGATAAGAGCTGATAATAATGTTTTGCGCGAATCAATTCTTGCGAAGGGATACCAGTCCAGTATGATGAGGACCAGCGGTAGGGTTACGGCCATGGGCTTGCTTAGTAATGCCAAAAAAAAGAAGCCCAGTGCGGCCAGCAGCCGTCTATGAAGAATTGCCGACAGAGCCTCTGGCGGCTCGATTGTATTCTTAACTGCTTTCACGTAGCGTTCATACTGCAAAACACTCAGTAAATAGAAAAGTGCACACAATACGTCCTTGCGTTCAGCAACCCAAGCAACGGATTCCACATGCAGCGGATGAAGACCGAAGAAAATTCCGGATACTGCACCAGCAATCCCTATTGTTTGCGCATTCAGGAAATCGTGCTTTCCTTTTATCCTGATGGAATCCCGGGCCGATTCAAGTAACTTCATCCCTAAAATGACAACGAGAAAGGAATTCAAGCCATGAAGAAAAATGCTCGTGAGGTGATGACCTATCGGATTCAGTGTCCAGAGAGTATAATCTACGGCATGTGACATCCATGTTAACGGGTGCCAGTTGCTTGATGAAAACTCGAAGAATGCCCAATGTATAAAAGATGTGTTAATAGAACGAATTTTATCATTATCCACAACGTAATAATAATCATCGTAGACAAATCCATTCTCCACGGCGGGGAGATAGACCAGAACCGTAAGTACGGCAATTGATGCCGCAAGAGTGTAATATTTGGTCCACGTTTTTTTCATAGAAACCTATATGCACTGGCGCGCATAAAGAATGCGTCCAAAGAGGAAGTCGAACAGGTCATTGAGCTATTTTTTTTCTAAAAAGCGGCAGGTCCACTACGCCGATTTTTTGGAGAAGAAATTTTATAGAGGTTGCAAGTACGCCAAAGCCGTATTTAACGCTCCTGCGAAAATTGATAGACGATGCATCGCTGAAGTATTTGGTCGGACACGTTATCTCGCCGATTCTGAATCCAAAATACGCTGCCTGGGCAAGAATTTCGTTATCAAACACAAAGTCATTCGAATTCACCTCGAGCGGCAGCGCTTCTAAGACAGCGCGGCTGAATGCCCGGTAGCCTGTGTGGTATTCAGACAGCTTTATTCCGAGAGCAAGGTTCTCGATAAAGGTGAGAAACCGGTTTGCTATATATTTGTAGAGCGGCATCCCGCCCTTCAACGCTCCGCCGCCGAGAATACGTGATCCCAATACGACGTCGTAGTGTGCGGAAACGATCATGGATGCCATGGCTGTAATCAGGCGCGGAGTATACTGGTAATCAGGATGCAGCATAACAACGACATTTGCGCCTTTCGACAGCGCTTCCTGGTAGCACGTTTTTTGATTCCCACCATAGCCAAGATTTTGAGGGTGAATGATAGTATGAATTCCAAGCTTCCTCGCTATCGCTGCTGTATCGTCCCTGCTGGCATCATCGACAAGAATAATCTCATCAACAATATCCTGCGGGATTTCTCCATAGGTCGCCTCAAGCGTTTTGGATGCATTGTACGCGGGCAGGACAACAACTATTTTACTATTCAGCAGCATGTCCCCTCTTAATGCTCAGCAGTGCGTCCATCCAGCAGCTGTCCAATGGACTTACAGCCGTTCTCGTACCCCAACTCGCAGGATTTCAGAAAATCTGATACCGCATCCTTATTTCTTCCTGCATGAGCATAAAGCTTTCCACGATTATAATATGCCAGAGCGTAGTTCTTGTCTGCGGCGATGGCAGCATTATAATCTTCAAGCGCACGTTCTCTGTTTCCCGTCATAAAGAATACGAGACCGCGATTTGTGCGAGCCTCAGCTGATTCAGGGTATAATGAAACAGCACTATTTAAGGATTCCATCGCCCGGTCCATCAAACCTATTTTAGTGTACACAATCCCTCTATTGCTGTATGCCTCATAGTAATCCGGTCTCAGGGCAATTGCCATATTTAAATCTTCGATTGCTTTGTCATACAGGCCTTCGCTCCCGTAAACTGTTCCTCTGTTGTAATAAGCAAGAGGGACTTTTTCCGGCTCCTTCTCTATGACGTAGTTCCACAGGCTGATGCTGTCTTTCCAGACGCCAATTTGACGAATGGTCAATACGGCCAGACATATGAATATCGTCAGTGCACAAATTGCCGCGGCTGCTTGCCCGGTCCCGGCCCGGGACCAGTTCCGAGATACCCTTTCCGAAATCCGCCATGATACCATACCGATGATGAAGAAAGGACCAAAACTCGGAAGATAGGTATATCGATCGGCCATCGCTTGTTCGCCCACCTGGACGATGCCAAGGACAGGGATGAGAGTCACAATATAGTACGCCCAGGCAGCCAGCAAAAATCGAGAGGAGACTTTTTTTGCCGCCACTATGCACAATAGCGTAATGCCGATGATTCCTGCGATTGCCGCCGCATATTCTAGTGCGGAAACCGCCGATATAGCTCTCGGATAGGGATAAAAGGGTATCAAATTGAAAGGCCAAATCATTTTCACTGCATAGGCAATGACAGCCTTCGCAGCAACAAGAAGACGCATTGCCAGCGGCGCAAATTCACTCGTCTGTAAAGCTCCACCTGCTTTCTGAGCCTCCATCGTAATTATGGTGGAAAGACCACTTAGAATAAAAAACGGCAGCTTTTCAGCACACGCAGACCAGAATGTCTTAGTCGAATAAATCCTGCGCGCGGGATGCCAGTCAAGGATAAGCAGTACAAGCGGCAGAGTGACTGCCATGGGCTTGCTCAGCAGGGCGAGGGCGAAAAAGACAAATGTCCGCAAATACACGGCCTGAAAAAAAAATTTAACCCGCTGCCCTTTCTGGATTTCCCGTGCCCCAGCTAAATCTAAATAGGAATATACGCTCAGAAGATAGAATACCGCGCACAGAAGATCCTTCCGTTCCGCAACCCAGGCAGCGGATTCCACATGCAAAGGATGAAGGCCGAATAGGAGCGCCGTGATTCCCGCAACAGTGAGCGCTGATTTGCTGTCGATTATTTCTGATTGTCCATGTTCCTTCATCCGCAGTGCATAAACACAGAATAATTTTACCGCCACCAGAAACACGAGAACTGTGCACAATGCGTGGAGAATGATATTGGTCAGATGATGTCCGCGGGGGGTCAATTCCCATAAGGCGAAGTCAATCGCATGGGATATCCAGGTCAGAGGGTGCCAGTTTGCCGCATGAAAATCGAAAAAAGCCCATTTAAAAAAATTACTATCAAGCGATCGAATAGGTGGATTCTCAGTAACATAATACACATCATCCCAGACAAACGAATTGCTGAGGGCCGGGAGGTAAACAAGAAGCGTTATAAAACCGATCACCATTGCCAGCACGAATGTGCGATTAATAAATCCTTTCAATCCATATCTCCTCGGCACGAGGGGCGGGGCGGTCGGCTATAATGTTTCAATGGACTGCCGTCCTCAGGGTCTGCGACATGGCGCATGAAAAACCATCACCCAGTAGGCATCCTCTTTCAAAGTCCGCCATGGCCCGGCCGGCCTGATTCAACTTCATGTTTACAAATCCGCGGTTTCGGTACGGGCTGGGATCATTCTGGTTAAGCACTACCGCCACATCGTAATCAGATAATGCCTTATCAATGAGGTTCAATCTGTCATATGCCAGTCCGCGGTTATTGTAGATGGCATACCAGGACGGCTTTAGTGCTGCTGCATTGTTGAAATCAGAAACAGCTTTGTCCGGTCTGCCAGC
>DATHDE010000150.1:0-9973 GCA_035490495.1 Nitrospirota bacterium
TGAATATCGTCCTGATGCCGATCTCCCTGCGGGGGCCGATTGCGAATTTCATGGCCTGGTGCATCAGGGGTGCGAACAGGAACGCAATGCCCGTTTCCTTCATGCACTCCTCGACGCGGTGCGACGGGATCTCGATGTTGATGCCGAGGGCCTGGAGCACGTCCGCGCTGCCGCTCTTGCTGGAGACGGAGCGGTTGCCGTGCTTTGCCACGGTCACGCCAGCGCCCGCGACAACGAACGCCACGGTCGTGGAAATATTGAACGTATGCGCCATGTCGCCGCCCGTGCCGCAGGTGTCGACCTGGTACGTTGCGTCGAGCCTGATCGGAACGGCCTTCTCGCGCATGACGCGGGCCGATCCCGTGATCTCTGCCACGGTCTCGCCTTTCATCCGGAGCGCCGTAATGTAGGCGGCAATCTGGGCGTCCGTTGCCTCGCCCTGCATGATCTCGCGCATCACCGCCTCGGCTTCCGCTTCCGTGAGATTCACCTTCGAGACGGCTTTGGCAATGGCTTCTTTGATCATCGGATCCTCGGAAATTCAACCACGGCTGCTTCCCTCACACGGTTTGCATTCCCCGTTCGTGTGCGGCGCAGCCGCACCCGTGTTCATCCGCGGTTAAAAATCACAGATTCAAAAAGTTCCTGAGCAAATCCTTCCCCGCGCTGGTCAGGATCGATTCGGGATGAAACTGCACGCCTTCGAGCTTGTGCTGTTTGTGCCGCACGCCCATGACGATGCCGTCGTCGGTCCAGGCTGATATTTCGAGCACCGACGGCATGGTCTCCCGTTTGATGATAAGGGAGTGGTAGCGCGTGGCCTCGAAGGGGTTCGGGAGCCCGGCGAAAATCGTTTTCCCGTCGTGATGGATGAGGGAAGTCTTCCCGTGCATGAGGTACGGCGCGCGGATCACATCCCCGCCGAAGGCGTCGCCGATGGACTGGTGCCCCAGGCACACGCCGAGGATGGGAATTTTGCCGGTAAAGCGCTTGATCACGTCGATGGATATCCCCGCCTCTTTCGGCGTGCACGGTCCCGGAGAGATCACGATGCGGTCGGGATGCATTTTTTCGATTTCCGCGATGGTGATTTTATTGTTCCGGTACACCTTCAACTCCTGCCCCAGCTCGCCCAGGTACTGGACGAGGTTATAGGTGAAGGAATCGTAATTGTCGATCATCAATAACATATAAAGGCCTCGGAACACGTACGACATACCGAGTACGCAGTACAAAGCCACATTCGTTTTTGACCTCACTTTGTACTCTGTACTTTGTACTCTGTACTATCTTTTAATCCAGCCCCTTTTCCGCCATCTCCACCGCGCGCATCATGGCCCTGGCCTTGTTCACGGTCTCCTGGTACTCTGACGCAGGGTCGCTGTCGGCGACCACGCCGCCCCCGGCCTGGATGTAGGCGGTTTTATTCTTGATCACGAGGGTGCGGATCGTGATGCACGTGTCCATGTTGCCGGAAAATCCGAAGTAGCCCACCGCGCCCGCATAGGGGCCGCGCCGCGTGGGTTCAAGTTCGTCGATGATCTCCATGGCACGGATCTTGGGCGCTCCCGAGACCGTGCCGGCAGGGAAACAGGCGCGTACAACATCGTACGCGTCTTTCTTCGCCGAGAGCGTGCCGCGTACATTCGACACGATATGCATGACATGCGAGTAGCGCTCGATCACCATCAGTTCGCTCACGTTCACGCTGCCCGCATCGCTCACGCGGCCCACATCGTTCCTGCCCAGGTCCACGAGCATGATGTGCTCGGCCCGCTCCTTGGGATCCGCGAGCAGTTCCGCGGCAAGGGCCTTGTCCTCCTCCTCCGTTGCGCCGCGCCTGCGCGTGCCCGCAATGGGCCTCAGATCGATCCTGCCGCCTTCGAGCCTGACCATGACCTCGGGCGAGGCTCCGACGACGGTCGTGTCTCCGCACCGGAGAAAATACATATACGGCGACGGGTTGATGAGCCGCAGCGCACGGTAGATTTCAAAGGGCTCCGCGGAGATTCCCGTCTGGAAACGCTGCGACGGCACAACCTGAAAAATGTCGCCGGCCTTGATATATTCCTTGGCCTTGAGCACCGCCTGCTCGTACTGCGGCTGCGTGAAGTTGGACGAGAGGAGATGGTTCCCTGCTGTTCGTTTTCCCTTGCTCCGTGCCGCCGGCCCCTTGGCGCCGGCTTTCAGTTTTCTTACCAGCGCATTGATCTTCTTCACGGCATCGCGGTAGGCGGCCTCCACACCCCGGCCTTTCACATGGGCGTTGGATACCACCTTGATCATGTGCGTCACATTGTCGAAGATGACGAGGGTGTCCGTGATCATGAAGAAGATGTCCGGTGTATCCAGTCCGGACTTCTCCTTGCCGGGCAGCTGCTCGAAAAAGCGGACGACGTCATACCCCATGAAACCCACGGCTCCTCCGAAGAAGCGGGGCAGCGTCGGGTCCGGCACGGGTTTGTACTGCGCAAGGACGGACTTGATCGATTCGAGCGGGTCGCGCGTAAAGTTGAATTTCTCGACCTTGCTGTTCCTGATCAGCTCGGCTTTCCGCCCGAAGGTCCTGACAATGAGCGAGGGTTTGCTGCCGAGAAAGGAGTAGCGCGCCCACTTCTCGCCGCCTTCCATGCTTTCGAGCAGGAAGGAATGGCGCCGATCATCGATCTTCTGAAATGCCGACACCGGTGTTTCGCGGTCAGCGAGTATCTCGCGCACCACGGGGATAAGGTTGCCCTTCTTCGCCTTTTCCCTGAATTCTTCCAGCGTCGGACGAATCATAAAACTCCTTGCAAAATAAGCAATTTATGTACTATACCAGATACCTTCAGAAAGTGTCAATCAGAAAGAGGAACACCCGTTTGTAAGATGAAGGAAGCGGGGCTGTCGGCAGCTCGACCGGGCGGTTTCCCGCCGCGATCGAGTGCGGCACCAGCCAAGAAATGCAGGCGAGACGGGGATCAGCTGTTGATCTTCTTGAGCAGCCAGGCCATGTTCTTGCCGAGGTTCTTCATGGTCTGCACGCCTTCGTTGTCGCTGTTCACCTCGCCGGGGTTGCGGCCGATGGCGAGGTTCCAATAGGTCGATCCCGGAATGATCATGCCGCTCACGGTAAAGAAGTAGTTCAGCGAGTTGAACACATGAATGGCGCCGGCCCGGCGGACTGCAACGACGGCCGCGCCCACCTTGCGCTTGTACAGATCGGGATTCGCACGCCCGACCATGCCGCACCGCTCGATGACCGCCTTCATGTTGGCGGAAACGTCAGCAAAATAGGTCGGCGAGCCCAGCAGGATGCCGTCCGCTTCGACCATCTTTCCGACGATCTCGTTCATGAGGTCCTTTTCCACGGCGCAGCGCTGGTTCTTCTTCTCGAAGCATTTGTAGCAGGCAATGCAGCCGGCCAGCTGCTTTCCCGCCAGGGAATAGATCTCCGTCTCGATCCCTTCAACCTTGAGTTCGTCCAGCACCAGATTCAGAAGGATCGCGGTGTTGCCCTCCTTCCGGGCGCTGCCGTTGAATGCAATGACTTTCATGGTCGGTTCTCCTCTCCGATGAGCGTGGCTGATGAGGCTCTCCGGAATCGCGAGACTCATCAGACTCTTTTATAACACAATTCATCCATTTTGCAAACGTCTCTTTTTCCCGGAAGCCCGCTCCACCCCTTTACAAGAAGGAAGCATTTGACTACAATGTCCTCATGATCCTGCCGAACCTGCTCAGACATATCAGCCTGCGGCGCATCCGCTATCAAAAGGTCCATACGATGATGACCGTGACCGGCATCTGCCTGGGTGTGGCTGCGATCATTTCCATAGGCATTGTGAACAAGAGCGTGCTGCACTCTTTTGAGGACACCATCAACCGCGTGACCGGCCGCGCCTCCCTGCAGGTCACGGGGCCGGCGTCGGGATTTCCCGAGAACCTTCTTGATGCGGTCCAGAAAGTGCCGGGCGTGGAGTACGCAGTACCCGTGATCGACACGCAGGGCATTCTTGTGGGCGCGCGTGAGCAGTCGATCATGATCCTGGGCGTTGATGTGCTCCAGGACAGCAACATCCGCGAGTACAAGCTCTCGCAGGAGAACGCCGACATCCCGGACCCGCTCCTGTTCCTTGCCCGGCCGGATTCGATCCTGCTCACGCGGGAGATGGCGGATCGGGAAGGCATCAAGCTCGACCAGACGATCAACGTCCAGACCGTGCGCGGCATCAAAACATTCCGCGTGCGCGGGCTTCTGAATCCCGAGGGGCTGGCAAAGGTGGCCTCCGGCAACGTCGCGATCATGGATTACCTCGCGGCCCAGATGGCTTTCGGCAAAGAAGGCCGGATCGACCGGATCGACGTAAGCCTGCTCAAAAACGAAGATATCGATGCCGTGCAGGCGCGCATCCGAAAAGCCCTCCCCGACGGATACAATGTCGTGACACCCGAGGGCAGGACAAGACAGATTGAATCCCTTGTATCCCGGTTCCAGAAAAACATCAATCTCATAAGCTTCATCGCAGTGTTCGTGGGCATGTACCTGATCTACAATGCGGTGTCCATCTCCGTGGTGCAGCGCAGAAAGGAGATCGGCATCCTTCGCGCCCTCGGCGCTACACGGAGCGGCATCATCTCTCTTTTCCTGGGCGAGACCTTCGTCATGTCCCTCGTCGGCTCAGGCCTGGGACTGCTCATCGGCATCCTTTTCGCCCGGTCCGCGCTCGGCACGGTGGGACAGACCGTGTCGGACCTGTATGTCAAGACGACGGTCTCCGAAATCGCTGTTTCCTGGGGTGATCTCGTGCGGGGCTTCGCTGCAGGCATCCTTGCCAGCCTCGCAGCCGCGTTTTTGCCATCGCTCACCAGCACGCGCATCACGCCCGTATCCGCAATACGGTCAATCCCCTATTCCGAAAAGGGATTCCTGTCCGGCAATAAATTGCGGGTCGTTTCCGCGTCGCTTATGGGAGTATCCGTCCTCCTGCTGGCGCTCTTCCTGAATTCGGGGGCATGGCCCGGGCTTCACGCCACATCAACCATGTTCGCGGCATCGATCTGCCTTCTGCTGGGGTTGTCGCTTGCCATGCCCACGGTCCTGCAGGGCTTTCTCGCCTTCTTCCGCACAGCAATCGCACCGCATGTGGGAGCGGGCGGAAGACTGGCCGGGCTGAACCTCGCCAAGAACGTCACGCGGAATTCCGTTGCTGCAGCAGCAGTGTTTTACGGCATATCGGTCTTCGTCAGCTCTGCGGGCATCATTCACAGCACGAAGACCTCGGTCATGGAGTGGGTCGATTCCTACGTGAGGGCGGACATGATCGTCACCTCGGGCCATCCCCTCGCGACAACGGGCTCGCAGAACATCCCCATGCCCGTTGAGATGGGCAGCGACATCGAGCAGGTGCCCGGTGTGCTGTCGACCGACCCCTTCCGCAAAATATTTATCGATTACCGGGGAAGACAGGTGCTGCTCCTGACGCTCGATGTCGCCAAGCGCATGGCGTACAGCCCCTTCAAGATCGCGCGCGGCAGCCGGGAGGACATGGCGCGCATGCTGCCCGGCCAGGATGCGGTCGACGTGAATGAAGCGTTCGCTGCGCAGGAGAACCTCAAGCCCGGCGACAAGCTCACGCTCACCACGCCGGAAGGCCCCGTGGTCTTCACCGTCGCGGTCATCAACGTGGACTACAGCTCGGACACGGGCTCGATCCTCATGGATGTCCACACGTACCGCAAATACTGGAAGGAGCGGCTCGCGGATACATTCTCCGTCAGGATCAAGCGGGGCGCGGACGTCGAAGCCGTGCGGTCCGAGATCACGAAGCGGTTCGGAAACGACCGGAAATTATTCGTTCTCCCCTCCCGCGAGTTCCGGAACGAAGTACAGAAGGTCATTGACCAGGGGTTTGCCGTGAACAATGCCGTCAACATCATTACGCTTGTGATCGCCTGCCTCGGCATCGTCGTGACCCTGCTCGCTTCCGTGCTCGAGCGTACGCGCGAGATCGGCGTCCTGCGCTCCATCGGCATGCTCCGGAGCCAGGTGTCTCGCGTTGTCGTGCTCGAATCCATGTTCCTCGGCCTCATCGGCGGCGCCCTCGGAACCCTTGCCGGCATGGCCATCGGATGGATGAGTCTGGAAGGGTTCCTGCGCGGCGACTACGGCGCGAGCATGCAGTACCACATCGACGTTACTTCCATCTTCTGGGCGCTCCTGTTGTCGACGACGCTGGCGGGGATTGCGGGCGTCTATCCCGCGCAGCGGGCCGCGAAGACGAACATCACCGAGGCGCTCGCATACGAGTAGCATGTGCGGTCGCCGGTTCCTGAATATCTTGTTCACGCTCAAGGAGGTGAAAAACAGTGGCTGGTACTGCCGATAAAAGACTCGCCGCGGTCTGCGGTTTGTTCTGCCCTGCATGCCACGTTTTCATCGCGAATCGCGAGGATCCCGCGCGGCTCGCCGCGATGGCCAGGCGTTTTGGCCGCACGATTGAAGAGCTGAAGTGTGACGGCTGCAGATCGGAGAACCGGTGCTTTTTCTGCGAAACCCTGTGCGTCATGACAAAATGCGCTGCGAAGAAGGGCGTGGACTTCTGCGGAGCATGCGGGGAATATCCATGTCCTGATCTGAAGGAATTTCAGGCGAAGGCGCCGCACCGGATCGAATTATGGAAATCACATGCCCGCATCAAAGAGGCCGGGTATGAGCAATGGTATGCAGAGATGATCGGGCACTATTCGTGTCCCGCCTGCCGGACGATAAATTCGGCTTACGATCTGAAGTGCCGGAAATGCGGCCATGAACCGAGCTGCGAATATGTGCGGCTTCATGGTGATCAAATACGGAAACATCTGGCGAAATGAAGTAACCCGCGCGCGGCATGTTCCGGCGCATACGCTGATGCTCAGGCTGCGGATCTACGGCTCCAGGCGGAATATGAAATCAGCCCGCTCTTTTTTAAGGTCCTGCAAAACCCCTTGAACGCGCTCGAAATCGCCGGACATGGTTTTTTTTGACTCCCCGGCATGTTTCCAGATGATCTCGAACGGACCTTCCACATCCGTGGAAAGCACGTCCCACAGCGCGTCGAGATTGCGGCCGAAATGAGCGGGCAGGGAAAGCTGCTTCGACAGCTCGTCATAAAAATCGTCAAGTGAACGGATCGCCTTTCCGTTCAGGATATATTTTTTCATCGGCATGAGGGGACCTCCGTGAATGTCCGGTAATGATCCACGGTCACGAACCGCCTTCCTTCACGGGAAAAAATGAGCCGTTTGCCGCCCCGGTGGCCGCCTTGGTAGTCCAGGTCGGCCTCGCGCCACGCGCCGTCGGGCAGTTGTCCTTCGCGGTTTGAGAACCGGTCGCCCCCGATGCTCGATCCCCTGAGGGTTTTCACGGACCACAGATTCTTCCCGGGCTTCCATCCCCGGGAACGCGCTTCCTTCTTGGTCACGAACGTGGACGGAAGTTTTTTGTTGTCCGAGCTGTTCAGGCTGCGGAGCACGCCAACCAGCTCCTGTTCATCAATCCGGGACGACAGGCGGCTGTTTAGCCCATGCACGGCTGCCTCGCACGTTTCTGCAGTTGCCTGAGTCTGCACAGTGAAAGACAACAGGAGGACGAGGATGGCGGATACTGCGGCATGACGGTATTTCATTTTTGAACCCTTCAGGTGACGATGCTGAAAAAATGAGATTTGCGCACCGGCTGCTTTCTATTTATGAATGGTCTCAAAAGAGAAAAGACAGAAAAGCCGTCATTCCCGTGGCCTTAATCGGGAATCTGGTGTTAAACTTGTCCTCAAATGTTGTTATCAGGGAACCATATCGCCGATAGTAGCATTCGGGGATGACAGTAAAAAAACGTACACACTATTTTGAAATCATTCACAGGTCAATTATACGGGTCAACTGAACTTCATCAGCGTGCATGCACAATCAGATTCTACCAAATATCACGCTCACGCTCAAGCAGAAGATCATACGGCATTCACCTTGTTCTCTCTGAGCGCCCTGCAGGCTATGCGATAACAATGACAGCCCTAGCAGAACAGCTCTTTTTTATGGAAGACGCTTTCACCACGGGGGATATTTCCCTTGACAGTGCCCTTGATTTACTATAGATAACTTCAATCCGGAGAGATCCATGATCGAGCTGAGGAATGCCAGCAAAATATATCTGCAGGGCAGCAGGGAAGTGCATGCGCTGCGCAATGTAACGCTCGTCATCAGGAAAGGCGAGTTCCTGTCCATCATGGGGCCCTCGGGTTCCGGTAAAAGCACGCTCCTGAATCTCATCGGAGGGTTGGACCAGCCCACCTCAGGCGAGATATTCATCGACAGCAGGCCGCTCCATGGCATTTCCGATGACGAGCTGACGCTCATCAGACGCAGGCGCGTCGGCTTCATCTTTCAGTTCTTCAACCTCCTTCCGATTCTCACGGCAGTCGAAAACGTCAGCCTCCCCCTGCTTCTTGAAGGCATACCCTTTTCCCAGGTTCAGCCGAAGGCGGTCGAGCTGCTCAACAAGATGGGCCTTGCTGAGCGCATCGAGCACCGGCCTGAGCAGCTCTCGGGCGGCGAGATGCAGCGGGTCGCGATCGCCCGCGCGCTCGTGACAAATCCGGCGGTTCTGCTGGCGGACGAGCCGACAGGCAACCTCGATTCCCGCACGAGCGAGGAGATATTTCTTCTCCTGAAATCGCTGAACGAACAGGGCCAGACAATCGTGATGGTGACGCACGATCCGAAAGCTGCGGCCTACGGCTCGCGCATCATCACTCTCAGGGACGGCATGCTGTCCGAGGACATTGCGATCGCTGATCGCAGAACGGCATAGGCCCTTCCCGGGCCGGCATCAAGCCAGGCGCGCGGCAAATACCGGAGCAACGGAGGCGTTTCCCTATGAAGAATAAAAAGTACAGAGTACAACGTTCAGAGTACAAAGCTCCGGATTTTTTGCAGAATCGAAACCTGTATGAAGCTTCGTCCTTTGTTCTGGCCGTTACTGTGTACTTTGTACTCTGTACGCTGTACTGTCCTTCCTCTGCTTTTGCAATGTCCGGCCGCGAGGTCTTCGAAAAAGTGCACGACGTGAGCATACAATCACTGGATCACAAGATCGAGATGACCATGATCCTGTTCGACAAGGGAGGCGGGAAGCGGACGCGCACGCTCACCTCGTTCAGCAGGAATGCAGCCCCCGAGGCTTACAAGGCGCTTGCTGTTTTCCAGTCGCCGCCTGACCTCAAGAACGTCGGATTCCTCGTTCACGCGCATACCTTTTCAGACCGCGATCTGTGGGCCTATTTCCCCGAATACAAGCGCGTCAGGCGCATTGCGACGAGCTCCCAGGATGATTCGTTCTTCGGATCGGACCTTTCTTATGACGATTTCACCGGGCCCCCGAACCTTGACGATTACAAGTACAGTGTCCTCAAAGAAGAAGATATGGATGGCAAGCCGTGCTATGTCGTGGAAGTAACGCCGAAGACACACCGGAAATACACGAAATATGTTTCCTGGGTGGCAAAAAACCTCTGGGTCCAGATCAAGATCGATTATTACCAGGACAAGGACATCTACCGCTCCGGCGTGTTCAGGGACATCAGGATGATCGACCAGATACCGACACCCTTTCACAGCGAAATGGAGAACAGGAAAACCGGCCACCGGACCGAGCTCACGCTTGACAAGGTCCAGTATCATACCAAGTTCCCGGATGATCTGTTCACGCAGCGCTCTCTGGAGCGCGCCGGAAAGTAGGCGCAGAGAAGATACGGTTTTCCGGTGAAGCAAAAGAGAGCGTATCTATTCTCGTGGAGCCCCTCCGGCAGGAGCCGGAGGCTCCCTTTAATAACGCGACCTCCCGCGGCCTACGGCGCGAACCCCCGGCAGAAGCCGGGGGATTGCAAGTCGCGGGATTCACGCAAAGCTCATCAGTTGATAATTACACCACGATCATCAAGGCACCGTGGCCAGGTAA
>DATHDE010000151.1:0-6409 GCA_035490495.1 Nitrospirota bacterium
TATTTCCCCGAGTTGTGATGTGCTTGCATAGACAACAACGTTTTCCTCGCCATAGGGCGGACTTACTTCAAGTTCGTATTTGTCATCCCCGGACGGCAGCTCGTAGATCACGCCGCCGTTGAAATAATTGCCGGACCGGTAGGGATTGGGAAGGATTTGGATGAGCTCATTGCCAGCATCCCGGTACATGACGCGCGCATAAAAGGGCTTGTTTCCCTTGATAAAGACCTTGATCTTCTCGCCGGAACCGTATTGCTTCTTGTCGGTCCAGACCTTGACGGAAAGGGGTGCGGACGGATCGTCGTATGCGGCAGCGTTCGTTGCGAGGCCTGACATCGACTTTTCGTCGGGAATGACCTCGGCCTTGATTTTGATTTTGCAGCAGTCGCCCGATGCCTGGTCCTTGTACCACGACCTTTCGAGCTCCTGAATGATCCTCACGGTGGCGTGAGCGTAGGCGGACACCAGGTCCTTCTCGACCACGAAATTTTTTACGTTCGTTTCGCTCTTCAGGTAGGTTGACGCGTACTCGACCGCCTTTTTCTTCGCGTCCGCAAGCGCGGCGTCCTCGGTCTGCTTGCGCGACCGGTCGTCTCCCATGCAGGCGCTTCCAACGGCATCGGTGATGGAAGATTGGGCAGCGTGCACGGATGAAGCGAGAGCAAAACCGACGAGCATGGTGAACAGCATCCTTTTCATGTATTCTTCCTCCTATTTCAAGCGGTACAGCGGACTGTCTTTGCCGAAGTTGATGATAAGCGGGGTCTGGGCATGGCCGTTCTTTTTCGAAATATCCGTGGTGGCCTGCTTCGCGTATTCGCCCAGTTCCACGAGGCTGACGGTATTATCGTTGTTTCTGTCAGCCCCCTTCTTGTTATTGAGCCCGTCGAGAAGGGTGTAGGTGAACAGTCCGTTTCCCTGATACCCGTCCTGCGCCTCCTGGAGCGAGCTGGCGGACGCATAGATATGGAGCCCCATCTTCTTTGCCAGTACGGACATGCGCGCATCGTATAGACCGCTCACGATGCTGTCCACGCCCCCGGCGTGGCACGTGTCAAAGATGAAGAGTTGCGAGAGCGATTTGATCTTCTTCGACATCTCGACCAGCTCGTTCGAGCTGATCATGCTCCGGCTGTCTGCGGTGCCGTCGAAGTCCGCGGTCAGCATGTAGTACTGGTTCTGGAGCAGGATGCCGTGGCCGGCCACGAACAGGATGAAGCTGTCAGTTGCCCTGATCGTCCGGGCAAGCTCGTCGATCCTGCCCTGGATAGCGACCTTCGTCGCCTGCTCGTTTACCAGCGATACGACGTGGATGTTCTTCGGATCGTAGACCGTCGCTGCCTGCTGCCGCAGCCGGTCTCCGATATCGCGGGCGTCCTTGACAGCGTACTTGAGGCCTGCGGCCTTGTCGCGGTACTGGTCGACGCCGATTGCGAGAATATAGAGATGGGCGGGATCGGCCTTTCGCGACGACGTGAACGCAGCGGTCTTGAGCGGGCTCTGGACCGTATTGTCACGGTTGAAGGCGCTGACGCTCACCTCATTCTCGCCGGGGATCGCGACGAGTTGGGCGCACTCCTCGTACAGGTCGCCCTTCTGGCTGCTCTCAATGGGCGCTGCTGCCGCCGTACCCTTCACCGCGATGCTCCGCATGTCGTCGTAGATGGCCCTGCTCGTCATGGCAAGGAGTTGCTGCTTTTCGGATGCGGACTTTGCCATCTCGCGGTAATACCCGTCGGACCGCACAAGTTTCCCGTTCTGAAACAGCCTCACCTCGCCGATCCCGCCGCCGTTGCTCTTCACCCGGTAGCACACCTTCACCTGCGGGTCAGCCGACCCTGCAGGCATTGAGGTAAATTCCACGAACGGGGGAGGGTTCTTCACAGCGCTGTTCATGGTCAGCGTGGCCAGGCCCTGGGTATCCTCACCCCGCAGGGTGGCCATGACGATGTCGGGCCGGTAAAAGACGTCGTAGAACACATCGACGGTATAATCCTGGCCGCCCAGATTGACGGTCAGGTACCGGGCGCCTTTTGCCGAGGCATTGTAATATCCCTCGCTGGTCAGGATGATCCACTCGCCGTCATCAAAACCAACGAGCATGCCCCGCTCTTTTCCCGTTGCGGCGTCAAAGATCCGTATCGAACCGTCATTCGCATGCAGCAGCACCATATCATGCCTGGGATGATAGACCGCTGACATTGACTTCGTGTTCTGGATGATATAGACGTTCCTTGTCCGGCTCATCTGGAGCGATACGGTCTGCTTCCCCGACGAAACGTCCCAGATGCCGAGCGGCACCGCGGTGATCAGCGCGCGTTTGTTGTCAGGAGAAAACGCCGCGCCCCAGGCGCCGAGGAATCCCATGCCCGATACGTCCAGCCCGGCAAAGGTCCTCACTTCGGACCCCGTTTCCACATTCCACAGCCTGGCTGAGCTGTCATGTTCAGCGGACGAAAGGGCGTATTTCCCGTCGGACGAGAACGCGATGCCGGTGATGCCGAACCGGTCGTCAAATCGGGTGCTGTGTCCTTTGAAGGTCCGCAGTTCTTTCCCGGTCTGCACGTCCCACAACCGTACGATGCCGTCGTATCCTCCGGACAAAATCTGTCTGCCGTCCGGAGAGAACACCGCCATAAGGTACTTCCGGGAACCGGCCGAGATGAGTGAACGGGAGGGATAGGTGGTACGGAACCGCCGGACCTCTTTTCCCGTCGAAGCGTCGTAAAGAGACAGAGCGGGATCCGTCGCAGCAGAGCCCAATCCGAATCTTCCCCAGTCGCTCCCGCCAATCGCCGCAAGGATATACCTTCCGTCAGGTGAGAAGGATGCACTCGTAACGTCGCCTTCGATATCCGGCGCAGGAGAAACCTGCTTTCCGGTGGCGATCTCCCACAGGGTCAGGCCGGAACCGTTGTCCGACGTGTTCGTGCCGGCTGCGAGGGCGTACTTGTTGTCCGGCGAGACACTGACGGAAAAGATCTCCTGGATATCGGGGATTACGATCCCCTGGAGCTGTTCTCCGCGCAGCAGGTCCCACAGCCTGATGGTCCCTGCTCCGGAATCGTCCCGGCTCACCTTGGCGGCGCCCATCCCGCCGGTGTCGCTGGTGAGCAGCAGCGATCCATCCCTGGATATGGCCATATCGGTGATCCCCAGGGCAGGCTGGCTCAACTCCATGGTGATGTCCGCGCTCTGGAGATGGATAGAAGGTTTTGTCCTGGTGGAAGCGCAAGACGCGAGCATCAGGAGCAGCAGGGCGAGCGTTATCAGTCGACGTGTCCCTAAGGCGTATTGCATCATGAGGCTCCCCCCTTCCTGCCGCAGCCGGCAGGCAGGTTAGTCCTTGCCGAAGTTTATCATAAGCGGGGTCTGGGCATGGCCGTTCTTTTTCGAAATATCCGCGGTGGCCTGCCTGGCGTAATCGCCCAGTTCCACGAGGCTGACAGCATTATCGTTATTTCTGTCAGCCTCCTTCGCAAATACGGACATGCGCGCATCGTATAGACCGCTCACGATGCTGTCCACGCCCCCGGCATGGCACGTGTCAAAGATGAAGAGCTGCGGATGCAATAAAGAATTGTATGCCCGATTTTACTCACTGTCAAGACGGCCAATTGCTTGGTAGATTTATAGTAATGAACTAAGGCGGCAGTTCTGACCTGCTCTGCGCTGTTCTTGTCTGACCGCAGTCTTTCGCCTCCTTCCGTGATCGTCGCTGTTTTATTGCAGCGATGTTTGACATCCAACGACCTGAATCCCGCGACGTGCAATCCCCTGGCTCCTGCCGGGGGTTCGCGCTGTAGGCCGCGGGAGGTCGCGTTATTAAAGGGAGCCTCCGGCTCCTGCCGGAGGGGGCTCCACTATGTTTCGTGAACTGTTTCAGCATCACATCTGTATACTTGACAGCGCCTCTCCCCGGGCTTACAATTTCCGGGACGTATGATTTCAGGTGAAGGCCGCAGAGCTGAGCCCGATGATCATCGTCAGTGAGGGGAGCCTTGCGAGCCCTGCAGTTTCCCCTGCGAAAGGTACGATCAGACAGAAAGACGGCAAAAGGAGAGCACCCATGACGGAGTATTACAAAGCAGAGGACCTGGACAAGTTCGGCGATGTTGGAAAACACAATCCTGAACTTTTTAAAAAGTTCATAGACTGGTACACGGCGGCGCTCGAACCGGGGAAACTGACAAAACGTGAGAAGGTGCTCATCGGCGTTGGTGTCGCGCATGTCATCCAGTGCCCCTACTGCATCGATGCGTATACCAAGTCCTGCCTCGAAGAGGGGATGAGCCTGGAGCACATCACTGAAGCCGTTCATGTCGCGTCCGCCATCCGGGGCGGCGCATCATTGATCCATACCCTGCAGGCGCATAATGCCGTGGACCGGAATTCCCTGTAGCCAGCGGCGGGGTTCAGGAAGAGATGAAAAAAACATTTAACGAAAGAATCCTATCCGGGCACGAACAGCTCAAGGCGCTGGAATGCAGGATACTCCAGGTCAACCTGGGGTACCGCTGCAACATGGCCTGCAAACACTGCCATGTTTCCGCCGGCTTATCGCGGCAGGAGGTCATGCAGCGGGAAACAGCCGAACAGGTGATGCGGGTGCTGCTGGACAACCCCTTTGCAGTGCTTGACCTCACGGGCGGCGCTCCTGAACTGAACCCGTCATTCAGGTGGCTTGTTGAGAAAGCGGCGGAGGCCGGCCGCCACGTCATCGCTCGAACGAACCTGACGATCTTCTTTGAAAAGGGGATGGAGGACCTCCCCCGGTTTTATCGCGATCATGCAGTGGAGCTGATCGCGTCCCTCCCCTATTATCTGGAGGACAACGTCGATCGCGTGCGGGGCGGCGGGGCGTTTAAAAAAAGCATCGAGGCGTTGCAAATGCTGAACGCCCTGGGGTACGGAAAGGAGGCATCGGGTCTAGCGATCAGCCTTGTTTACAACCCGCAGGGCCTGTTTCTCGCGCCGAGCCAGTGTACCCTGGAAATGGAATACAAAAAGGAACTTGCAGAAAAATTCGGGATCTCATTCACCCGGCTTTACACGTTCACCAACATGCCGCTCGGCAGATTCCGGGAGTTCCTGGCCAGGACAAACAACCTGGAAAAGTATGCGCAGAAACTCTCCGATGCTTTTAACCCGTCCACGCTCGACGGCATCATGTGCAGGCATCTCATTAACGTGGGATGGGACGGCAGGATCTACGATTGCGATTTTAACCAGATAGCAGGACTGTCCACCAGCCCCGGGACACCCCAGCACATCGGCGAGTTCGACTATGCTGCCCTGGCGCGGAGGCGAATCATGTTCGCGGACCATTGCTATGGATGCACCGCGGGACAGGGCTCCTCGTGAGTCGGGGCGCTCACGTAGCAGGCGGTCGCCTGCAATATAGCAACAATCGGGAGTGCTCGTGCCCGTGGAAATGAATCCGTGGCGGAGGCTCTCCGTCCACCGCAACATTTGACATATCACCGCGTCCGATTGCCTTTGACAGCAGCACGCATTTATGCTTTAATAACGACTATGAAAAACTATACGATAGGCTTGTCAATGCCGGATATTCTCCTCCTTCTCGGAATGCAGGCGCGGACGGGCGAACTGGTCATTGAGTCCGGCAACAACATCGGCACCATACTTTTTCACGAAGGGAAGATCCTCCAGGCGTTCTCTCCCTATTCGCAGACCATAGGCGATCAATGGGTCGAGGAGGGACTCATCAGTGAGACGGAGTTGCTGGATACCCTGAAACACCAGAAAAGAAATTCCTACGTGCCTCTCGGCAGCTTGTTGCATAAAACAGGCAAAGTCACGTTCGAGATACTTGAGAGCGTTGTCCAGAAACAGATACGCCAAGCGGTTAAGGAATTTCAATCCTGGAAAACGCTCAGCTTCACCTTCACGGACAAAGACATAAAACCGTTCGACCAGATCTCCCTCAGCGTCTATGAATTTGTGAAGCCTGAAAACCTGGAATCTGCCGCAAGCTTTCTTTCTGCCGCGCGAAGCCACCTTTCCCCGCACTTCCCCGGTACCGAGCATCGATCGCAGGGTCGAGGAAGCGGTCGTGACCTTCCCCTCAAGTCTAATTGAAAAATAGAGATTGAAGCCTTCAGACAAGTTCGTCCTGAACTCCTGGAGATTCAGCGCCTCATAACAATCTCAACTGCATCCTGGAACTGTTGTCTGTGCAAATCTTCTTAACATTCCATGTTTCATCTAGTATTAGACAACATCCTGTCCGAGTAAAAGTTATTCTCTGCTGACAACCCCGAACAGAAATAGCTTGACACATGTAACTGTAAGGGTTACACTAAAAATAGATGATAAAGACCTTCACGCACAAGGGGCTTGCAGATTTCTTTTTCGACGGAACGAAGAAGGGAATTCAGGCGGCCAC
>DATHDE010000152.1:0-8818 GCA_035490495.1 Nitrospirota bacterium
TTGAATTCACCGAGGACGAGTCGTGCGGCAAGTGCGTGCCCTGCAGGATCGGCAATAAAACGCTGCTGACGATCCTCCAGCGCATTACGAACGGAGAGGGACGCGAGGGGGATATCGAACTTCTTCTCGATCTGTCCCAGCAGATCAAGGACACGTCACTCTGCGGCCTGGGCCAGACATCGCCGAACCCCGTGCTTACGACGATCAAGTATTTCCGCGATGAGTACGAGGCGCACATCAAGGACCATGTCTGCCCGGCCAGGGTCTGTACGCCGCTCGTCAAGTTCGTGGTGAACCAGGACAAGTGCAAGAAGTGCGGCCAGTGCTTCAAAGCCTGCCCCGCAGGAGCGCTCAAGTGGGAAAAAGGCCAGGTTGCCTACATTGATCCGGAGAAATGTACAAAATGCAAGTCCTGCATCAAGGCGTGCAGGTTCTGGTCGATTGATTAATGAGTGCTGTATCGCAGGGCGCGGAATGCAGGCATGTTTCCAGTCCTTTCAGAACGCGAGTGAGTTGAAACTGATGGTCCACCGATGAAGAGAGATGAAACAGTGCATTTATTCTTATCTTTGTTCATCTGTGGTTACCAATGCTTTAAGTAAAGGTAGAAATCCATGCAAAAGATTACGGTAACGGTTGACGGCAAAAAAGTCGAAGTGCCCATGGGGGCCACAATCCTGGACGCAGCGAATGCTGCCGGGTCCCGGGTCCCGACCCTGTGCCACGACAACAAACTGCATCCCTTTGGCGCCTGCAGGATCTGCCTCGTGGAAGTGGAAGGCACACCGCGAAAGTTCACACCGTCGTGCACGACGCCTGCAACGGACAACATGGTGGTCAAAACATCCACGCCCGCACTCTTCGAAGCGCGGAAGATGGTTCTTGAACTGCTCCTGATCAAGCATCCGCTCGACTGCCCCGTCTGCGACAAGGCGGGCGAATGCTCGCTTCAGGACCTCGTGCACGAGTACGGCCTCGGCAAAAGCAGGTTCGATGCGGAGAAGGGGTATCTTCCGCCCGATTACGAGAGCGCGGTCATCGAGCGCAACATCAGCCGCTGCATCCTTTGCGGCAAATGCGTCCGCATCTGCGACGAACAGAACGCAGTCGGCGAGTGGGCATTCACGAGGCGCGGCACAAAAGCGCGCATCAGCACGGACTTCGACCGGCCGCTCGACTGCGAGTTCTGCGGCGAGTGTGTTGAAATCTGCCCTGTCGGGGCGCTGACCACGCGGCAGTTCAAGTACAAGGCCCGTTCCTGGAACCTCGAATCGACTCCCTCCGTCTGCAACTACTGCGGGTGCGGGTGCAACCTTGCCTATGAGACGCGCGACGGCAAGATCATGCGCGTAGGCCCGGGCAAGGGCAACTATCTCTGCACCAAGGGACGCTTCGGGTGGGACGCCATGCACCACGCGGACCGGCTCACCACGCCCAAGATGCGTGTGGGCGGTGAACTGGTGGACTGCACCTGGGAGGAAGCGCTTGCCGTGGTGGCGACTAACCTGAACGTCATCAAGGGCAAATCGGGCGCAGGAAGCATCGGCGGCTTGGGTTCGGTGCGCACGACGAACGAAGACAATTATGTATTCCAGAAATTCCTGCGCGAAATCGTGGGAACGGACAACATTGACATGCTGGCGCGGATCAAGGTCCCCAAGGGGCTGGATACGGCTTTCTTTGCCGGCGAACTCAGCCGCATACGAGAGCACGAGGTGATCCTGGCTCTGGCCAAGAACGTCGGCGAGATAAACCCCCTCACGGGCATCGAGATCGTGCGTGCAGTGAATAAAAAGGATCGCAAGCTCATCCTGGTGAACAACGAATTCAACAAGTTCAATAAGATCGCGACGCTTGTGCTGCCAACGACCAGGGACAAGGCGCTTGATCAGCTCCTGTCCGCATTTTCCAGCCCCTCGGACGATGCAGCGGGTAAGGCGGTCAGCCTGTTGAAGGCGGCGAAGAGCGTCGCCGTGATTGTTCCCGCGCAGATCTCTCACAGCGAGTTCGTCCGGATAAAGGAACTCGCGTCGAAGCTTCAGGGAGTAACGTTCTACCCGGTTATCCGGCGGAGCAATTTCCAGGGCGCCCTTGACATGGGCATGCACCCCGCGTATCTGCCCGGGTATGTGAACGCTGCCAAACCGGGCATGAACGCCGCGGAAATGCTCGGCGCAATCAAGGGCGGAAAAATCGCCTCGCTCTATATCATGGGCGACGATCCCGCCGGAAGCGATCAAAATCTCAAACAGGACCTGGCACGGCTCGAGTTCCTTGTGGTCCAGGACATCTTCCTGACCGAGACCGCGAAGCTCGCTCATGTCGTGCTGCCCGCGGCGAGTTCGGCCGAGAAGTCCGGAACGTTTACGAACCTCGAGCGCAGGCTCCAGCAACTGAACCGGGCCGAAGCGCAGTTCGGAGAATCCCGACCGGACTGGGAGATCCTCCAGGACCTTGCGAAGAGAATGGGCGGCACCATGAACTACAGCAGCGCCCTGGACATCCTGAAGGAAATCCGGTCTTCCGTACCGCTGTACAAGGACCTCGCCACGGGTGCGTACTGGGCCGCAGAAAAGTCTCCGCTTGCGGGTTCGGCAGAGGATCTGTCGCTCGCATCGGAAACGATCATGCAGCAGGAAGTGATCACGGCGGACCGCCTGCTCTTCTCCTCGGGGATGACCATCACGCGGTCCCACGAAATCGGAACGATACGTCATTATAAGATAGAAGCGTAGGAGCGGAACATGTCCGTCACAAACCAGATCATGCACTCCCTTGTCATCGTCGGCGTACCAGCGCTGGTGCTGCTGTTGTTCATCCTGGTCAATGCCATGTACCTGCAGTACATGGAGCGCAAGGTGCTCGCGCATATGCAGGGCAGGTTGGGCCCCATGCGCACGGGCTGGCACGGACTCGCGCAGCCGGTCGCGGATGCGGTGAAGTTCCTGATGAAGGAGGACATCATCCCCGCGAAGGCGGATAAGTGGGTGTTCTACTTTGCACCGCTCATTCTGCTGGTGATGGCCTTCGGATCGATGGTTGTCGTCCCGTTTGGGCCCATGACGACCTTCTATGGCGTTCTGAAACAGCCCGTACCGCTGTGGGTCGCGAACCTGAATGTGGGGCTTCTCTTCATCATCGCGTTCGCGGGAATTGGTACTTACGGCGTGATCATGGCGGGCTGGGCGTCAAACAACAAATACGCTCTCATGGGCGGTTTCCGCTCGGCGGCGCAGATGATCAGCTATGAAATCCCCATGGCCTTCGCAATCCTTACGGTCGTGCTCATGGCCGGATCGCTCAACCTGTCGGATATCGTGAATGCGCAGACGCGACGGTGGTTCATCACGGCTCTGCCGGTCGGGCCCGTCGCCTTCTACCTCTACCTCATGGCGGGAATCGCGGAGACGAACCGCGTGCCCTTCGACCTGCCGGAAGCTGAGAGCGAACTCGTGGCCGGGTATTTCACCGAGTACAGCGGCATTCGATTCGGCATTTTCTATATGGCGGAATACCTGAACATGATGGTTGTTTCGCTTCTGGTCTCGATCATGTTCCTGGGCGGATGGCTGCCCGTGCAGATACTGCCGCAGACACTCGGCCACATCGGCATCATTGCATCCGTCAACCATCTGCTCGCTGCAATACCGCCGATGCTCTGGCTCTTTGCAAAACTGTACTTCTTCCTGTTCTTTTACATGTGGCTGCGCGCCACGCTGCCGCGCTACCGTTATGATCAACTCATGGCTATTTCATGGAAGATCCTCCTGCCCGTATCGCTCGGGACCCTGCTCGTAGCAGCCGTGATGAAGCAGAAAGGATGGCTGTAATCGGTATGGAGCAGGAAGTTTTGAAGTGAGGAGTTTACGACGATGAATAAAGTAAAGCAGTTACTGAAAACGGTCTTCCTGGTTGAAATAGCTCAAGGCATGGCCCTCACCCTGAAGACGATGTTTAAACCGGCCGTGACGCGGCAGTATCCGACGGTGAAACGCAAGCCGTTTGCCGGATCAAGGGGGCTTCATGCCATGCGGCGCGACGATTCAGGTACGAAGGAGCGGTGCATCGGATGCGGTCTGTGCGAAGCCGTGTGTCCGGCCAAGGCAATAACGGTCGTAACGTCCGAAGGCCCGGACCATGAGAAACTCGTGGATGCCTATGAGCTCGACCTGCTTCGCTGCGTGTTCTGCGGATTCTGCATAGACGCATGCCCCGTGTCCGCAATCATCATGACGCCGGAGTACGAGCTTGCGTGTTACGACCGCAAGGACGCATTTTATGCCAAGGACCGTCTCATACGGATTGGCGACCGGTATCTCGGCGGGAAGGTGGTAATCAAATAATATGGGGAGCCAGATCATTTTCTTCTATTTTGCCGTTGTTATCCTCGCGACGGCGATTATCACGATTACGCGCAGGAATCCGGTGCACAGCGTCATGTTCATGCTGATACTCTTTTTCCATATTGCCGGCCTGTTCGTGATGCTGAATGCCGAGTTTCTCGCCGCCGTGCAGCTCATCGTGTATGCAGGCGCCATCCTGATCCTGTACCTCTTCGTTGTCATGCTCCTGAACGTGGACCGGGAGAGCACGGCCCCGCGGGCGAACCGGTATTGGCCGTGGATGGCGGGTTTCGGGCTCCTGATCGCCCTGGAGGTGATCCTCCTGGTTGCGCGGGGCTCCTTTCCGCAGGCAGCAGGCCAGACCATGCAGCAGCCCGCCGGCATCGGTGCCAAGGACCTGGGCATGCTGCTGTATCAGAAATACCTTGTTCCGTTTGAAATCGCATCAATCATCCTGCTCGTGGGCCTGGTGGGAGCGGTGATGCTGGCGAAAAAAAGTACGAAAGAATAGGGGAAGGGTCGAGCAGCAGGCAGCACGGGTTCGGACAAACCGCCCCCTGCCCCGGGTCACAGCGTTGGAGGTTCCTATGGTTCCCTTGTCCTGGTATATCATGCTGAGCGCGGCGCTCTTTACGGTGGGCGTGGTGGGCGTCCTGTCGCGGCGGAATATCTTCATTATCCTGATGTCCATCGAGCTCATGCTGAACGCTGCAAACATCAACCTTGTAGCGTTTTCGCACTATCTCCAATCGCTCACCGGCCAGATTTTCACGATTTTCGTGATCACCGTGGCCGCAGCCGAAGCCGCCGTCGCGCTCGCGGTCATCATCCTGATAGCACGCAACCGCGGGACCCTGTATGTGGACGAGTTCAATATTATGAAAGGGTAAAAAGAGTGTAGGGGAGAGCGCGTTTGTTGAGCCGGGAGAGGGGAAGACGTCCTGCCTTCTGCTCGATCAACTTCATGAACGCAAAGAATTCTCTAAGCTCGTTACGGAGTGTATATGATGAGATACGCATTCATACCGCTGTTGCCGTTCCTGGGGTTCCTGATCGCAGGATTGTTCGGCAAATACCTGAAGGAGAAGGCGGCGTATTTCCCCATTGCGGGGGTCTTCGGCGCGTTTGTCCTGTCGGTGCTTGCCTTTGCGGACGTGGTGGGCGGCGCAAAGATCAACATGAACCTGTACTCGTGGATATCGATTGGCACATTCTGGGTCAACGTGGGATTCCAGATCGACCAGCTTACTTCCGTCATGCTGCTCGTGGTCACGACGCTGAGCACGCTCATCCATGTCTATTCCGTGGGGTACATGCACGGCGACAAGGGCTATCCCCGGTTCTTCGCGTATCTTGCGCTCTTTACATTCTTCATGCTCGTGCTGGTCATGGCGAACAATTTCCTCGTCATGTTCGTGGGCTGGGAAGGCGTCGGACTCTGCTCGTATCTTCTGATCGGATTCTGGTATGAAAAGAAGTCCGCTGCCGATGCGGGCGTCAAGGCGTTCGTCGTGAACCGCGTGGGCGACTTCGGGTTCGTGCTCGCGGTGCTGCTCATCTTCCTCACTTTCGGCACGCTCGATTTCACCGAGGTCTTTTCTGCTGCGGGCACCTCCGTTTCAGCGGGGACCTATCATCTTTTCGGCGGCGAGATCGAAATCATCACGCTCATATCGCTTCTGCTGTTCCTCGGTGCAACCGGCAAGTCGGCCCAGCTTCCTCTGTATGTCTGGCTGCCGGATGCCATGGAAGGCCCCACTCCGGTGAGCGCCCTGATTCACGCGGCAACCATGGTCACGGCGGGTGTTTTCATGGTCGCACGGTGCGCGCCGCTCTTTTCGCTGTCCGAAACGGCCATGAACACCGTGGCAATCGTGGGCGGGCTCACGGCCGTTTTCGCTGCAACCATCGGCCTGGTGCAGAATGATATCAAGCGCGTGATCGCGTATTCCACGATCAGCCAGCTGGGGTACATGTTCCTGGGCCTCGGGGTGGGCGCATTCTCCGCCGGCATCTTCCATCTCACCACCCACGCATTCTTCAAGGGGCTCCTCTTCCTCGCCTCGGGCAGCGTGATCCATGCTCTTTCGGGAGAGCAGGACATGCGCAAGATGGGCGCGCTCAAGTCGAAGATCAAGATCACGCACCTCGTCTTCATCATCGGCTCCCTGGCGCTCGCGGGCATCTTCCCCTTTGCGGGCTTTTTCAGCAAGGACGAGATCCTCTGGAGCTCCTACAATGCTTCCACGATCGGAAGATTTCTCTGGGTTCTGGGCGTCGCAGGCGCTTTCATGACCGCTTTCTATTCGTTCCGTCTGATTTATCTGACTTTCTACGGCACGTCGCGCGTGGACCACGAGGTGGAGCATCATGTGCATGAATCGCCGAAAGTGATGACCATCCCGCTGATCATTCTGGCGGTATTCTCATTTTTCATCGGCTGGATCGGGACGCCGGGTGCTCTCATTCCTCATGCGAATCTGTTCGGCGATTATCTGGCGCCGCTGTTTCCGCATGCCGAACACGGTGCTGCCGAGAGCCGCTGGTTCGAGATCGGCCTCATGGTGTTCTCGGTGGCTGTCGCCCTGGCAGGCATCCGCATGGCGTATTCCTTCTACGTGAAGAAGACATCATTGCCCGACTATTGGGCTGAAAAGTTCAAGGGAACGTACACGCTGCTCCTGAATAAATATAAGGTCGATGAACTGTACAATGCGATCTTCGTGAACGGGCTCGTGCACAATACCGCGAAATTCCTGTACACCATCGGCGACGTGAAGATCATTGACGGATTCATCAACTGGTTTGCGGGTGCCATCGGCAAGACCAGCGAAAGCGGCAAAAAGATACAGTCCGGGTTCCTGCAGCAGTACGCCTTTACCATGGGGCTGGGACTGGTGGTGCTGGTAGGATTGTACTATATACTGAATTAAGTTCTCAGTTCAAAGTTCAGAGTTCAAAGTTGAGCCCTTACTCTGAACGGTGAACACTGAACTCTGAACCCGTTTCATAGAGGAGTAATCCATGCTCGAATTGAAAATGAACACGCTTGGCTATCCTTTGCTGAGCCTGCTGATCTTCCTGCCCGCAGCCGGGGCGGCGCTGCTTCTGCTCATCAGAAACAGCCAGCTCGCTCGGTGGATCGCGGTACTCTTCTCGGTCGTGGAGCTTGCTCTCTGTGTTCCGCTCCTGGCCAATTTTGATCCTTCGACGCCGAATATGCAGTTTGGCGAGAGCGCGGCCTGGATTGCTGCATGGAATATCAACTACCGCCTGGGCGTGGACGGGATCAGCATTCTCTTCGTGGGCCTCACCGCGCTTCTCACCACGATCTCGATCATGGTCTCCTGGACCGCGATCCAGGACCGGGTGCGGGAGTTCATGCTCTCCATGCTGTTCCTTGAAGCTGCGATCATCGGCGTGTTCGTGTCCCTCGATCTTTTCCTCTTCTATATATTCTGGGAAGCCATGCTTATACCCATGTATCTCCTCATCGGGGTCTGGGGCGGGCCGAACCGGCTGTATGCAGCGGTCAAGTTCTTCCTGTACACGCTCGTGGGAAGCGTGCTCATGCTCGTCGCGATCATCGCGGTGTATTTTGCCGGCGGCCAAACCTTCGATGTGCTCGCACTCATGAATTTTAAATTCGGCCGTGAGTTCCAGATGTGGGCTTTTGCAGCCTTCTTCGCCGCCTTCGCCGTCAAGGTGCCCATGTTCCCGGTGCATACGTGGCTGCCTGACGCACACGTGGAAGCGCCGACCGCAGGCAGCATCATCCTGGCCGGAATCCTCATCAAGATGGGGGCATATGGGTTCCTGCGTTTCTCCCTGCCGTTCTTTCCGGACGCCGCTATCGCCTGGACGCCGGCGATCATGGTGCTTTCCGTCATCGCGATCATCTACGGCGCGTACATGGCGTTCGCACAGACGGATTTCAAGAAGCTCATCGCCTATTCGAGCGTGAGCCACATGGGGTTCGTGACACTGGGACTGTTCGCCCTGAACAGCCAGGGGCTGGAAGGCGGCATTCTTCAGATGCTGAACCACGGCGTGTCCACGGGCGCCCTGTTCCTTGCCGTGGGGGTGATCTACGAGCGGACGCACACGAGGCTGATCTCGGACTACGGCGGCATTGCGGCGCGCGTGCCGGTGTATGCAACGTTCCTGCTGATCATCACGCTGTCGTCGATCGGGCTTCCGGGCACGAACGGATTCATCGGCGAGTTCACGATCCTGCTCGGCGCGTTCCTGCACTACAAGCCCTACGCGGTCATCGCGTCGCTCGGCATCATACTCGGCGCAGGGTACATGCTCTGGCTGTACCAGCGCGTCGCCTTTGGCAAAATCACGAACCCGCACAACGAGCATCTCACGGACATGAACCTGCGCGAGGTTGTTGCTGCGCTGCCGCTGGTCGTGCTCGTGTTCGCCGTCGGCCTGTACCCGAATGCGGCATTCAACGTGATGCACGCGTC
>DATHDE010000153.1:0-6224 GCA_035490495.1 Nitrospirota bacterium
AGTATGCCTCACCTTCAATGGTGCGGCGAAAAGCCTGATCAGAAACGGCATCGCCCGGGCGATCACGAAGGACGAAGCAACGGCCATCCTGGTAAAAAGCAAAGAGGCCGGTCTCGCTCAGACTGCGGATAACGTCAAAAACAAGGTATCGTTCATTTGCAATTGCTGCGGCTGCTGCTGCCACGTCATGAAAGGCATCAAGACGTACAATATCAGGCGGCCGGGAATCATGACGTCAAACTACATCATGGAGATCGACCAGTCCAAATGCAAGGGCTGCGGCAAATGCGCCAAGGCATGCCCTGTTGAAGCGATCACCATGAGACAGAAGAAGGCCGGAACCAAGGCAGTCAAATGGGCGGAGCGCAGCGAGCAGGCCTGTCTGGGATGCGGCGTCTGCGCCACGTATTGCAAGAACGGGGCGGCATCCATGAAGTCGCGGCCGCAGCGGGTCGTGGTACCGGAAACGGTTTTCGACCAGCGGATCATGATGGCCATAGAACGGGGCAAACTGGCGGACCTGATTTTCGATGATCCCGACAAGCTCAGCCACCGCGCGCTCGGCCGGATCCTGAGAGTCCTGGAAAAAACCCAGCCAATAAAAGCGTACCTTGCGGCTCAATCGCTCAACTCGGCTTTTGTGCAAAGGATCGTCGGGGTAGGAAAGAAAAAAACAGGAAAAGTCACCGACAGCATAGCATAAAACGGCACTGTATCCGGCCTTGACCATCTCCTGCTTTGAGTGCTACAATGGGTCATGCCTCCTGATACCAACATAAGCAACCCTCCCCTTCTTCAGCTCGAAACGGACAAAGAGTCGGCAGCCGCACTGGTCCGCTTGCTCCAGGACGGATTTTATCTGCCCGATGTCGCAGCCGGTACAAGCGTACGGGAGTTCCTGACCCGTGTGCTGGGCCTTGATCCTGAGTACATACGAAACCGCATTCAGTCACTCTTCCTTGACGGGAAGCCGGTGGACGACTACGACAAGGCCCATGTCCGCGATGGCTCGCGCCTGGCGTTATCTTCAGCACTTCCGGGTCTTGTGGGCGCAACGCTCCGCCAGGGCGGCCTCCTGGCCTCCTTTCGCAACACAATCACCTACCAGGAAACGACCGCGGGAACAGGCGGCACCTCCCTTGTGCACGTGAAGCTCTTCAATCTCATCATGGATGAAATGGGGCCGATGCTGCTTCAAAAAGGCGTGCTGGTGAAAGCGTCGGTACTGCGGACGTTTCTTACGGAGAATCAGGAAGTGGCCGGGTCATCGAAGAAGATTCTGCTCGACTCCAAACCTACGGATGCCGCTTCACTCCTCAGAAATGATTTTGCAGGAAGCGACCTCGTCCGCATCAGCGTGCTTGTTTCTTAAGGGAACCGAATGTGATCAAACTGTAAGTTGTCTCCCGCAGAGACGCGGGGGCGCAGCGTAAAGCGGATCGGTGATGCGCCTAAAAAGCCTTCGACAATCTCAGCGCCTCTGTGCCTCGGCGCGGGAAGATCCGCCTTTATTTAGTATCTGGCATTCAGACAAACACCGCACCATGACAAGCCGGGCTTTACGTTCCGGGAAACGAGGAAGTAGTTTCCCCGCGCAAAGTTACCAAGGAGTATATTCCCGGTATCAGATCTTCATCAGAATTGTATCTCCTCCAATTGACAAGCCACTAACAAGAGAATAACTCACACTATCCTTCAGCAAGGCGATGGTTTTTTTGAATCAGAAAGTCGCCTCTAAAGCAGCGCGTGTACAGTTTAAGCCAGATAAAAACAACCCATGCAATATCCTAGATGGGGAATGCATGAAAAAATGTCAATTCTGGATCTTGGGCGGTGAATCATCATTTCTAATAACAGCTTGTCATGGCGCCCGGGCATATGTTGTTCAAGGAAGACACGTCCCTGCCCCGCTTCGGCGGATCGTATTCATAAGGCGAACTTTTTAAATAAATAGTATTTGGGGAAGTCTATGCCCAGGGTGAAAACGATCGAAAACCCAAGCACCGCAAAGACCTGATGAGGAGAAAGGGCCGGTACGAGGATCCCGTAAACGGCCAGGAGTGCGAACCCGATAATGGTCGCCAAGCTCAGAAGCACCAATTCTCGCCCCGGCAAGGAAGACCAGAAATGCCGCCTCTCCCGCACGATCAATACCCTGAACTGGCTGTTGAATATAAGGTTCAACATGACCAGAGCTCGCAGTTTCTCCCATTCAAGGTGAAAATAGTTTTTCCCCATCAAGATCACGAGCAGGCCTTCAACAACCAAAAGCATACCCGGAATCAGCGACGCCAGCGTTATTTTCCTAACGTTCCAGACATTCGGATTCGGGGTCGAAGTCACCCTGTCGGTCGCCACTGACATAGTAACGAAATCGTTCGCGAACACGAGCAGCGCCATCCCCAGCAGCGAGAGCACGATATCGTGAAGCCAGAAGAAACTCAGGGTGATCAAGCCGACGAATTCAATGACCTTCGTGACTTTATTAAGAACCCAAGTGAGCATCCGTTGATAGGTCTGCCTGCTTATCGTCACCGCATTGATGATGACGCCCACTCCCGGCTCGGTCAAAACCACACTTGCTGACGCTTTTGCAACATCGGTTGCATTATTCACCGCGATTCCCATTTCTGCCTGCTTGAGCGCAGGTGCATCGTTCACCCCGTCTCCGGTCATTCCGACCATATGACCCCGCGACTGCAGGAGCTTCACGATCCGATACTTGTCCTCGGGATAAATCTCGGCGAATCCGTCGGATTCACCCACGATCTTAATCTGATCCTGTTCGCTCAGACCCTCGATATCCGTCATCCGGACAATTTTGTTACCGATTCCTACCTGTGCGGCTATTTCTTTTGCTATAGCGATGCTGTCGCCGGTAAGCATGATCGGTTTAATTCCCAGTTTTCGCGCCCCCGCTATCATGCTTCTGGATTCCGGCCTGGGCGGGTCCGCCAGTGACAACAATCCCGCGAATTCCAAGGTATCCAACCTATCATTTCGTGATCGTGCGACTGCGAGGGTACGATACCCCTCCCGCGAAAAATCGTTGATCGTTTCGTGAATCAACTCTTTTTTCTTTTGGTCCATTGCACCGCATAAGGGAATGACTATCTGGGCTGCCCCTTTTACAGCTTTGAATACGCTGCCTCGATATTCAACGACCGCCTCCGTTCTCTTGATCGACGGATCAAACGGTTTGAACGACAGCTGTCGGTAGGGCGTAAGTTCTGTACCTGCTGTTTTGGCATAGTCAAGAACCGCATTATCGATGAGGTCCATTCCTTCCTGTTGAGACGCCAACACAGCCGCGACGGTAACATCCTGTTTCCCGTATCCGGAGAATGAGACAACACCGGTCACTGTCAACTTGTTCTGCGTGATAGTCCCTGTTTTATCAAAACAGAGAACATCTATTGATGCAGCATCCTCAATCGAATCGAGCCTTGTCACCAGTATCGCTCTTCCGGCAAGCTCCATTGCCCCCACGGCCTGGACAATGGTAAGCACAGCCGGCAGGGCCACGGGAACAGCACCCATGAGAAAGATCACGGCCAGGGTCAGTACGGTTACGAGGTGCTCGTGCAGACTGCTGAGCAAACCATACCCTAACACCAGGATCAGCGCGCTTATTCCAAAGTACATCATGTATTTGACGATAGCCATCATCACGGCCTCTTGATGGGACTGAGGCCTGGCTATGTTGACCAGTTCCGCCGTCTTTCCGAAGTAGGTGCGTTCGCCGGTATTGACAACGACGCATCTGGCGTTACCTCTCCGCACAACGGCGCTTGAATATATAATGTCCGATTGATGTATCTCCACGGGAAGAGATTCCCCGGTCAGGGCTGACGCATCAACGGAAATCTCGCCGCTCAGAGCTTTGGCATCGGCCGGTATAATATCGCCGAGACCGACGGCGATAATATCTCCTGGCACGAGATTTCTTGACTCTTGCGTGACCCATTTGCCGTCCCGCACGACCTTCGCCCTCACGGACAGCTTTTTTTTGAGGAGATCGACCGCTCTTTGAGAACCACGCGAATGGAGCTGTCCCATGACGGCATTTACCGAAAGCAGTACGAAGATAATGCCCCCCTCAAGGGCATGATGGAGAAGAAATGAAAGCCCCATCGCAAGTTCGAGCAGCCACGGCATCGGACCCCAGTAGCGCAGGAGAAATTCAAGCAGGGGGTTCGTTTTTTTTTCGGCGATTTCGTTGTACCCGAAGAGAGCAAGACGGTTCGCGGCTTCAGTCTCAGAAAGGCCGTTTTCCGTTGTCTTTAAGGATTCGAGCGTCTCATCCAGCAATATTTTCTTGTACGCCGATGTGCTCTTCCCATCTGAATCCATGTGAGGTCTCCGCCGCGGCTATCGCACCCGCGCCGAATAGTGATTGAGGTCTGCTGCCGCGATCAGTTCCCGTGATGCATTTACCGTTTGTCTGCGGTCGGTCTGGACAAGCTTTTCCACGTCCATTCTCTAATCTCCGGCATGTCCTGGCCGTACTTGATGATATACTCCCGGTGCTCGATGAGCTTGTCGCGCACAAACTGCTTGGCATAGGCGGCGATAGAAGCGAGCTTCGGCACCCGGTCGACCACATCCGCCGCGAGATGAAAGCGATCGAGGTCGTTCCGGACCACCATATCGAAGGGGGTTGTCGTTGTCCCCTCTTCCTTGTACCCTCGGACATGAAGGTTCTTATGGTTTGTTCTCCGGTAGGTCAACCGGTGGATCAGCCAGGGATACCCGTGATAGGCGAAAATAATGGGTTTGTCCGTTGTGAAGAGCGTATCGAATTCCCGGCTGGAAAGACCGTGGGGGTGTTCCTCCTGGGGCTGAAGCGTCATGAGGTCGACCACGTTGATTACCCGTATTCTGAGCTCGGGTGCGTACTCGTGGAGCAGCTCAACAGCCGCCAGGGTCTCCAGCGTCGGCACGTCGCCGCAGCATGCCATAACAACATCGGGATCAACTCCCCGGTCATTACTCGCCCACTCCCAGATACCGATACCCGAAGAGCAATGCCTGACCGCCGATTCCATGTCGAGCCACTGAGGCTGGGGCTGCTTGCCCGCAACGATCACGTTTATGTAATTCCTGCTTCGCAGGCAGTGGTCGGCCACGGAGAGAAGAGTGTTCGCATCCGGTGGAAAATAAACACGGACAATGTCGGCTTTCTTGTTCACAACGTGGTCTATGAAACCTGGGTCCTGGTGGGAAAACCCGTTGTGGTCCTGGCGCCAGACATGGGATGTCAGAAGATAATTGAGAGAGGCAATGGGCCGGCGCCAGGGTATTTCCTTGCTTGTCACCTTAAGCCACTTCGCATGCTGATTGAACATCGAGTCGACAATATGGATGAAGGCCTCATAGCAGGAGAAAAGCCCGTGCCGCCCGGTCAAGAGATAGCCTTCGAGCCATCCCTGGCACGTGTGCTCGCTCAGGATCTCCATGACGCGGCCGTCAGGGGAAAGGTTTTCATCTTCCGGCAGGGTCACCGCCATCCACTCCTTCGAGGTAGCTGCGTAGAGGGCGTCAAGCCGGTTCGAAGCAGTTTCATCAGGCCCCATGACCCGAAAATTCCCGTTCTCCTTGTTGAGCTTCATGATGTCCCGCAAAAAAGCTCCCATGATCCTTGTCGCCTCGGCCTGGACTGCGCCGGGTGACTGCACATCAACGGCATAGTCCCGGAAGTCGGGCATTTTCAGCTCTTTCAGAAGCAGGCCTCCGTTCGCATGGGGATTGGCGCCCATGCGGCGGTCTCCTGTCGGGGCCAATTCCGCCAGCTCCGGTATCAATCTCCCCGCTTTGTCGAAGAGTTCCTCCGGTTTATAACTCTTCATCCAGGCTTCCAGAAGCTTCACATGCTGCGGGTTCGTGTCCATTTCGGCGAACGGAACCTGATGCGACCGCCAGAACCCCTCGGTCTTCTTGCCGTCCACTTCTTTCGGCCCTGTCCAGCCCTTGGGCGTGCGCAGGACAATCATCGGCCATCGGGGACGATCCGCGGTCCCGCTGCTTCTGGCCTCCCGCTGTATTGCCCGGATCTCTGCGATCACGGTGTCGAGCGTTTCCGCCATCATCTGATGCATGCGCCCGGGCTCCGAACCCTCGACAAAGAACGGCCTGTACCCGTAACCGACAAAAAGGCTCTCCAGCTCTTCGCGGCTGATTCTCGCGAGGACCGTGGGATTGGCGATCTTGTACCCGTTCAGGTG
>DATHDE010000154.1:0-23117 GCA_035490495.1 Nitrospirota bacterium
GAACAACAGCCCGGGAGCCCGGACCGGCCACCTGAAATATGCGAATATGCTCCATGCCGCTCAGCGCCAGATCCTTGACCAGAAGCGGAATAATGCCGAAGCGCGCTCTGCAGGATGTTTCCAGCACCGATTCAAAATTCCGCATGCCGGTCATGAGACGCAGAAGGTTCCATTTGATTTCACACAGCGGAGCCTTCAGCGTTGCGGCGAACCTGAGCTCGGTCCGGTCATGATCCTCGAAAAACAGCACGTCGCCTTCCCTGCCGAGAAAGTGAAACTGCGCGGGGGGAACAGCAACAAAGGCGCCTGTCCTGAATTCCTGCTGATGCTCCCCTCCCCCAGGCAGCTCAGCAGTCCAGTCCCGCATCTCGGGCCGTGCTCCGAGAGCAGGATGCGTCGCAACAAGGTACAGGTGGCAGGCTGTCGTCAATAAACACACGGCCGCCACGATCAGTCCGAGCGCTTTCCAGTCATCATTGCGGCGTTCGCGCAGCTCAACCGCGGGCAGACGCATCGTCAGCTCCGCTACGAGCGCGGGCTTGTCGTTCAGGGAAAGCGTTGAAACAAGTGAAACGCTTCTCCACCCCCGGCGTTTGAGCGTCACCCGGAGCAGGCCCGACGTCTCACGAAGATCGATCCGCTGCACTGACGCATAGGGAATTTCCCTGCCGAACGTCCTCACGAATGCCTGCTGTCCGTCATCGAACGAGAACCCGTCCGACCGCGCTATAACATATGCGACCGGCGGCACGACGAACGCGGCCAGCGCCATCATACCCGCGAAGGCGTGCAGCCACGCCGCGCCCATGAGACAAAACGACACGGGCGGCCCGGCCAGGAGCAGATACAGGCATATGTTCCTCAGGAACGGGCCCCCTTTCCCGCGGAATGAGGCTGTCATGTTCGTGTTCTCCCGCCCGCTGCTGTTACTTCATGAACAGCAAAAAACCGTTGCTGAAATAGACCAGCCCGAAGCACCCCGCGGCCATGCCGATGAACCAGAAAAGCTTCTTTTTCATCAAAGCGGCAATGGATGACAGCAGAATCGCAATCTGAAGGAACATGGCCGCAAGGCCGAAGGCGGCCGAATGCTTCTGCGATTCGTCGCGCACCGTCTCGAGCGACTTTGCACTCTTCATGATGTCGGCCTTCTCATCCTCGTAGCGCTTGACTTTCTCCGTATAGCCGTCGATCTTTTTCCGGTATTCATCGGCCAGCGCCTTCGCTGCGCCGCCTTTCATGGCCTTCAGATCCATTTCGAATTTTTCCCGCTGCAGCTCGTACACGTAGCTCTTAATGCTCTTTGCCTGGTAATAGGACCACTGGTCAGATGCCTGTGCCTGCGACATGACCGAGCGCGTGCTGTAGCCCCCTCCTTTCAGCGTCGAAAGTGTTGCGCAGACCGCGAAAATAACCGTGGTAAGCGCAAGATAATTGAGCCATGGTTCTTTTTTCTCTTCTGCCATTGTTCCCTCCCGGAAATGATAGTTTTTCGAGGCCTCATAGTACCGAAAACTGCGCGCTGAGTCAATACGACTCTGAACAATTGCCTGAGTTCGCCGTGCGTTGAAAATCAGGACAAAGCCTGCTAGAGTAATACAAGGAGGGAGTACTGATGGTCATCGGCGTACTGAAAGAGATCAAAACGGAGGAGTTCCGCGTGGGCATCACGCCGTTCGGGGTCCAGGACCTCGCGCACGAAGGCCAGGAGGTGCTCGTGGAATACGGCGCGGGCGCCGGCAGCGGGTTCCCCGACGAGGACTACCGGAAAGCAGGTGCGCGGCTGGCTGCAAAAAATGAGCTCTTTGCCGCCTCGGACCTCATCGTCAAAGTCAAGGAGCCGCTCCCGCCGGAATACGAAATGTTCAGGCAGGGACAAGTCCTGTTCACGTATCTCCACCTCGCCGCGAACCGGCCGCTCGTTGACATGCTGCTCCAAAAAAAGATCACCGGCCTGGCATACGAAACCCTCAGCACGGACAACAGCCTCCCCCTGCTCGCTCCCATGAGCGAGATTGCGGGCAGGATGGCGCCGCTCATGGCCGTGTACTACCTCCAGAAATTCAAAGGCGGCTCCGGCATCCTCGCTACGGGCGCAAGCGGCGTGAAGCCCGCACGGATCGTGATACTCGGCGCGGGCGTCGTGGGCACGAATGCCGCGCGCGTGGCCTCGGGCCTCGGCATGGAGACCGTGGTGATGAACAAGGGAACGGAGCGGCTTCAGAAGATCGACGAGCTGTTCATGGGCAGGGTACGGACGCTGCCGGTCACGAAGCAGACCGTGGCCGACGAAATCAGGGATGCCGACGTCGTGATCGGCGCGGTGCTCGTGCCCGGAGGCAGAACCCCCGTGCTCATCACGCGCGCCATGCTGGGTACCATGAAAAAGGGATCAGTGATCGTGGATGTAGCGGTGGACCAGGGCGGATGCGTGGAAACCTCCCGGCCGACCACGCACGACGATCCGGTGTACGAAGTCAACGGCATCATCCATTACTGTGTCGCAAACATGCCCGGCGCATACCCCCGCACCTCGACGCTTGCACTCACCAACGCGACGCTGCCCTACCTGAAAACTATCGCCTCCGAAGGTATCGAACAGGCGATCCAGTCGGACCAGGTGATCGGGACTGCGCTCAATACCTGGCAGGGCAGGATTGTGAACAAGGCCCTTGCCGAGTCACTGGCTGCCCCGGGCGCGGTGTAAAGATCCCTCGCACCACGCAGCAGCATCGTACAAGACCGCATGGTCATTCCCCTTCCTGGACTGCGAGGTCTCCCCGTGCATCAGACGCCTGACCTCGTCCCTATCCGCTTCGCGCCGTCGTCCGTTGTCAGCATACACTCCCCCGATTTTTTGAAGGCTGCCCTGCACCGAATAAAAAACCTGCTCCAGCAAAAACCGGGGCGGGTAAAATCGTGGAGTGCCAAGCGGGCACGGGACGCCGGTGTGCTGCTTCCTTTTCTGGGGGGAGGTCACTTACGAACGGCTGATCTCCGGCTGCGCCGATCAGGCGATATTATCAAATGATAAAAATAATTCATTGATTTGTAATGTTTCTGTAACAATCCCCGGGTATTGTTGTGGTGAACAATACAATATATTAATTAGGAGACGTGTACATGCACACATTACCAACATTGTCGAATCCCGTCCTGCAGGTCTCTCTGCCGCATCACCTGATGTGTCCCCACTGGATAAAAGGATCGAGCTACTGTTCCGCTTCTGTGATGACATTCATGATAGACGTGCATCGGAAGGCGACGCTGTGCTCCACAGACGATCATGACCGCTGTCCGCTCTTTCTGGCGAATGCGCTCCGCGGGCACGCCCGTAAGCAGAACAGCCTTCAAGAGTGACCCAAGCTGACGAGCGACCACAAGCTGCACCACAATTATCCGGGGAGAAATCATGGATGAGCATCTTGAATCAAATGTCGCCTCCGCCCGAAACGACCAGGAACGGGAGCAACACGCGCGGGCCGTTGAACGCTTGTCGCGTGATTTGAACCTGCCGCAGGACGAAGTCATGCGACTCTATTCGACGACGCTCGACATGCTGAAAAAGGACGCCAAAATCAAAACCTACCTGCCGGTGCTGGTCTGCAGAAGCGTAAAGGAGCGGCTGCAAAAGAAGTGACCGGACCTTTGAATTCAACCGCGGGCCGTATCGCGCGAGTACTCGTTATCGATGATGAAGCGGATATCATCGAACTCGTCACCTACAATTTGTCTCGTGCAGGCTATAAGATCACTCCGGCTGCCGACGCTGAAGAAGCCCTCGGCCTGCTCAAGGGCGCGCAATTCGACCTTATCATCCTCGACCTCATGCTACCCGGCCTGCAGGGCATCGAGCTCTGCGGCATCATCAGAAATAATCCTAAAACTGCCCATGTCCCCGTCATCATGCTCACGGCGAAGGGCGAGATTGATGACAAGGTGCGGGGGCTGCAAACAGGAGCCGATGATTACCTCACGAAACCGTTCAGCCCGCGCGAACTGGTTGCTCGCGTAAACGCCCTTCTGCGCCGTGCGGAAAACCCTGCTATGCGGACCGATGTTATGCAGTTCGGCAGTCTTCGCATTGATCGGGAGCGCTCCTGTATGAGCAAAAGAGGCGTTGATATCCATCTGAGCCCAACGGAATTCGCCCTGCTCCTGTATTTCATCGAGCGCAAGGGACGCGTGTTCAGCCGCGAACAACTGCTCGATGCCGTTTGGCGCGACGATGCTTTTGTGGAGCCGAGGACGGTCGATGTCCATATCCGGCGGCTGCGCATGCAGATAGAAGACGACCCTGCGCGACCATTGATCGTAAAAACGCGAAGAGGGGTCGGGTACTATGTCGACGGTGAATAGCCTTCGATCAAGCCGCACGTTGTTTCCCGCCGATTTTCAATGGGGCGTGGCCACCTCTGCGTTCCAGCTCGAGGGTTCGCCGAACGCAGACTGGGCTCTGTGGGACCCTGTGCTTGGCGATTTGCCGCAGATCACGAACCACTACGCCCTGTTCCGTGAGGACCTCAAGCTTCTGAAGGATCTTGGCGTGAACGCATACCGCTTTTCCCTTGAGTGGAGCAGAATCGAGCCGCGGCCCGGCGAGTGGGACGAAGAAGCGATCGCCCACTACCAGGAGATTATTGATATTTTGCGCGGTTATACCATCGAGCCCATGGTCACCCTCCACCACTTCACTCACCCCCGCTGGTTTCTTGAGAGGACACCCTGGCACCGGTTTGCGTCCGTGGAAAAATACCTCCGCTATGCCGAAATGATGGCTTCAACGCTCACCGGCGTACGTGACTGGATCACCTTCAACGAGCCCTATGTCATTCTGATCGGCGGCTACCTGGACGGCTGCACGCCGCCGGGTTTGCGGGATATTCCCCGCTCCCTTGCCGCGCTCAAGCACATCTTCACATGCCACGGGAAAGCATACGACATCATCCACCGGTACGTGCCCGGAGCGCGCGTAAGCATCGCGCACAACATGTCCGTATTCGCGCCGTGGAAAAAGTGGAATCCCCTTGACCGGCTGCTCAAAAACCGGGCGAACTTCTTTTACAACCACTCCATCATCAACGCTTTCCGGACCGGAGTGTTCGTGATCAAGTTCCCTTTCTCGCGGCCCGTGGAGATCGAGGTCCCGATCAAGGACACCCTTGATTTTTTCGGGGTGAATTACTACACGCGCATCCACCTCCGGTTCAACCCGCTTAAAAAAATGGGTGTGGAGTTGCGGTACGCGGACATTGATGGCCACGGCCTGACAAACCTGGGATGGGAGGTCCATCCGCGCGGACTGGCCAAGGTGCTGCGCTATGCCTCAGGCCTCGGTTTGCCGTTGGTCGTCACTGAAAACGGTATCGCATCGCACGACACAGAAGAAAAGGTGAAGTATATGAAACGCCACGTTGACGTCATTGAACGCTGCCTCAAGGACGGTCTCGACGTCCGCGGCTATTACTACTGGACGCTCATCGACAACTATGAATGGCTCCACGGGCTTGATGCACGGTTTGGCTTATATAAAGTGGACTTCAAAACCCTCAAGCGCACTCCCACGGGTGCAGCCTCGTATTATTCCTACCTTATCCAGAGCAGGACGAGCTTGTAACAAAATCTTCACAATTCCGTAATACGCGCGTAACAGGACTGCGATAGGATTCCGGTAATGCTTCTGTGTGATTTCCATATTCACACGTCATTTTCTGATGGATCCCTGGACATGGCTAAGGCCGTCGACCTGTTCGGGCAGGCAGGTTTTGATGTCATCGCCATCACGGATCATGTGGTGAACGGCGACAACATCATGGGCAAGTTCGCCCGGCGCTTCAACCTCACGGTCAAGGGCGAAAACTTCGACGAGTACCTCTCTGCAATCCGGGAGCAAGCTGAGCGGGCTTGGAATAAATACGGCATGCTGGTGATTCCAGGAGTGGAGATCAGCAAGAATTACCTCTCTAAGGATGAATCGGCCCACCTCCTGCTGCTCGACATCAAGGAATTCATTCCGGCCTGTATGAACCTGGATGAAATCTTCCGTGAAGCAAAAAAGCAGGATGCCCTCTCAGTTGCATGTCATCCTCATCATACGCAGGACCCGTTGACTCCCGATACGCTCTACCTCTGGAACAACCGGGATAAATACGCAAAATATATCGATGCCTGGGAGATCGCGAATCGCGACGACGTGTTCAACGTGATCAGCTTAAAAAAATACCCGTATATCGCAAACAGCGATTTTCACAAGGCCTGGCACCTGTACTCCTGGAAAACGCTGCTCAACTGTGAAAAAAACATTGCGGCGGTAAAGAACTGCATCCGGCACAATAAAGGCGTGGCAATCACGCTGTTCAGGAGCTGAGAACAGGGACCGTTTTCCAGCACCGGGAGGATACCCAGCATGTTCTTCATAATCTGTGTTGCGATCTCAATTGCCGGTCTCGCTGTCTATTTTCTCCAGGCATGGGCAGCGTGCTCGCTCATCAGAAAAGAAAATAGAGTTGATGAATCATATGAGCCGTTCCTGCCGCCCGTCTCGATTCTGAAGCCGCTGCGGGGCCTCGATGATAACCTCTTCGACAACCTTGCCAGTTTTTGTACGCTCGACTACCCCGAATACGAACTGCTGCTCGCGCTCCAGGACTGCAACGACCCGGCCTATAAAGTAGCCGTCCAGATCAGGGATAAATATCCTCACAAAAATATTTCCATTGTCGTAGAACATTGCAACGCGGGCCTTAATCCAAAGATCAACAATCTCATTCCGGCATACCGCCGCTCACGTCACCCCTATATTCTGATCAGCGACAGTAACGTGATGGTCGACAAAAACTACCTGAAAGAACTCGCCTGGCATACCCATGATCCCGACGTCGGCCTCGTGAGCAACCTGATCAAGGGTGTGGGCGGCAGAAGCCTCGGGGCTCGCCTCGAAAACCTGCATCTCAATTCGTTCATTGTCGGCAGCGTAAGTTTCCTTGACCGGGTCCTCGGTATGCCGTGCGTCATCGGCAAATCCATGTTCTTCAAGAAGGAAGACCTCAAAAAAATCGGCGGCCTCGAACGGTTCAAGGACATCCTGGCTGAGGATTTCATCATCGGCAGAGAAATGAAGCGTGCGGGACGAAAAGTCGCTCTCTCGAGCCACCTCGTGAGCAATGTGAATGAATTCTGGACCGTCAAACGGTTCCTGAACCGTCACACGCGATGGGGCAAGCTTCGCTGGAAGATCGGGGGCTGGAAATATGCCTCCGAACTGCTCGCGAATCCGGTATTCATTGCTGCTGTTCCCAATCTGGTGAACGGACCGACTCGTGCCGGACTTTCTTTTACTGCCATTGTCGCCCTTGTCAAAGTGCTCGGGGATTCGATCATCGGCCGGACCATGGATTCATGCGTGGAGCACCATACTACGGCGGCAGGTTCTCCCTTCGCCTACTTTCTCGCACCGGTCAAGGACCTCATTATCGGGGTCATCTGGTTCATCCCGCTCGTCAGCTCGACCGTGGACTGGCGCGGCAACCGGTATGTCATCGGAAAGGATTCAGTGCTGCTGCCCCTGCGGGAGCGTTCTCACCTGACATACACGGCACAGAGCACGTAGGTTTCAAGGAGCCTTATGACCATCGATAAGCCGTTCACCCTCGATACTATGCGAAAAGAGCGGATTCTCATTGTTGACGACGAGCAGGACGTTGTGGACCTCCTGCGATACAACCTGGAGAAGGCGGATTATGAAACCATTGTTGCCCTGAACGGACTGGATGCCGTGGAATTCGCCCGTATCCGGAAGCCCGACCTCGTTCTTCTGGATGTCATGCTGCCGGAACTCGACGGTTGGGAGGTATGCAGAACGCTCCGCAGCAGTCCGCATGGAAAGTCGCTTCCTGTCATCATGCTGTCGGCACTTTCCGAGGAACAGGCCCGCATCAAAGGCCTTTCGGAAGGCGCTGATGATTATCTGACAAAACCGTTTTCCCTCCAGGAACTGCAAATCAAAATCCGCAAACACCTCGACCGGTCGCGGACAATACAAGCGCTGTGCGACCGCGATCGGGATAACGATACCTCGCTCAAGTATCTCATCCATGAACTGAAAAATTCTCTGTCCGTGATCGGCAATTTCACCTCGCTTGCGCTGCGGAAGGAAAACGGGGACCGGCGCTATATCAAGACGATCAATTCCGTCACCTTGCATGCGGAGAACCTGCTCAACGACGCATCCCTCCTCGTCCGCCTCGAAAGCGGGAATGGGTCGCTGTCCGTCTCCGCGGTCGATGCCGAGTCGGTTCTCTCGGACGTTGTCCTGGAATGCCGCCAGGAGGCAGCGAAACGGGAAATTGAGATCATCATTGAGAATTCGGGTGCTCCGTTGATTTGCGGCCACCGGATAGCCGTGCGCCAGGTCATCGTGAACCTTCTGTCCAACGCAATCAAATACAACCGGCAGGGAGGCAAGGTGTGGCTCTCTCTGCGCGAAGCGGACTCCCGCGTGGAGATGACTGTCCGGGACGAAGGACACGGTATGCCAGCTGACGAGCTGCCGAGAATATTCGAAAAATTCTACCGCGGAACAGGCAGTGAGCGCCTGAAAGGAGCAGGTCTCGGTCTGTACATCGTCCGGCTTCTGACGCACGCAATGGGCGCAACAATAACTGCCGCGAGCACCGCGGGCGTCGGAAGTGTCTTCACGCTCTCGTTCCAAATACACGTCGAGCAGACAACAGCATCTGCCGTTGCCCCTCACCCTCTGATCGCCGGAAACGCCACCTGACCGGAACAGCTGTCCGATACAGAAAGGATAAACTGCATGAAAACAGACCGGAAGAGAATACTGGTTGTTGATGATGACGAATCGCATCTTACGCTTGCGAGCGAACTGCTTCAGGATGGAGCATTTGAAGTACATACGCGCCAAAGCGGATTCGGCATTCTCGAGGCAATGAGCAAGTTTCAGCCTCATTTGGTGCTGCTTGACATGATGATGCCCGGCCTGCCCGGGACAGGCTGGCTTCCTTGCTCCAGTCGAACCATGAAACCCTCCACGTACCGCTCGTCTTTTATTCGTCTCTGGACGAAGAGGTCCTCCGCACATGCGCGGCGGAATGCGGGGTGCAGGGGTATATCTGCAAGGGTTACATCGGCGATTTAGCAGAAAAAGTCGATCACTTTCTACACTGAAAGGAGGGCATCAGTCATCGGCGCCTGCGGAAACAGCCATATTTAACGAGATTGTAATATACTTGTAACACAATTGTAACAATATCATGCTACAAAGAATCAACAAAACTATTCCGGAGAAATATGGAGGAATATCATGAAGAAAACGGCACTATTCGCAGTTATCGCAATGCTCTCTCTCGCTTCTCTCGCCTTCGGCGCGGACATGCTGAACGGCGCGGGTGCGACATTTCCCTATCCCGTATACTCGGCATGGGCGAATGAATACAGCAAGATCACAGGCATTCAGCTCAACTACCAGTCCATAGGTTCGGGCGGCGGGATCAAGCAGATCACGGAGCGCACCGTGGACTTCGGCGCGTCGGACAAGCCGCTCGAATCCACGGAGCTGGCAAAATCGGGGTTGCTCCAGTTCCCGGCTGTCATCGGCGGCGTGGTGCCGGTCGTCAATATCGCGGGAATCAAGGCGGGTGCCCTGAAGCTCGATGCGGAGGCGCTCTGCAAAATCTATCTGGGTGATATTAAAACCTGGAGCGATCCCAAGATCAAGGGACTGAATCCCGGGCTCCAACTGCCGAACGCGGACATCACGGTCGTCCACCGCTCCGACGGTTCGGGCACGACGGCAATTTTCACGGATTACCTGAGCAGCGTCTGTCCGGCGTGGAAGGACAAGGTCGGTACCGGCACGTCCGTAAGCTGGCCCGCGGGCATCGGCGGCAAAGGCAATGAGGGAGTGGCCAATTACGTACAGCAGCAGAAAAACTCCATCGGCTATGTCGAGTTCGCCTATGCAAAGCAGAACACCCTGACGCACGCCCGCCTGAAGAACCACGCGGGCTCGTTCGTTGAGCCGAGCTTCGAAAGCTTCGAGGACGCTGCGGCCACGGCGAACTTCGATCCGAAAAAGGACTTCTACCTCTGGCTGAACGATGCGCCGGGCAAGAAGGCATGGCCCATCGCGGGGGCGACTTTCATTCTGCTCGCCAAGGAGAAAAAGGAATCGAACATCAAGGTCGTGAAGTTCTATGACTGGGCATTCAAGAACGGCGACGCAAAGGCAAAAGAGCTGATTTATGTCCCGCTGCCGAAATCGTTGAAGCAGAAGATCGAAGGCTACTGGAAAGCAAACGGCGTGCAGTAGGATCGAAAAACAATAAACAACGAACCAGGCGGGTATGTATGGTATACTGAATGCATACCCGGCCTGTTTTTTTTATCACTTGGTTGTAATAACGATCTACCGTGTCATCCTGAACGAATTGAAGGATCTGCCCTGTCCTGGGTGCCGTGTTTACCGGAAGGCGCCAATGCACGATGCCGGCTGTCAGCCGGACTCCTCCCTACGCTCAGAGTGACAGTGCGTGAAGGCGCCGACCTATCGACGTCTCTTTCGCAGTTCCGCTGAATAAGGAAAGGCCCTCCCTTGGCAACATCGCGCAAGACGAACATCATCGATATCCTCTTTTCCTCCCTGACCGCACTTGCGTCCGCAACGATCGTTTTTTTCATCATCGGCATCGTCTTCGTTCTCATCCGGGAATCCTCTCTTGCCATCGGCAAGTTCGGGATATTCAATTTTCTGGCTTCAACGGCATGGAATCCGGTGAAGGGGATGTTCGGGGCTGCGACGACGATCTATGGCACCTTTGTGACAACGGCCCTCGCCCTGCTCTTCGCCATACCAACAGCGATCGGCATTGCGATCTTCGTAACCGAGATTGCGCCGAATTTCCTGAAAGGACCTATCGGCGTTGCCATCGAGCTCCTGGCTGCCATCCCGAGCATTATCTATGGAATGTGGGGGCTTTTCACGCTCGCACCGATCATGTCCCGGTACGTTGAGCCGGCGCTTCAAGCCGCAATGGGGAAACTGCCCGGTATTGGCTTTCTGTTCCGGGGAACACCCATGGGCATCGACCTTCTGACAGCGAGTGTGATCCTCGCCATCATGATCATCCCCTTTACGGCAAGCATCGCGCGTGATTCCTTCAACCTGACGCCGGCCGTGGTGAAGGAATCCGCCTATGCCATCGGCGCAACGCAGTGGGAGGTCGTGAAGAACATCGTTCTTCCGTACTCAAAACTCGGCGTGTTCGGCGGCGCTGCGCTCTCGCTCGGCCGCGCTCTGGGCGAGACCATGGCCGTGGCCTTCGTGCTCGGGAACAACCACAAGATAGCCACGTCGTTTTTCGATGCAGCGTCCACGATTACAGTGAGCCTGGCGAATGAATTCACAGAAGCGGACAGCGACCTGTATCTCTCCTCGCTGTACTACCTCGCGCTCGTGCTCTTTGCGATGAGTTTCATCATCCTGGCGGTTGCGAAGTTCTTTTTGCTGAAGGCGGAGAAAAAATACTCCCGGTGATTCTTGACACGAAAAATTCTGATCACCTGGAAAACCGCGTGATCACTCTGTATCATACGATATCAGTGGAAATCGGTGTCGACTGAGTTTTTATGACCTTTGAACAAAAACGCAAAATTGAAAGCGTTACCGCCCTCAGCCTGAGCGGTCTGGCTGCTGCAGTCGGGCTGTTCTGGCTCGTGTACATTCTGACGGACGTGATCATCCATGGCATCGGCGCGCTGAACCTGAACCTGTTCTTCAAGGACCCCGCGCCGGCCGGCGTGGAAGGCGGCGGCCTCAGGAACGCCTTCGTGGGCCAGCTCATGATCACCGGCGCGGCCACGCTCATCGGCGTGCCCGTGGGTGTGCTGGGCGGCACGTTCCTGGCGGAATATGCGCGCGGCAGGAAAATCGCGCGCGTGATCAGCATCCTGTCGGACATCATGGTGAGCGTGCCGTCCATCGTCGTGGGCGCATTCATCTATGCGATCATCGTGCGGCCGCTCCACCACTTCAGCGGCTGGGCCGGGGCCGTGGCACTTGCGATCATCATGATTCCCGTGGTGCTGCGGACCACGGAGGACATGCTGTCGCTTGTTCCCTGGACCCTGCGCGAGGCCGCGTTCGCGCTCGGCGCGCCCTACTACAAGGTCATCATCCAGGTCGTGTACCGCGGCGCTGCCACGGGCATCTTAACGGGCATTCTCCTGTCCATCGCGCGCGTGGCAGGAGAAACAGCGCCCCTTTTATTCACGTCGTTCAACAATAATTTTCATTCGACGAACATGAACGGTCCCATGGCATCGCTCACGGTAACGATATTCCAGTACGCCATGGGCCCGTACAAGAGCTGGCATGCCCAGGCATGGGGTGCTTCATTTATCGTTACGCTGTTTATTCTTGCCCTTACAATTGCAGGACGGCTCATCATCAAGTGGAGGTACCGGCGTTGACGGAAGCTGTCGAACTTGAAGTCAAGAACCTGGATTTTTATTATAACGGCACAAACCATGCACTCCGGGCCATATCGCTGCCGATTTTCCGAAACAAGGTCACGGCCCTCATCGGTCCGTCAGGGTGCGGGAAAACGACCTTGCTCCGGTGCTTCAACCGGATGCACGATCTTTATCCGAACCACCGGTACGAAGGAGAGATACAGTTTCAGGGGAAGAACATTCTGGGCGACAATGTGGATCTGATCGACCTCCGAAGCCGCATCGGCATGGTGTTCCAGAAACCTACCCCCTTTCCGATGACCATAGCCGAGAATATAGCTTACGGACTCCGGCTCAAGGGAATCAGGCAGCGACACGATCTGACCGAGCGGATCGAACGGGCGCTCAAACATGCAGCGCTGTGGGAAGAAGTCCGCGACAAGCTCAATTCCAGCGCCTATGATCTCTCGGGGGGCCAGCAGCAGCGGCTGGTCATCGCACGCGCTCTTGCCGTTGAGCCTGAAGTGCTGCTCTTCGACGAGCCGACATCGGCCCTGGATCCGATCTCGACAGCAAAAATTGAGGAGCTCGTCGTAAACCTGAAAAAAGACGTGACGATTATTATTGTGACCCACAACATGCAGCAGGCAGCCCGCGTGTCGGATATGACAGGGTTTCTGTATATGGGGGAACTGATCGAATTCGGGACAACAGAGAAAATATTCACCAACCCGGACAAGAAACAGACGGACGATTACATCACCGGAAGATTCGGGTAGCAGCATTGCGGCATTCGGCTGTCCCGGTGTTTGCATCGGCAATCTGTATAAGCAGGCAATAATGGTAGGGAAGGGGTCCTATGAGCACACCAAAAGAGCAGGACATTGAAAAGCTGAAGGAGCGCATACTCAAAATGGGGGCGCATGTCGAAGCTGCGATCCGTAAATCCGTGACCGCGCTCGTGGAGCGCGACCGCGATATGGCGATCTCCGTGATCGACGGGGACGCTATTGTCAACACCTACGATGTTGAAATCGAGGAGGAATGCATCAGGTTCCTTGCCATTTGGCAGCCCACGGGCAGCAACCTCCGCTTCGTTACGACGGCCATCAAGATCATCACGGACCTCGAGCGCATGGGCGATCTGGCTGTCGATATCTGCGAACGGGCTGTTGAGCTTATGGACGAACCGCCCCTCAAGCCGTATATCGACATCCCCCGCATGGCAGAAGCTTCTCAGAAGATGCTCAAAGACAGCCTCGATGCCTTTGTAGGCCGTGACGCTGATCTTGCCATACGGGTGTGCGGATCAGACGATTTTGTGGACAACCTGAACCACCAGATCTTCAATGAGCTGCTCGTGTACATGCTCAAGGATCCGAAGAACATCTCGCGTGCTGTGCGGCTCACCTACATCACCAAATACCTCGAACGTATCGCCGACCACGCAACCAACATTGCAGAAATGGTCGTCTATATGGTCAAGGGCAAGGTCATCCGCCACATGGCATGCGAGCCGCGCTTAACGGAAAAACAGTGACCGCTAAAAACAGCCTGTGCTCTGTTTGCATTTAGAACGGCAAAATGAACACCCCCCCTGCATTTCCGCAGGACACCGTTCTTCACTCCGCGTCCTCGTCTCCGCGCGGCGTCCTGTTCCAGTGCATGTGCCTGACACCGGCGCGAACTTCCCTCGGAACCCGCCCCTCGATGCTGGAGCCTTTCCTGTCTGACCCGCTCCGAAGGGCAGGGACGGATTCCGCCTCCGGCTGCGGCGCCTGAGCCGGGGACCTGTTTTTCCCAGGATTATGGTACAATAGAGCTGTATGCAGACGAAGATCAAGGTCCAGGACCTCAAGGTCGGCATGTATGTCATCCTGCCGATGTCGTGGTTCAAACATCCTTTTCTGAGAAACGAATTCACGATCGATTCCCAGCAGCAGATAGATACGATCATCGATGCGGGCATCGCGGAAATCACGGTCGATCCGGCGCGCGAACACCGGGACGCTCCCCCGCCACCCGATCCGGCGAACACGCCGCCCAAAACCTGGACGCCGGAAAAACTCGTCCCGCCGGAGCTGCGCCAGGCGATCTTCGACAAGTCACTCCCCCCGGAAAAAAAATCGCGCATTGTTTATGAATCATCGCGAGTCCTTGTGGAGCGCCTGTTCGAGGATCCGAAGGCGGAAAATATCCGGGAGGCGAAAAAAAGCATAGCCGATGTCGTGGATCTTATCATCGCCGATTCCGCGACGTCACGCGAACTGCTCAAGATCACATCCTATGATTTCTATACCTATACGCACTCGGTGAATGTAGGCGTTTTTGCCGTGCTCCTTGCCAAATCCGTTTTTAAGGGTTCGGACGCACACGATATGCACGAGCTGGGCGCCGGCTTCTTTCTGCATGATATCGGAAAGGTCAAGATCGATCCCGCGATCATCAATAAGCCGGGGAAAGTGACGGACGAGGAAATGGCTGTCATACGAAGCCATCCCTATCAGGGTTTCAAGATCCTGAAGGAAACAAACCAGCTCACGGAAGAATGCATGTTCATTGTCATGCAGCACCACGAGCGGGAGGACGGGACAGGCTACCCCAGACAACTGAAAGCCGATGAAATCCATACGTACGGACGCATCTGCTGCATCGCCGATGTCTATGATGCGCTCACGGCAGAACGCTCCTACAAACAGCGTCTCAACACCTTTGCAGCCCTCAAACTCATGAAAGAGAAACTCATGAACCATTTCCATCAAGGCCTCTTTGAAAAATTTGTTCTTCTTTTTACGCAGTAGCCGCGATGCACGTCATTCATGCGCCGCTTGCGGTTCTGCGAACCGTCTGCAGCCATCCCTTCTCTCCAAAAAGCGTTTCTTTGCATTTTTATGAGTACGCACACCCGGTTTCTCAATAATGCAAAAAGAACTGAGTGCAGTTTATCCGTAATTTCAGATAGTTGGCTTTTGGCACGGCCAATGCATTATACAGTACAACAACGAACACACAGGAGGGCATGACCATGAAGAACTCGATCGAAAAAACATCCGCATATATCGGCGCCGGATTCGGGCTTGCGGCATTTGCAGTATTCGGCCTTCTCCCGGGCAGTCTTCTTGGCGGGGCTGCAGGCATCAAGGCTGCCGGCCTCCTGCTCGGCCTTCCTCTCGAGCCGGGTATCATATCACGCACCATCGTTTTAATATCAATGCTCATAGGAATCGTGGCGTCCGGTACCGTTTTTGTGACCGCCGCTTCCGCTGCGGGCTGGCTCATTGGAAAAGCTTTCCGGGGGGCTTCCTCGAGAGAAACAGCGTCAGCACACAACCATTCATAAGGCATACAAAATACACTACAGTTTTCGTTGAAAGGAGAATTGTCATGAAGAACAATACAGTAAAAACGGGAATGAAAATCGGGGCAACGATCGGCGGGCTTGTGTTCCTCATATTCGGGATCATGCCGGGGTTCTACTTCGGAAGCTATGGGACGCTCGTCCTGCTCCAGAAGCTCATGGGCGGAGCCGTGGAGCCGACGCTGTTCGTCCGATCGGCAATCGTAACGGGGATTGTCGTCGGGGTTGTATGCGCGGCTACCGTCAGCCTGGTCGTGGGCGGGTTGCTCGGTACTGCTGCCGGATATGCTGTTTCCCTCCCCTCGGCAATGCACAGGAAAGAAGCAGCGGAAAAGGCGTAGCAGCATGACTTTCAGTCGGCTGCAACAGAAGGCGGTGAGCGATCACCGCCTTTTTTAGTGGAGCCCCTTCCGCAGGGGGCGGAGGCTCCCCTGAACAATGCGACCTCCCGGAACTGCTTATTCGACGCTTCGTTCATCACGTTCGCGACGAAGCGCTTTCCACCCCCGGCGAAAGCCGGTGTATGCCAAGGCTCGGGATTGCATGCCCTGCACAACGCCACCCTAACAAACCGGAAGAAATGAGAAAAAACGTGTTTCCTGGCGCACGCGCTTTTTCTCTCCCAGTCTGCAGCGGGCAAGAGTTGATGCGCATAAAAAAAGCCCCGGATGAATCCGGGGCTTTTGGAATAGGTAATATTGAGAATCCTTCCAAAATTTTAGACTTTGCTTACATTGGCAGCCTGGAGCCCCTTGGGGCCCTTCACCACTTCGAAGGTCACCTTGTCGCCTTCGTTCAGGGATTTAAATCCCTCTCCCTGAATAGCTGAAAAATGCACAAATACGTCTTCCCCATTTTCCTGCGTGATGAACCCAAACCCCTTGCTGTTGTTGAACCACTTCACTACACCATTTGCCATTCTGTTTCTCCTCTGCTTCTTTTTGAAATTACCGGGAACATCGTTTCCGGCTCAGTAAAGCATACATGAGTCGTATCATCCTGTCAAGCTGATAATGGAATTACGAAGCTTCTCGCGAAAATGCTGTTTTTTTGACCATTGCACCAAGCGCCTGCCAGCGCAGGATTCTTCTAGCGCTCTTTCGGAATCCCCCATTTCTTCCGCTTTTCCCAGAGGGATTTTCGCGTGATGCCGAGCATCTCTGCCAGCTGCTGCTCGTTGCACTGTGCCTGGTACTTGACGATGAACGCCTTCGTATAATCCTCGATCGACAGTTTCTGCTCAAAGGACTCCTGGTCAAACGACTGCGGGCTCCTGATGCCGCCCGGCAGATGATCAGGGGAGATCGTCGAGCCGTCGGAGATCAGGAGTGCACGTTCGATCACATTCTGAAGCTCGCGGACATTCCCGGCCCACTCGTAATTCATCAGGATTTCCATGGCTTCGGGTGCTACATCCTTGGTCTGTTTTCCGATTTCCTGCGAATAGCGGTCGATATAATACTTGACCAGCACGGCGATGTCCTCTTTGCGTTCGCGCAGCGGCGGCAGTTCGAGCGATATAACGTTGATCCGGTAGTACAGGTCCTCACGGAACCGCCCTTCCTGCACCGCCGTCCGCAGGTCCTTGTTCGTGGCCGTGATGAAGCGGATGTTGACCTTATTGCCTTTCGTACTGCCCACGGGCCGGATTACCTGGTCCTCGATGACGCGCAGCAGCTTGGCCTGCAGGGGAAGGCTCATGTCTCCGATCTCGTCGAGAAACACCGTTCCTCCCTCCGCCTCCTCAAGAATACCCTTTTTGGTGCTCACGGCCCCGGTGAACGCGCCGCGTACATGGCCGAACAGCTCCGTCTCGAGCAGGTTCTCGGGGATGGCCGAACAGTTGATCGGTACGAATGGCATGTCGCGGCGTGCGCTGTTGTGATGGATGACCCGTGCGAAAAGTTCCTTGCCCGTACCCGTCTCCCCGAGCAGGAGGATGCTGCTTTTCGAGTCCGCGACCTTTTCCACCTCCTCGAGGACCCTTTTTATGGCAGGGCTCTCGCCGATGATGCTGCTGAAATCGTAGCTTCGGGAAAGTTCGCGCTTGAGCAGGACATTCTCGGTCTGGAGGCTTTTCTGGCGCAGGGCGTTCCGTACGATCTGTTTGATCTCCTCGTGGATGATCGGTTTCATGATGTAATCGTAGGCGCCCGCCCGAAGCGCCTTCACCGACGTATCCAGGGATGCGTAAGCCGTCATGATGATAAAGATTTGATCCGGCAGCAGTTCGCGGACCTTGGTGAGCATTTCGATGCCGTCCATACCCGGCAGAATGATATCGGAAATGATGACGTCAAAGGCATTCGTCTCGAGCAGCAGCATGCCTTTCTCGGCCGATTCTGCCGTATCGACAGCGAATCCCTCCTTGCTGAATATCCGCTTGATGGACTCGCGCAATGTTTCTTCGTCTTCGACAATCAGGATACTTTTCGGCATCGTCACCTCGCCTTGTTAGGTCTGCACCGGGATCCGGATCGTAAACCGCGTGCCCTTATCCTTCTCCGAATCGAGCTCGATGGTACCGCCGTGGTCCTTGATGATGCTGTAGCAGATCGAAAGCCCCAGCCCGGTGCCGTGCGCCGGCCCTTTCGTGCTGAAAAACGGGTCGAACACCTTGTCCCTCACCTCGGGAGCAATTCCGCGGCCGGTATCCGCGAACAGCATCTCCACGTAGCCGTTCTCCCGCTTCACCGTTATGTCGAGACTCCCCCCCTCCGGCATGGCGTCGCGCGCGTTCAGCATGAGATTCAGAAAGACCTGCTGGATCTGGTCCGGGTCGATCGTGAGCGGCGGCGTATCCTGTACGTCGGTATGGATCGCGATCTTCCTGAAATTTTTGTCGTACCGGACAAGGCTCAGCGTGTTTTCCAGGATTTCCCGCAGGCTCGTCGGCGTCTTCTGACGCGGATACAGCCGGGCAAAATCGCCGAGATTGTGCACGATCCGCGCAATGCGGTGCACGTGCTGGTTGATCGTTGTCAACGAGTTCGAGGCAAACGGCGTCAGGTCTTCGGTCTGCAGCTCCTGGACCAGCGACGAGATGGAGGCGAGCGGATTGCCGATCTCGTGGGCGACGCCTGCAGCGAGCCTTCCGACACTGGCATGCTTCGTCGCACGGAACAGCTCCTCTTCGATCTTTTTCTTTTCCGTGACGTCCTCTATCACCATCACGTATCCCTTCTGGCTGCCCGCCAGTCGGCTCACGTTGACCTTCAGCACGATCTGGGGATCGAAATTTCGCCTGCAGGTGATCTCGCCTTCGTGCACAAGGGGAGTGAACAGCCCCGGTTCCAGACACGTCAGAAGGTTCGCAGCATCGGCTCCGAGGGCGTCCGATTTTTCCACGCCCGTGATCATTTCCATGCCGCTGTTCCAGTAATTGACGCGCAGTCCCTCGTCGAGGGTTGCCACGCCGAGCGGCAGGCTCTCGATGATGTTCTCGCTGAACTCCTTCAGCGTGGCAAGCTGGCGGTTCGCCTCGGCAAGTTCCTGGCGCGACAGACTGAGGCTGCGTGAGATATGCCGGATCGAATCCGAGACCTTTTCCGCTTCGTCGCGCGGCAGCATCAGACGGTCTTCAAAAACAAGCGTGCTGATGGACGTCCCGAGGGCCCCGGACAGAATGCGTTCCGCCTCCTGCCGCAGCAGTTGCTGCTGTTCCGCTGTGATGGAGCCCCGGTCAAACCTGTTTTTCTTCAGGAACGAGTCGAGGGCTTCGCGCGCTTCCTCCGGTCCGATATACTGGCCCAGGATGTTTTCGATCTCGTCGATGCCGGCGGACCGCTGCGGGGGCGCTAGGGAAAGCGGCGAGAAGGACTCCACGAACACCATGGCCTGGTGCGTCTCCGCATCGGACTGGCGCGTGAAAAGCGACACCCCGACAAAGAAGCCGACGTTCAGGAGAAGCCCCCAGAACAGGGAATGGCTCCACCGGTCCAGTCCTTTCAGGCCGAACAGCGCCGTCGGATTGAGCAGCGTGGAACTGAAAAGCGCGTCGAGGACCCCGTCATGTTCTATAATCCCTGCACGCAGCAGCGCCGGGATGAGCAGTGTGTAGATCCAGACCGCGAATCCGGCAATGATGCCGGCGACGGCGCCTTTTTTGTTCGCGCCCTTCCAGTAAAGGCCGATCAGGATGGCGGGCGCAAAGATCGTCACCGCCTCAAAGGACTTGAGCCCGATGTCCACGAGGCTGTAGAAATCGCCGATATACACGGCAAACACGTATCCCAGAAACACGCACCCGAGGATCACGAGTCGTTTGATGTTCAGGACCACGGCGTGAAAGTTCCTGATTGCCGAAAGATCCCAGAGCGTGGGCATGACAAAGCTGTTCATCACCATGGTCGAGATTGCCACGGATTCGACGATGATCATGGCCGTGGCCGCGGAAAAGCCCCCGATAAAAACCATCAGGGCGAGAAGCGGCCGGCCGTGATGCAGGGGAATGCTCAGGACAAAGTAATCGGCGTTCGCGCGCGCCTCGCCGCTCAGCAGCCCGCCGTAGGCTATGGGAAGCACAAAGATGTTGATCAGGAAGAGATACAGCGGAAAGAGCCACATGGCCTTCTTGAGGTGGTCGACAGAGTAGTTCTCCACGACCGCGACATGAAACTGGCGCGGCAGGAACAGGATGGCCATCATGGATAAAAACGTGAGCGACGTCCATTCCAGGTAGCTTTCCGGCGATTTTTCGCCGATGGTCATGAGCTTTGCAAAGGGTCCCGCCATGATTCTGCTGAAAATGTCGCCGAACCCGTCGAACAGCCCGTAGGTAACGAATATGCCGACGAGCAGAAAAGCAACAAGTTTGAAAGCCGATTCGAACGCAACGGCGAAGACCAGCCCGCCGTGCCGCTCCGACGCATCCAGCCTTCGCGCGCCGAACATAACTGCGAACAGGCCGAGGATGAGCGAGATGAACCAGCCTGCAAAACGGCCGCCCTCGGCCTGTCCGGAGAGCAGGGAGAACGACGTCATGATCGCTTTGAGCTGGAGGCCCAAATAGGGCGTGATGCCGATGAGCGCCACGAGCGTGACCAGGACCGACAGGCCGAGCGATTTGCCGTAGCGCGAGGAGATGAAATCAGCTATCGTCGTGATCCTGTTTTCCTTGGAGAGAAAGACAATCTTGCGCAGAATGCTCCACCAGAGCGCGGCCATAAGCGTCGGGCCTATATAGGTGGTGAGAAAGCTCAAACCGGAGTTCGCTGCCCTGCCCACGCTGCCGTAAAATGTCCAGGAAGTGCAGTAGACCGCCAGGGAAAGCGAGTAGATATAGGGATTGGAAACGAGGCTCCGGCCCTGCAGCTCTTTTCGCTCCGCGAAATAGGCAACGGAAAAGAGCAGCACGAGATATGCAAGAATGATCGTGAGCAGGAGCCAGGGAGAAAACAATTAGCCGCCGTCCTCTCGTTTGCAGACGTTCGTGGCGATAAAGATCAGGACGATGAAGAGAAGCCACGCCACGAACAGATACGTCGCCAGACCATACCGGAATATGCTCATCAAGGGCCAGCCGAAAAGCACCCCTCCCAAAAAAAACAGAAAAAAGGAGATATCATTCCTCATCGCCGTCAGCCTTTCATTGCCGTGAGAACTACGGTTTTCCCCGGTTTTTCCTGTGTGCTACCGGCGCAGTATTTTATCATAGATGCAAGCTGAATTCCAGAGGTCCTTCCGGGCAGAGCGTCTGATCTCCAGGGAACATGCCGCGCGCTGGAGCGCTTCATTCAGTGCGGCAATCTGCAGGGTACCTGCAATCCGGCGAGCGTCAGAATGGTTGCGGTAACATGAAACGACTATATGCCCGGTTTTGAAAAAATGACGGCACGTACAAAGAGAGCCGGCCAAAAAGCGATGGCATCGGCCACGGGATCTGCACGGGAACGGCAATGCATTCGAAAACGGGCTCGGCTCAGGAGAATCGGATTGATGCGGAGCCGGGAGGATGCTGGAAATTTGTTTCCCTGCGAAGCGATGGATCCTTGTTCCGGTTTCACGACGGATCGCTAAAATATATAATTCTCCGCCTCGATGACCGCTGCAGCCAGCGCCCGCTTTGCCTGCAGCAGTCCGGCGGCGTCGTATTTAGTAAACCTCCGGATTCCGCCGAGCAGCATGGTCAGATTGTCGCCTTCCTCTATGTAATAAGCAGCCTTACGCGCAGCGGTTCCCGCCTGTTCCAGGGCGTTGAAGGTGAATACCCTGACCGCTGCTAGGGCGGCTTTCTTCTTCGATTCGCTCAGCTTCGGCAGAATCTTCTCTGCACGCAACACCGCGCTTTCTATCGCGAAGATAGTGATCGCCACATCAGCTGCCGCCATGAGCACTTCCTGTTCATCCTTGAGCGCCATCATGTATTTCTGAACAGCAGCTCCCGACAGCACGAGAAATGTCTTTTTCAGGTTCGCAAGCAGCGCCTTTTCCGCGGCGAACGGTACGGACTCGTCGAGCTCTTCCATCGAAGGCGACGTGAGCGCTTCGACCGCTTTCATGGCTTCGCGCTGGAGCGGAATCTCTCCCTTCATGGCGCGCCTGAGGATCGTACCCGGGATCAGGAGCCTGTTGATCTCGTTCGTGCCCTCAAAAATGCGGTTGATCCGCTCATCGCGGTAGAACCGCTCGACCTGGTACTCCTGGATAAAACCATAGCCGCCGTGGATCTGGACGACCTGGTCAACGACATCCGCCAGCACCTCGCTGCAGAAGACCTTCGCGATGGCGCACTCGATGGCGTATTCCTCGATCCCTTTCTGGTATGCCTCGTAATAATTGGGGGTATCGTTCGGGATCGTGGCTAGCTTGTTGTCAATGAGACCGGCTAGCCGGTATACGAGCGCCTCCGAAGCAAAGATCGCGGCAGCGAGGTCCGCAATCTTTTCTTTGATCGCGCCGAACGTAGCGATGGCGACGCCGAACTGTTTCCGCAGGTTCGCATATTTCACCCCCACGGCGAGCGCGCCCTTGGAAGCCCCGGTGACGCCTGCGCCGAGTTTAAACCTGCCTACGTTCAGCACGTTGAAGGCGATCTTGTGGCCCTTGCCGATTTCTCCGAGCACGTTCTCCACGGGAACTTTAGCGTTCTCGAGGATGATCTGCGTTGTCGACGTTCCACGGATGCCCAGCTTCTTCTCTTCTGGTCCCACGGACAATCCTTCCGTGGTCCGCTCCACGAGAAAAGCGGTGAAGTGCTCCTTGTCGATCTTCGCGAAGATCGTGTACAGGTCCGCGAACCCGCCGTTCGTGATGAACTGCTTGGTGCCGTTCAGGAGATAATATTTTT
>DATHDE010000155.1:0-3464 GCA_035490495.1 Nitrospirota bacterium
CCGGGAGGTGGTGGAAAAGCTCCGCGCCGAGCTCAAGCAATTCCTCGATGCCAAGAAGGAAATCACCATGGCAGAGTTCCGCGATCTTGCAAAAACCTCGCGAAAATTCGCCGTCCCCATCATGGAATATTTCGACTCCCAGAAACTGACGCAGCGTGTGGGCGACAAGCGCGTCCTGCGCGGATAAACGACTCTGTCATTGCCTCTGACCCCGGAAAAAGTCTCCTTCATGCATGTTCAAATGTGAATATCCCTTGACATTTTCCGCATAAGGATTCATAGTGTACGCAAATAGGAGAAGAACGCTTTACCATCATGAGACTAAAGCTGTACCTGTACATACATCATCCTAATCCCTTCATCACAGGATGCTGCTGATGGCTTCGGACGACCAGGACCCGCTCAACAACATCGACGATGAAACACCGACGCTCCTGCCGCGTTACCTCGTACTTGTTGTTTCCTTCACCGTCATCGGGATGTCCCTTTTTGAACTCATCAAACTGTCCGCGCGGCCGTATATCAACAACTGGGAATCGCTGCTGCTCACGGTTCTGTTCAGCGCTTTGCTTTCAGGATTTGCCACTTATTTTGCGGTCCTCCGATTCATCAAGCTCAACAAGCAGCTGACGCGTGAGATCGAAAAGCGCAGGAAACTGGAACGCGAACTGGTCATCGCCGCCAGTGTCGACAAACTGACGCAAATCTACAACCGGCGGAAAATAGAGGAAATCATCCAGGCCGAAATCGAGCGGGCGAGGCGCTATAACACGCCGCTGTCGGTCATTATGATCGATCTGGACGATTTTAAAATGATAAATGATACGTACGGCCATCATGTCGGAGACAATATTCTGAGGACAGTTGCCGGCATTCTGAAGACCAACATCAGGACCACGGATGCCGCCGGACGGTGGGGGGGCGAGGAGTTCATGATCGTCGTCCCTGCAACGACACTCGACAATACACGGGGGCTTGCGGAAAAAATCAGGCATATCATCGCGACGCACCGCTACGACCACTCCTGCACCATAACAATCAGCATGGGCATCTCCCAGATGTTCAGAGGCGACAGCTTCGATAGCTTCATCAACCGCGCGGACGATGCGCTCTACCGCGCGAAAAACCGCGGCAAAAACCGGGTGGAAGCTTACTTTTAAACCAGACCTTGCTGCTTGATCCCGGCTTTACGAATTCCCGGCCCCCGGCTACTGGCTACGATCTTATTGCTTGCTACTTGCCCCTTGCTCCTTGACCCTTTCTTCTTGACCCTTGCTCCTTTCTCTTGTTATAGTGGTTGCATGCAGGAAGACACCATCCTCCGCGAACTGATCATCCTCCTGGCAGTATCGCTTCCGATCACCTACCTGTTTCACCGCGCCAAGCTGCCCGCGCTCGTCGGTTTTCTGATCACGGGCGTGTTGATCGGCCCTTATGGATCCGCCGTGATCACGGAAACGCGCGCTGTGGAGCGGCTCGCCGAGATCGGTGTCGTACTCCTCCTCTTTGCCGTGGGGCTGGAATTTTCCATTGAAGACATCCTGAAATCAGGCAGGCGTTTCCTTCTCGGCGGCACGATCCAGGTGCTGATTACGATAGCCGCTGTTGCCGGCATCGCGTTCGCGATGAGCTACTCCGTGCCCCAGTCCGTGTTCTTTGGATTCCTGGCCTCGCTCAGCAGTACGGCCATCGTGCTGAAAATGTACGCGGACCGTACGGAGCTCGACACCGCGCACGGACGGCTCGGCACCGGCATCCTCCTGTTTCAGGACATCGCCGTTGTTCCGATGATGCTCATGCTGCCCGCGCTGGGGCAGGCAAACACCGCCGGAACCATCTCCCTGCTCGACGTCGTCATCTCGCTCGGCAAGGCCATTCTGGGCCTTATCGGTGTTTACGTCTCCGCTCGCCGCATCGTGCCGTTCCTGCTGCACCACGTCATCCGCCTCAGAAACCGGGAGATGTTCTTTCTGCTCGTGGTGCTTCTCTGCCTGGGCACGGCATGGGTGACGTACAGTCTCGGCCTGTCTCTCGCCCTCGGCGCCTTTCTCGCGGGCGTCATCATATCGGAGTCCGAGTACAGCCACCACATCGTGGCCGAAATAACGCCGTTTCGCGACTATTTTGCGAGCATTTTCTTCATCTCCATCGGCATGCTCCTCCATACCGCCTTCTTTCGCGCCCACTGGCCGCTCCTCATCGTCCTCGCCGTTCTGCTGATCATCCTTAAAATCTGCACGGTCGCCGCCACTGCCGCGATTCTGCGCTACCCCCTCCGGAGCGCCTTGCTGACCGGGCTGGGTCTCGCGCAAATCGGCGAATTCTCCTTTCTCCTGGCTCAGCAGGAAAGCCAGGGTGCCCTCATGTCGGGAGACGTCTTCCAGATGTTCATCAACACCTCGATCCTGAGCATGCTCGCCGCGCCGTTCCTGATTCAGGCAGGACCCTGGCTTACGGCGCGAATCCCCGTACAGCAAACAGGCGCGGAGAAGAATGAATTCTGCCATGTACGGGGGCACACGATCATCGCGGGTTACGGCTTGAACGGAAAGAACCTGGCCATGACGCTGAAGGCGACCCATATCCCCTATGTCGTGCTCGAGGTCAACGTCGATTCCATCCGGAAAGCGCGAGCAGAAGGCGAACCCATTATTTACGGCGATATCACGCAGCCTGACGTGCTGAGGCGGGCCGGCATCGACTGCGCAAAGATCGTTGTGTTCGCCATTCCTGACCTCGATGCCGTGCGCAGGGCACTGCGGTTCGTACGCCAGTTCAACCCCGATATTTTCATTCTCGTCAGGACACGCTATGCCGCCGAGGTCGACGAACTCATGGCCCTCGGCGCGGACCAGGTCATTCCCGAGGAGTTCGAGACATCCATCGAGATCTTTTCCCGCGTTCTCCACGAATACCATGTCCCGGGGAACATCATCGCCAACCAGATTCAGCTTGTCAGGTTCGGAGGGTACAAAATGCTGCGCGGTCTGTCGCTGGACCAGGAAAACCTGGGCAGGATCGCCGGGCTCTTTGCCGGTGTGACCGTGGACAATATTCAGATCGAGCAGGACTCTCCGTCCATCGGCCGGACGCTGGGAGAACTGGACATCCGGAAGCACACGGGTGCTTCCGTCATCGCCGTTGCCCGCAACGGAGAAGCCACCACAAACCCCGGCCCTGATTTTCAGCTTCTCCTGGACGACATCGTCGTGCTCATCGGCGCGCATGCTGAGCTGGATCAGGCGGGAAATCTGCTGAAACGCGGGCGCTCTGTGTGAAAGGGAATTGGTAATGGAGAATTGAACGTGGAGAGATGCACATTTCGACGCGCAAAAATCTGTTGCAGTGCCATGCACTGTCAAGTATAATCATCACAGTTTAACCGACTATATTTCCTATATTTCATCTCCATCGTTTATACCTCATCAACAAGGGAGAGGTTACGGAGCTGGTGCCCGTCCCGG
>DATHDE010000156.1:0-9585 GCA_035490495.1 Nitrospirota bacterium
AGCACCCTCTTGGAAATGCCGGTTGCGTATTTCGAGAGCATTTCGATGACCTTGGCGCTGTTCTTGGGGTCCACCATGAACCGCTGCGCTTCAAGCTCGGCCTTGATGTATGCCTCCGCCAGGTCCGGGTGCTTGTCCATGAAGTCCCCGCGCATGACCAGCGTGCCGGAGTCGATGTTGCCGATCACCTTGCCCGTGGCCACGATCTTCGCGGTCCCCTCGCCCACGATGGTGCCGATGCGCGATACGGTCGGTTCCCAGCATGCCGCGGCGTCGATCTTGCCCACGCGGAAATTCGTTGCAATGACCTCGAGCGACTGGTTCAGATACTCCTTGGGCTTGATGTTCTTCTTTTCCATGAGCAGCCGGAAGAACTGGTCGGCGCAGCTTCCCTTCGGGGCGGCCACGACCTTGCCGTTCAGCCACTGCACCGCTTCCTCGGGCGACTTGAAGTCCGGGGCGTCCTTGCGCGCCATGATGATGGAGCAGCGCTGGCCTTCGTCATGGCCGGTGCTCGCCACGAGCCGGACCGTGGCCTGCTCCGGCTTCGTTGCGGCCATGATGCCGGGCAGAATGCTCATGTAGCCGATCTGCTGTTTTCCGGCGAGAAGGTTGTTGGATATGATGGCGCCCTGCAGCGCCGGCTCGAACTCCACTTCGACGCCTTCGGGCATGTACTTCTTCCACAGCTTCATTTCCTGGATGATGGCCACCTGGTAGGAAATCGTGTCATAGGGCTGCCAGCCGACAACGATCTTTACCGGCTCGGCCGCCTGACCAGCCGGCATGACGGGTGCTGTTGCCATTACTGCCAGAACTACTGCCGTGAACAGGATTGCTCTGAACGATCTTTTCATCATTTGTAACCTCCCCTCGGATTTGATTCTCAGAAGGCACTGCCAGTATCTGTAGTTTAGCGTATCTGCAAGCGGAAAGATGTCGTCTGGACGACAACCCTGCATTTTTTGCGGGCGTAAGGAAAGATTGGCGCGTCCCCTCGCTAGCACTATAGTTGCGCTGGACAGGGACAGGGTGGAGGGAGGGTTCAGGACGTAAGGGATTGAATGAGTTTATTCCAGTTCAATATAATGATTCTTTTCTTTTCATCATATTTGATCAGGTCCTCTTTGATAAAGATATTCAGCATTTCCGTGACGCTCTGGCGCGACGAGCCGACCATTGCCGCAATCGTTTTGTGCGTTATTTTGCTCTGTATCAGCGTTGCCCCGTTGCTTCGTATGCCGCAGGTATTCCCCAGTTTTATGAGCGCCAGGGAGGTGCGGGCGCGCAAATTCTGCGAGCTGGTGGCCTCGAACGTCTTGCAGAGCTGCATGAGCCTCGTGCCGAGCGTTTTTATGATGATGCGCGATATGTTCGGGTCCCGGTACAGCAGGTCTTCAAGATTCGCGCTGCTTATTTCCGTGACTGTTGTGGGCTCCTCGGCCTCGGCAAAGCAGACCCTGGGTTCGCCCCCGAATATTTCGGAAAGACCGAAGAATTCCCCCGGGTGGAACAAAAAAAGGATCGACTCCCTGCCGCACATGGAAAGGGTATACAATTTTACCCGCCCCTTCTGGATCAGATAGACGCGGTCCCCCGGGTCATCAGGGCTGAAAATAAGGTCCCCGGCCTGGTACTGTTTTTCCACGGCATTCTGCGTCAGATGGGCAAGCTCGTTCTTGAGCAGCTGGCTCAGGGCGTCGATCTTCTCCAGGTACCATTCTCTTTCGATGACGTTTTCCATAAGCTTTCCTTGGTTTTTCAAGTGTTATTTTACCATCAGGAAGGTCAAACAGGAAGGAAAATCCATTCAGAAGATGGGCATGGTTTGTCCCGTGGCAGGGCGGCCTTACCTTTTCAGGAGAAGCCGCAGGAGGCCGGTCTCGCAAGGCGGCAGTCCTTCACTGCGATCAAAAACCCTTCCACCTGGCCACATCCCCCATGCTCCGCCTCGTGCTCCGGAATTTGTTCTGCGGGCTGTCCGGGTCCGCGTATCCCAGGGCGATGCCGATCGCGACGGCAAGGCTGTCCGGTATATCGAGTTCCCTGCGGATGATCTCGGGATGCGCTGCAAGCGTGATGGCTACGGCAGAGCCCACGCCCTGCTCTGTTGCCGTGAGCATGATGCCGTGGCTCAATGCGCCGAGGTCAAAGAGCGACCAGGGCGTGAGGCACCGGTCCATGCAGAGGTAGACCACCACCGGTGCATTGAAGAGCCGGTAGTTCATCTGCATCAGATCCGGGAGCGAGGCCGGTTCCGCGCATTCCCGTTCGAGCAGCGATGTCCGTTCAGCCTTGAGCGTTTCCATGCGCATGCGGCACGCGTCGGGCCACTCCCGGGGCATGGCGATGTCGGGGTTTCTCGGTACACAGTTTTTGAGCATGCCGGCGTAGGCTGTTCGGATGCGCTCCAGCGGGTCGCCTGCTGCTACGAATATCTCCCACGGCTGCGTATTAGCCCACGAGGGCGTATGGAGTGCGGGCTCGAGGATCTTCGTCAGCACGCCGGGGCTGAGCGGATCGGATGTGAATGCGCGTACGGTATAGCGATCCAGGAGAGACTGGGTCACTGTTGACATGGGTGCACCTCCAAAAAGGGTGAATTGCAGGAACAGGATGAGTGCATGCTTGGGTGCGGGATGAGCCCGGGCGGGGAGGCACATCGAAGGCGTGCGGACAGGCAGCCCTATTTGGGGTAAGAACTCGCATGGCATGTGTCGATTGGGAGCGAATCCTGGTGATACATAAAAATCCGGAGTACCTGCCTAGTGATACCCCCGCTCTCCAAAGGGTTTGATCTTCTCCATCCACATCGCCTCCAGCTCCTTCAGGTCCTCCCCGTAATCATGCGTCTGATCGTCCACGGGCTTCAGCACATCGAGCACCTCGATGACGAAGCTCTCTTCGCCCAGCTCTTTCCAGTCTTTTGCCAGTTCGGGGCTGGGCGGAAAGGTCCCCATCCTGAGTTGAAACCGTATGCTGTTGATCGTCCCGGGGGTATTGGCGCTGGCCGTGAGATACGCGCGGCTGTTCCTTTTGTTCCTGACCTGCACGATCCCCATGGGACGCAGCGTAGTTTTGTATTCCTTGATCAGTTCTTTGCGATCCATCGTTCCCTTCCGTAATGACGGCTCAGTGCTGCCCCCGGTATTCCCGCAGGGTTTTTTTCTTCGACACCTTCTTCGCTGTTTTCTCCGGCAGCCCCGCTGCAAACTCCTTTCCGATGCCGATCCACTTTGCCAGCCCCGCCGCGCTCTTCCACCCGGCCTCCCGCACCATGACCCAGCCGGCCATGGGCCTCCCCGTGATGTCGAAGGGCAGGACGTTCCGGTCCGTGAGGCTCTTTGCGCTTTGCTCCTTGTCCATCCGCACGATCAGGAAGTCCTTCCAGATGCCGAAGGCCATGTTCCCTCTGATTAAATAACACACACCGCCGAACATCTTTTTCTTTGTCAGGTTCTTCCAGCGCCCGGCAGTGGTTTCGATCTTTTCTTCGAGTCTTGTGCTGTAGGGCATGACTCCTCTTTTCTGACTGCAGATTGACGTACGGAGATTGCATTATGAATCACACGCTTCAAAAATACTATAAAAACGGAAGCATGTCCAGCAGGATGGGGAGACTCTTTCGCATTGTTCGTGACGAGAGTAGTGCCGAGCGAGCGCGGTCGACGGTCATCCGATTCAGGAAACGATAGGTTTCCCGGCCCTATGGAGATCAGCATGGATGACGCCGCGTGCTGAAGCTTTTTTCTGATTGAGCTCCCTGATCTCCGGAGGAAGCAGATACGCGCCAAGCGCCTGATGGTTTTTCTCAATCCCGGCTTTTTGAATATGTTTAGAAACATGCCGGCTTGCAAGAACAGAACCCAATATTAATGCTATAATATGCATTGTTGAGGCTGTAGATTTCTTCCACGCCAAAGAATGCAGAGAACATCCGTTTTCCTTCGGTTCTCCGGAAGCAGCGTGCAACAATGTGCTATGCGCGATCACTCCGGCACCAGCGGTATACCGTCACTCTGCAGTCCTATAATGTCATGATTCTTCAGATATTAAATCCTGACAATTACCAATTCACATTTTTCGCACTCGCTGTCTTCCTCATCGGCGTTTCTATCGCCATGCAGGGACTGTTTGTCCTGATCCGTGAACGGCTTTCCCTTGTCGGGCTTTCCTTTCTGCTTCTGTGCCTGAACATCGGGCTGTATCTCGTCCTTTTCTCCGGGACCTTTGCATCCCCTACAATGGATATCAGCGTTGCACTGTTCTGGAGCAAGATCGCGAACCTGGGAGTCATCTGGATTCCGAGCAGCATTTTGCTGCTGGTGACTGTGCTCGCCGGTCTGCAGCGCAGATACCGTCTCGCTATCATAGTCAGTGCTGCTGCGTCGGCAGCATTTTCAATCGGGTTGATTTTTACCGACCTGTTCATACGCAGAATGGGTCAATTCTCCTGGGGGAAGTACAGCCAGTATGGACCCCTCGGATACGCCTTCGTAGGTTATTTCTGCCTTGTCATGGTACTGGTTGTGCGTCTCCTGTGGAAAGCGCACCGGCACGCCGCAACGGACCGCCAGAGGAAACGCTACCGGGGGCTGCTGATCGCCTTCATCGGCGGGTATATCAGCTCCGTTGATTTTCTTCCTGCCTTCGGCATTTCCCTTTTTCCGTTCGGCGCTGTCTTCATCGGATTCTTTATAGCGGCCACGACGCACGTCGTGCTCCGTTACCGTCTGGTGGATATTACGCCGGAACTTGCGGCTTCGCAGATCCTCGAAACCATGCAGGGGGCGGTCATCGTGACCGACCTTGAAGGCACCATCAGGGTCATCAACGAAGTGGCCCTCGAAATGATCGGATCAACCAGGCCTGAAATGCTGGGGCAGAACATCACGGGCGTTTTATCGATTCCGAAGGACCTTATCGAGTCCGTGAAGGCAGGGGCAAAACCGGCTTCCCGTGAAATGGTCTGGCAGGGAAACAGCCACCGCCACGTGGTGAACGTCTCGGCGTCCCTGCTCCGCGACAAATTGTCCGGTCAGCCGGGAGGCGTCGTTTATGTTGCCGCCGATATTACCCATCTGAGGAGGGCGGAAGCCGCTTTGCGCGAAAGCGAGGAGCGGTTCCGCCACATGTTCGAGAATTTCCAGGTGGTCGCGCTCGTCATTGACCCGGTTGAGGACAGAATCCTGGATGCCAATGCCGCGGCAGCGGAGTTCTACGGGTGGTCCCGGAACGAATTGCGGTCAAAGAAGATCTCCGAGATAACCGTCACCGGCCCCGATGCCGTACAGAAAAAAAGAGAGCCGCCAGTGACCGGGCAACGCTCCTATTCTGTGACGCGGCAGAGTCGGGCGGACGGTTCCATCAGGGACGTCGAGGTCTACTCGGGACCGATCCTGACGGGCGGCAGGCCGGTCCTGTATTCGATCGTTCATGATATTACCGACCGTAAACATGCCGAGGAGAAGATACGCTCGAGCGAGAAGTTCGTCCGGAACATCCTCGACACGGTGGATGAGGGATTCATCGTGGTCGATCGCGATTTCCGGATTCTGATTGCCAACAGGGCGTACGGCGGCCAGATCGGGCTGTCTTCCGACGATGTGATCGGCAGGCACTGCTATGAGGTGTCGCACAAAACGAACAGGCCCTGTTTTGAGGAGGGCGAAGAATGCGCCGTGCGGAATGCCGTGGCCGAGGGCGCACCCTCTGTTGCGCTCCATAAACACACGGACGCCGGCGGACAATTTCTTTTCGTCGAGACAAAAGCGTTCCCGATCAAGGACGATACCGGCCGCGTCACGTCGGTGATAGAAACACTGACGAATATCACCGAAAAGCACCTCCTCGAGGAAGAACGGGTCAAAACGCAGAAGCTTGAGGCGATCGGCACGCTTGCGGGCGGCATCGCCCATGACTTTAACAACCTGCTCCAGGGCATTTTCGGCTACATATCTCTTGCACGGCTGAAAAGAGACGACAGGGAGAAAAGCCTCGACGCGCTCGAGGAAGCCGAAAAGGCGCTTCATCTGTCGGTGAGGCTGACGAAGCAGCTCTTGACCTTCTCGAAGGGCGGCAGGCCGGAGAAGAAAAAAATCAGCCTGAAACCGGTGATAGAAAATGCCGCGAAATTCGCTCTCAGCGGGTCGCGTGCGGCCTGCCGCATTGCGATCGGCGAGCTCCGGCCTGTCGAAGCGGATGAGGGGCAGATCGGCCAGGTCATTCAAAATATGGTGCTGAACGCGGACCAGGCCATGCCGGAGGGCGGCTTGGTCGAGATTACCGCGAAAAACATCCACGCCCCTGATGACGCCGTCCCGCAGGTGCTGAAGCCCGGTGACTACGTTGAGATAGCTGTCAGGGATACGGGCATCGGCATTTCAGACCAGTACCTTATGAAGATATTTGACCCCTATTTTACCACGAAGGAGAAGGGAAGCGGCCTCGGCCTTGCGACGTCCTATTCCATCATCAACAACCACGGCGGCCACATCGATGTGCAGTCCGTCGTCGACAAGGGGACGACGTTCTTTATTTATCTCCCGGCCGCAGAAGCGGACGGGGAAAAAGGTCCTGACGCTTCCCCGCCGTCCGCGCCCACGATGCGCGCAGGGAGAATACTGGTGATGGACGACGATCAGGTCGTCCGTACGATCGCAGGAGAGTTAATCAAGGCCCTGGGGCATGAGGTGGATTTTGCGGTGCATGGCGAGGATGCGGTTGAAAAATACAGGAGAGCGAAGCAGTCGGGAGCGCCGTTCGATGTCGTCATCCTTGATCTCACGATCAGGGGGGGAATGGGCGGCGCTCAGGCAGTGCGGGAACTGCTGAAGATCGATCCGGCAGTAAAGGCTGTCGTATCGAGCGGCTACTCGGGAGATGCCATCATATCCACCCACGCTGATCACGGCTTCAGGGCGTGCCTCAGGAAGCCGTACAACGTCGATCAGCTGCGGGAAGTGTTGACATCGCTGCTGAATGCATGAGTCTCCGCCGCCGCTTCTTCAGGCCGAAGCGGCCATGAAGAACCTCAACGTCAGGTCTTGCTCCGTGAGCCCTTCTTCTTCCCCTCGCTTCTGCGCTGCGGCTTTCCGCCTGCCCGCTCCACCTCCACCGGCTGCGTCTGCAGCCGCTTGTAATAGAAGTTCTGGCCGTACAGCACGCTCACGGGATTGTGGCCGGTCACCCGGTCCTTGACCACCAGGGTGGTAACGGGCGCCCGGGAGTGCTTGCTGAAGAGCATATCGTGACCCACGCAGAGCCCGACTATGACGTTCATATCAGTCTTCGCGCTGTTCAGCAGGCGGGCCTGCGCCACGGGGTTGCAGGCCGGCTCGAACGTTTCCGGCCGGACCTTGTCGTCTTCGGCCAGACCCATCTCCCGCTTGTCGATGCTGCCGCTCTTGCAGCACACCGACAGCGGCTCGAGGCCCTGCGCTTCCAGCACCTGAGCCAGCCGGTTCGTCTCGTCCAGCAGCCCGATGCACGTGGCGATGCCGATCCGGCGGTAGCCCATCAGCTTCGCGAACGCAATGGTGTCCTCCAGCCTGGTCCACCGGGCCACCAGCGCACCGCTCGCCGACCGCTCGTAGCAGAGGCCCTCGACGCGCGTGGCCGCTTGCGCGATCCGCGCGTCCTCCCCTGATCCCTTGTACCGGCCGAAGCTCTTCCGGATAAGGGCAAGATGCTTCCTCGACGGGCAGTATCCCGGTTTGGCAGGTGCTGTTCGGGGGTCCGCGCTCCAGCAGTTGGTCTTTCCCTGCTTCTGCCAGACCGCGCCGCAGAGACTGCAGCTGAAATCCTTCATGTGAAAGTGCCTCCCTTCCGTTGATAGGCTTGAGTCTGCCCGGGCAAGCTGAAACGGTAAACCGTCGAGGTCAGGCAATTCCTGACGGGATTGCTGTTCTTCGTACCGCTCTACGGACTCTCGACCCTCTTCTGCACCGCGTCTTCCAGCGCGTTGTGCACCGCATGCATGATCACCCTGCTGCTGTTCGTTGCACCGGTGACAGCGTCCACGTCCGCTCTCTGTTTCTCAAGTATCCTTTGCGGAATCACGGGCTCCGCCCTCCTGCCGATCCACGACGCCCAGTGCCGCACGAGCTCGATGCTGGTCATCCTGCCTTCCCGGATGGTCACGCGCACCTCCGCCTTGTTCGGCCAGCTGCTGGCAGTGCCGGGGTACGTCCCGTCAGGGATCCTGCTGATATCCACCGGCGCTTTCGCAAGCGGTGCGATCGCGCAGGCGGCTATCATCGCCCCCAGCAGGAGCAGCAGGAAATGAAGCGCATGTTTCGACATAACAATCTCACCAGGCAGGAAGCAGGGAGCGAAGTAATGGATTGACGGTCAGGTCCTTGCTGTTTATCGTTGCCTCGCTGCAGGCTCCTCACACCATGAATGCCCCGCCGTTCACGGAGATGTACTGGCCGTTCACAAAGTCCGAGAGCCGGGAAGCAAGAAAAACCGCCACGCCAGCTATGTCCTCGGGCAGTCCGATCCGCCGGAGCGGCGTGAAGGCCGCGATCTGTTCATGCATCTCCCTGGGCTGGTGCTTCGTGGCATCGGTCAGGGTCAGGCCGGGGCCGATCACATTCACGGTGACGCCCTGGGGCCCGAGCTCCGTTGCCATCACCTTGGCCATGCTGTCCATGGCGCCCTTGGCTGCGGCGTGCGCCGAAAAGCCGGGGCCGGGCGAGCGTGACAGGCTGCTGCTCACGAGGATGAGCTTCCCGGCCTTCTTCTGGAGCATTGCGGGGAGCACGGACTGCGTGCAGTTCATCAGGGCCCTCATCTCGCCCGTGAGCTTGGCCTCAAACTCATCCCACCCGAAGTCCGCGAAGGGTTTGACCGGAAAGCTGATGTTCGCGTTGTTCACCAGGATGTCGACGCTGCCGAGCTCCTTTGCTACCGTCCGCACCATGGCGTCCACGGCCGCGCGATCCCGCACGTCCGCGCATGCGAGCATGGCCGTGCCGCCCTGCCTGCCGATTTCCTTCAGCACATGGTCGGCCGTCTCCTGGCCGCAGAGGAAGTTCACCGCCACCTTTACGCCGTGTGCTGCGAGCGCCTTCGCCGTTGCCGCGCCGATGCCCCGGCCTGCACCGGTAACGAGCGCCACCTTTCCCTTCAGTCCCAGATCCATGGCATCCTCCTGTCTCCCGATCCGCGAGGGTCGGGTTTCCTTACTTGTCGCGGGAGTGGAGCCCCCTCCGGCAGGACCCGGAGGCTCCCTTTAATAACGCGCCCTCCCGCGGCCTACGGCGCGAACCCCCGGCAGGAGCCGGGGGATTGCAAGTCGCGGGATTCACTGATCGTGAATCAGCACTCGATCTCGTCCCCGCGCGTTCAATGAGCTTCCATTTTCAAACAGCGGAAAGGAACTGCCGCGGCCCTGGGGAGAGCCATCACCAGGAAGAATCGTGTCAGGAACCGCGAAACAAAATTACTATAAATATGAGGAAATGTCCAGCAGGTTTGTTTAGGGGATATAGCTCGGAATCGCTGTTCGCGAATATTGTTCAGGAGGCCCCACCATTTTTGCATTCTGTGTCGTCAGTTCACTCTTCTGTCCCTGCCAGT
>DATHDE010000157.1:0-5546 GCA_035490495.1 Nitrospirota bacterium
CCGCGGATCATCACCATGCAGATCAATCCCGACAAGATCAAGGACGTGATCGGGAGCGGCGGCAAGGTGATTCGCGGCATTGTGGAACAGACGGGCGCAAAAATAGATATTGAAGACAGTGGTGTGATCAATATCGCGTCGTCGGATGAGGCGGCCGCGAGCAAGGCGATGGAAATCATCCGCGGCATTGTGCAGGAGGCCGAGGTAGGAAAACTCTACCTGGGCAAGGTGCGCAAGATTATGGATTTCGGCGCTTTTGTCGAGATTTTTCCAGGAACCGACGGGTTGCTGCATATATCCCAGATTGCCGACAGGCGGATTGAGAAGGTTACCGACGAGCTCAAAGAGGGCGATGAAGTGCTCGTCAAGGTGCTCGAGATCGACCGGCAGGGAAAAATCCGGCTGTCGCGCAAGGAAGCCATGCGGGACAAGGCAAAACAGCAGCAGTAAGCCCGGGTCACGCGGAATGGAGTGGGAAGGTAAGAGGAAATAGGATCGATACAAATCGCCTATTTCCTTTTTTGTTTTATTTCTTCGGGAGGGATCGTGGCTCGATACGATCTGGCCGTCATGGGCGTTGATCTCGGCGGGCTTTCCTGCGCCGCTCTCCTCTCGTCCAAAGGCAGAAAGCCGGTTGTTTTCGGACGGGGACCTGATCTTGCGACCTCGATCGGCGGTCTTACGTACAGTGGTTTCTCGTTTGCGCCGGGGCCGGCGCTCCATACCGCGCCCCGGGCGGGCGGGACCATGGATCAGCTCTTTGCCGATATCAAGGCCGGCACTGTCGCAGCCGAGGAAGCGGGCGGATTTCAAGTTGCGCTGCCCGACCGGCGGATATCCCTTGCGCGAAACAGGGAAAGGTGGCGCGACGAGCTCAAACGTGAATTCGCTCAGGACCGTCAGCACCTTGAACGGTTCTTCCGCGATCTGGATCGGCTTGCCGCAAAGATCGCCAAGGGCAGGATAGCGGCTTTTTTCGCAAAACGAAAATCAGCTGCCGCCTTGCTGCGGCGATATGCTTTCAGCCGCGAACTCCAGGCTTTCTTTGCACTCCTATCACGTTTTTTTCAGCGGATGCCGCCGGAGCATGCTGCGCTCGATGAATTTGTCGACATGCTGCTTCGGCCGCCGTCCCGTGCGTATGGTCAGCGCGTGACGGTTGCGACCCGCTTGATGGAAACGATTCTGAAGAATGGAGGCGAGGTGCGCTTCGGTGACGGCGTCGATGAAGTATTACCTCGGAGCAGGCGCTTCGAGGTAAAGGCAGCGAGCGGATCGCTCGATGCAGACACGGTCCTGCTATCGCAGCCCGATGCCCGCCAGTCCGTTCTCTATGCAGGCATACAGGAAACGGTGATCCCCGTTGGCATGGGAAATGATGTGATCTATCTCCCCGACTATGCAAAACCGGATGAATTTCTGTCCCTATCTCTGAGCGACGAGAAAGAAGCTTCTTCAGCACCCTCCGGAGCGCGTGCATTGACCTGTGTGTTCAACGGGATGGAGGCGTCGTTACCGAAAGAGGAAATGATTCGCCTCGTGGGCAGACTCATGCCGTTTTTATCGGACTTTATTGTTGTCAGCGAAGTGGTGCCGGACGTTCCGCAGGCGCGCATCCCTCAGGATGTTCACTTCAAATCTGTTCATTCCGGCGTCGGCGGTGCTGTTCTTTTTCAGGGGACGATAAAAGGAATATACCGGATTGCGGAAGACCGGCTGGCATCGGGGAAACAGATACGGGCTGCACGGCGGTTGATGAAAAAAATATCCTGAACGTATTGCGGTGACGCCAGTGATACAAAAAAAGCCGTTGCCCGATGGCAACGGCTTTTTTCTTGTGAATCATCTTCATTAAACTTTCATCAGGATATTCGACTCTTCTTCGATAAACTCGACAGTACCATCCGCCATTTTAACAACAACGCGGTGAACATCTTTGAACCGGCCTTTCAGTATTTCCTCAGAGAGCGGATCCGCAAGGTATTTCTGCACCGCACGCCGCATGGGTCTCGCGCCATACGTAGGCTGGAAGTTTTCACGTATCAGCCAGTCTTTCACCTCTGGGGTAACATCCAGCTGAATGCTGCGATCGGTTATCATCTGGCGGTTCAATTCGTCGACCAGCATGTCCACGATCTTGATGAGATGGTCCTGCGTAAGCGGGTGGAAGACCACAACATCGTCGATGCGGTTTAAAAATTCAGGATTGAAGGCCCGCTTCAGCTCTGCGATGACATTGTCCTTCATCTTGGTATATTGGGTCTTCGAGCTTGCCTGCTGGAACCCGAGCGTTGTATCCTTGTCGATCATGCGCGTTCCGAGGTTCGAAGTCATGATAATGACGGTGTTTCTGAAATCCACCTTGCGGCCGAAGCTGTCAGTCATGAATCCGTCATCGAGCACCTGCAGGAGCATGTTGAATATGTCAGGATGTGCCTTTTCGATTTCATCGAACAGCACAACGGAATAGGGCCTGCGCCGGATCTTTTCCGTCAGCTGACCGCCGTCGTCATAACCGACATAACCGGGAGGCGAACCAACGAGCCGCGAGGAACTGAACTTCTCCATGTACTCGGACATGTCCACTCTGATGAGCGCTTCTTCGCTGTCAAACAGAAATGCCGCAAGCGACCGCGCCAGCTCCGTTTTCCCCACGCCGGTCGGGCCGAGGAAAATGAACGATCCAATAGGCTGTTTGCGCGTCTTGAGCCCGACGCGCGACCTGCGAATCGCGCGCGACACGGCATAAATAGCTTCATCCTGTCCGACGATGCGCTTGTGCAGATCGTCTTCCATGCGGAGCAGCCGCGAAGCCTCTTTTTCCTCCAGCCGGGAGAGGGGGATGCCCGTAATATGCGACACCACGGTTGCGATGTCCTCTTCGCCCACGACGGGGACGTTCTTTTCCTGATTGTCTTTCCAGTCTTTGTGGATGCCGTCAAGCGCTTCGCGCAGCCGGTCCTCTTCCTCGTGGATGGATTCGACGCGCACATAATCCTTGATGCGGGAAAAGAGGTTCTTTTCCTGCTCAAGTTTCTTCAGCTTTTTTTCGATGGACTTCATCTCAGCGGGGTAGGTATATCGGTTGAGCTTGGCCTTGGCCCCGGCTTCATCGATCACGTCGATCGCCTTGTCAGGCAGGAACCGTTCCGTGATATAACGGTCGGAAAGGCGCGCAGCAGCTACGACAGCCTCGTCGGTGATTTTTATCTTGTGGTGCGCTTCGTACTTCGGGCGGAGACCTTTTATGATGTTCATGGTCTCCTCAACGCTCGGCGGCTGCACATAAATGGGCTGGAACCGCCGCTTGAGCGCCCCGTCTTTTTCGATGTGCTTCCTGAATTCATCGAGGGTTGTTGCACCGATGCACTGGATTTCGCCGCGCGCCAGGGCGGGTTTCAGCATGCTGGACGCATCAATGGATCCTTCCGCAGCGCCCGCTCCAACGAGCGTGTGCAGCTCGTCGATAAACAGGATGACGTTGTCAGCCTGGACGATCTCCTTCATGACGATTTTCAGGCGTTCCTCGAACTGGCCGCGGTACTTCGTGCCGGCGATGAGCGAACCCAGGTCGAGGGAAACAACGCGACGATTCATTATGTTCTCGGGCACGTCGGAGTTTACAATGCGCTGCGCAAGTCCTTCGACAATGGCGGTCTTGCCGATTCCGGGTTCGCCGATGATGACGGGGTTATTCTTCGTCCTCCGCGACAGGATCTGGAGCACGCGGTCGATCTCGCGCTCGCGGCCGATCACGGGATCGAGCTTGCCGCTTTTCGCAAGCTGGGTCAGGTCCCTGCTGAATTCATCGAGCGCCGGCGTGGGGCTCTTTTTTGCACTTACCTGCGTTGCAGCGCGGCGAAGATAATTAATGACGAGCTGGCGGGATCCCAGCAGGTTCACGCCGAAGCTCCGCAGGATTTTTCCCCCAATACCTTCCTCCTCGCGGATGAGGCCGAGCAGCAGGTGTTCGCTGCCGATGTAGTTGTGGCCGAGCAGCCGGGCTTCCTCGACTGCATACTCAAGCACTTTCTTTGCGCGCGGGGTGAACGGAATGTCTCCGAAGGTGAGCGTGTTGCCGCTCGAAGGAAGATTGCGCTCCACTTCCATCCTGATCTGATCGACGTCGATTCCCATTTTCCGCAGCACGGCAACAGGAATCCCGTCCTCCTCGCGGAGCGTTCCGAGCAGGATATGCTCAGTGCCAAGATAGTCGTTCTGCAGCCGCTCGGCTTCCTCCCGGGCATACACAATGACTTTTCTGCCACGCTCAGTGAACTTTTCGAACATCATATCGTGAGATCCGCCTTCGAACATTCCAAGAACTTTTGCTTACTTCCCTTGGATAAAATATACTCCATTCATAAAGCTAAAGTCAAGGGTACATTTACCCACGGCATCGGCCCGCACGAAGCATCTTGCAGGCTCTTTTATTCATATATTTCATTGAGGTGATTACAGGAAGTGAGGCCCGGTAGTCAGGTATCATACTGAGATTCAAATTGATTCTTGACTGGGATATGCCTTTGCGTTACACTTCTGCAGTCCGGAGAGACCCCATTCCACCGTCAGCGAGGAGAATCCGCATCGTGCTCATTTTCAACCGGTTTACCGTTATCAGTATCCTGGTCATTGTCCTGGTGCTTTCGGGTTTTTCCGCCTGCTCGCACGGTTCAAACAGCAAGTCTCTTGGCACGCTCATTGTTAACAGCGGGGGTATAAGCGGCTCCGTACCTGCGGGGACGAGCAGGGTCTATACGTTAAGCAACCTTACTGCGGATTTACAATATACCCTGCGTACTTCCCTGACGGATACGCTTCTTTCGTTTGCAGTCTATACGAGCGAGGCTGTGTATGAAAGCCACGGGACTCCCGTCACGGCTCCTACCCCGACTTCGTATACATTCGTTTCAAGCATCGACGCAAGCTATCCGACATCGACCTTTTTTGAAGTATATTTCAAAGCACCTGAAAGCGGCAACTATGTCGTTGTTTTGAGCGCGCCGACGACGACTACAAATCTGGACCAATTCTTCTATGATCTCCGATTAATGTCATCCGATGTCACGCAGACGCTTTCCACGCCCACGACAACGAACACAGCGGTGGGGGGTGTCTTGCATATCTATAATGGAGGTTTGCTCCAGTCGACTAAGGTAAATACGGCGCAAAATGTGGATATAAGTTTCCACGTGGATTCCGCAGCGACAACGACCTCCAGCTGCCCGCAGGTTTTTATCTATAGGGATTCGTCTTTGTTAATGAAAAGCCTTCTCTATTCGCTCGTTACAGATACGACAGGGACCTTCGGGAGATTCGGTTTCAGTCCGAATGGCAGCAATGCGGTGACCTTCATGCAGATCAAGAACAGCATTCTCATCAGCGATTTGACCAGCAGTGTAACGATCACTTCAATGCCGTTTACGTCAGGCACGAGCACCGGACCATTTATCATGATAAAGGGCACGGCAACCCTCAATTATTACCTGACTCTCCAATAAGAACGATCATGTGGTTATGTCTGTTACCTTTCGGGGATTGGACTT
>DATHDE010000158.1:0-5438 GCA_035490495.1 Nitrospirota bacterium
AATCTGGTGTTAAATCAGATCCCCGACAGAGACATTCGGGGATGACAAGAAACGCACTAGGGAGGAAGGAGTCAACGTGATGACGGTTTTACAGGATCTGGAAAAATATCTGCTCACCGAGATCGCCGCCGACAGCGGCAAACGCTCGCTCGGTGCGGATGAGGACCTTCTTGAACAGGGAATCATCGATTCCATGGGAATTCTGAAGCTCGTGGCTCATATCGAGCAGACCCACGGGATCAAGGTTCTGGATGAGGATGTCATCCCGGATAATTTTCAAAACCTGAACACTATTGCCGGGTTTATCGAACAGAAAATGAAGAACAAGTAAACGCCTGCCGCGGCCCCGGGCCGGCAACGGCCCGCCGTCTCCCGGGAGGAGGTCACCTCGTGAATTTTGATTTCACTGAAGAACAGCTTGAATTCAAGAAAAGCGCCATCCAGTTCGCGCAGAAGACGCTCAATGAAAATGTCATTGAACGGGACCGGCATGGCACTTTCTCCCGCGAATTATGGAAGAAGTGCGCGGACTTCGGCATCCAGGGCTCCGCGTTCCCCGAGCAGTACGGCGGGCTGAACACCGACATCTTCAGCACCATGCTCCTGATGGAGGGGCTGGGCTACGGGTGCAAGGACAGCGGCCTCATCTTTGCGATCAACGGACAGATGTGGACCGTGCAGATGCCGATCATGCGGTTCGGCACGGACGCCCAGAAGGACAAATACCTTCCCCGGCTCTGCAGCGGCGACCTGATCGGCGCAAACGGCGTCACGGAGCCGAACTCCGGTTCCGATGCCTTCAGCATGGCGACCACGGCAAAACGGGACGGCGACCACTATGTGCTGAACGGCGCGAAGACATTCTGCACCGCGGCGCCGGTGGCGGACGTGTTCATGGTGTTCGCCACGGTGGACAAGCGCAAGGGGTTCATGGGCGTGACCGCCTTCATCGTGGAAAAGAATTTCCCCGGGTTCCGCGTGGGCAAGGACATCGAGAAAATGGGCCTGCGGACCGCGCCCATGGCCGAGCTGATTCTGCAGGACTGCAGGGTGCCCGCGGAAAACCGTCTCGGCCGGGAAGGCAACGGCGCGGCGATTTTCGAAGACACCGTGGAATGGGAGCGGGGCTGCATCATGGCCAGCCTGCTGGGCGGGATGGAGCGGCAGCTGGAGGAATGCATCCGGTACTCGAGAGACCGAAAGCAGTTCGGCAAGCCGATCGGCAAGAACCAGTCGGTTGCCAACAAGATCGTGGACATGAAGGTGCGGATGGAGACCGCGCGCCTGCTCCTGTACAAGGTCGCATGGACGAAACAGTCCCGCGGCAAGGCAGCCATGGACGCGGCCCTCGCGAAGCTCTATCTGAGCGAGTGCTGGGTCAAGTCCTGCCTCGACGCGGTCCAGATCCACGGGGGGTACGGCTTTACCACGGAATACGAGGTGGAGCGGGACCTCCGGGATTCAATCGGGAGCACGCTCTATTCGGGAACATCGGAAATCCAGAGAAACATCATCGCCAAATATCTGGGGTTGTAATCGTTAGGCCAATGCTCGAAACGAACGTAAAATCGACAACCATCGCCCTGTCCGAGGGAACGCGGATCGAATACCGGTATCTGCTGGCGTTTTCGATCGCGCTCGGCTGCTTCCTGAGGCTGTACCGCATCGGGAGCCAGCCGCTCTGGCTCGATGAAGCCTTCAGCCACTGGTTCTCGGGCAGGACGATCGCGGAGCTCTGGACCGTGGTCCCGCGGTTTGAAACGACGCCGCCGTTGTATTACACGGCACTGAAGCTCTGGAAGAGTGTAGCCGGTTCGAGCGAGGCGGGTCTCAGGAGCCTGTCAGCCGTGATGAGCATCGGATGCATTCCCCTGGTGTTCCTGCTCGGCAGATTCCTGGGAAAATCCGCAGGCGGAGAATGGATCGGGGCCATGGCCGCGCTGCTGCTCGCCGTCGCTCCGGTCCAGATCCAGTACGCGCAGGAAGTGCGGCAGTACGCCATGCTCACCTTCGGCGTAACGCTGACCCTCTGTTCACTGCTCTGGATCATGCGCCACCCGGTTGAGGCATGCCGGCCCCTGTTCGGACGATCATCGGGCCCGGGAAACAGCTCCGCAGCGACACCGGCGTGGGCGCTGCTCGTCATAGCGGCGTCGTTCACGCTCTGGCTTCACAACACGGCGGTGCTTTTCGTATTTACGCTCTTTCTGGCCGTGCTGGCCTGGTTCTTCACGGAGCTGCGGCTGAACAAGGTGTTCCTCGGAAACCTGGCAATAGCAGGCGCGGCAACGCTCCTGCTGTGGATTCCTTATCTTGTTTTCCTGATACCGCAGGCAAAAAACGCGAGCCTCCCGATACCTGCACCGACGCTCCAGTCGACGTTCGATACCGTTGTCCTGCTCCTGCTCGGACATCCGGTCGCCGGGACAACATCGCCGAGCGATGTCCTGAAAATAGCCGTGCTGGTGCTGCTGATTCTCCTGGCCGCGGGAGGCCTGGTGCATATCAAGCGGCATGCTGGGCTTTCCGTCAGCCTCCTGATTCTCGGGGCGATCATCGGACCGATTCTCCTGGAGCTCGTGATCAGCCTGCTGTTCCGGCCCATCCTGCTTACCAGGACGCTCATTTACGTGAGCGTGCCGTTTCTTTTTGCCGTGGCCGCCGGAATCGTGATGGTGCTGCAGAAGCCGCAAAAGCGCGCTTTCGCGATGGTGCTGCTCGCGCTGCTGTTTCTCAAGTGGGATGTTACCTATTATCGCGCGGAAGAAAAGGCGGGAAAGGAGCCCTGGGACCGGATCGCGCAGGCCGTTGCCGGCAAAGCGCATGACTCCGTGGCGCTGCTCGTGCCGAACAATATTGCAATCCCCTTCTCCTACTATGCGGACCGCGTAGCGGGCGGCGGCCTGAACATTGTTCCGCTGCCCTTTCCCTTGTCCGATTTCCTGCACGCGGAACTCAATCCGGAGCGCCTGGGAACGGACAGTCTCAAGGCCATCCAGATGAGGGCTTCCGATATTCCCGCCATCGACGGACTGATCGCCGGACGGTCGCCTGTCTGGCTGATCACGAGAAGGGAAGACCTCTTCGACCGCCAGGCGCTCGTGACGAACGCCCTGGTGCACAAGCGGGTTCTGGTTTCCAAGAAGGAGTTCGGCGAAATAAGCGTGTACCAGTTCAGGTAGGAATGCATTGCCATGAATAACCGTTATCGATTTCTGATCCAGGTCGCGGGCTCTCTCGCCTGCTTCTGGTGGCTCTTCCGGATCGTATCGCCGGATCAGCTGGTCAGCTCCCTCAAAAGCGCCAGCCTGTCGCTCGTGGCGCTGGTGACGCTGATCATGGTGCCCGCCGTGCTGGCCCGGGCCTGGCGCTGGTATTACCTGCTCATCCGCAGGGGAATACCGGTCTCCCTGGCATCCATCACGAACGCCACGTTCATCGGCATGGCCCTGAACCTGTTCCTTCCCGCAAGCGCGGGCGATGTGGTGCGAAGCTATTACGGCTGGCAGCAGTACGGTCATAAGGAGGCAATGCTGGCAACATCACTTTCGGACAAGGTCGTGGCCCTCTTCTCCCTTTTTCTGCTGGGCACGATCGGCGGCTTCATTTCGGGGGATACGAGGCTGGCGATCCTGGCAGGGGCCATGACCGTGCCCACGGGCATTGTCCTCGTTGTCCCGGTGCGCGGGCTCTGGAAGTTCCTCGCCGTCCTGGCGAAGAAAATGCTGAAGCGCGATCTCGACGCCGAGCTTCTCATGCGCTCCTTTCACATGAGCATACCGACCTTCTTCGGCGCCCTGGTCATATCCATCCTGGGATGGCTCGTCACGAATCTGATGTACTATTTCGCGGTCCTGGCTGTGGGGGCGCACATCAGCATGGGCTATACCTTCGCCATTGCCCCCCTGATCAACATTGTCCGGATGCTTCCCATTTCCATTTCAGGGCTCGGCTCAGCAGACGCGCTCATGGTGGAGCTGCTGCAGGGGGTCGGCATCGGGAAGCACCTCACCCTGGCCGCGTCGATGATCGTGAATCTGACGCTGATCGTGCTGCCCGGCGCTGTCGGCGCCGTCCTGATGCTGCTCAATGTGCGCACGCTCAAAAAAGCTACCGCGCAGCCATGCAACACGGTATTGGAAGGAGATGCGACGAATGCAGGTGGAAAGTAAAGATAGAAAACCGAGGCTCCTGATCATCCTCGGGACGCGGCCGGAAGCCATCAAACTGGCGCCCGTTATCCGGCAGGCCAAGGCATCGGGCTGGTGCGATGCGAGAGTATGCTCGACCGGCCAGCACCAGGAAATGCTGCGGCAGGTCCTTGACTTCTTTCACCTCGTGCCTGATTACGACCTCCACCTCATGCAGCCGAACCAGTCGCTGACCGAGCTCGCGGCCTCTGCGCTGCGGTCGCTCGGCGCGGTCATGGAGGAAGCGAAGCCCGATGTGGTGATGGTGCAGGGAGATACGACCACAACCATGGTCGGCGCCCTCGCCGCGTTCTACCGCAGGATCAGCGTGGCCCATGTCGAAGCGGGGCTGAGGAGCCACGTGCGGTTCTCCCCCTACCCCGAGGAGATCAACCGGGTCCTGACAACCCATCTTGCGGATTATCATTTCGCGCCCACGGAGCGCGCAGCGGAAAACCTCAGGCGGGAGGGAATCGATCCTGAAAAGATCCATGTCGTGGGCAACACCGTTGTCGACGCTTTGCTCATGGGTCTTCCGGAAGTGGATGCCATGAACATCGGGGAGACCAATCCGGCGCTGAAGAACGTTGACTTCTCGAAAAAGGTCATTCTCGTGACCGGACACCGGCGCGAAAGCTTCGGCGGCCCCTTCGAAAGCATATGCCACGCGCTCTGCGACATCGCCGCTGAGGAACGGATCGAGATCATCTACCCCGTGCATCTGAACCCCAACGTCAGGGAGCCGGTCTTCCGGATACTCGGCAACAAAAAGAACGTTCATCTCATCGATCCCGTCGATTATCCGACCATGATCTATTTGATGAACAAGTGCTTCCTTATTCTTACCGACTCGGGCGGCGTGCAGGAGGAAGCTCCTTCCCTGCGCAAACCCGTGCTCGTCATGCGCGAGGTCACGGAGCGCACCGAGGGCGTGGAGCGCGGGGTCACCAGGCTTGTGGGCACGAACCGCGATGTCATCGTGCGCGAAACCGCCGCCCTGCTGAACGACCCCGTGCATTACAGCCGCATGGCGACAGGCGACAACCCCTACGGCGACGGACGCACGTCCCAGCGTATTCTCGAGGTGCTGGAGCACGCATTCAGCGGCGTGGGGCAGGCCGGGCTTCCCGTATAACCACGGAGAAATTGAAATGAGCAAACCGAAAATAATCGTAGCGCTGCCCGCGTACAACGAGGCCCTGAACGTCGGCGCCCTGCTCGACACGTTCGAGAATATTCTTGTGCGGG
>DATHDE010000159.1:0-21181 GCA_035490495.1 Nitrospirota bacterium
GATTTTCCCATTTTCAGCTTGATTCTGCCGTCCTGGGGAAGCCGGCGTTCTGCAATATCGAGGTTGGACATGATTTTTACCCTCGATATAATCGCGTTCTTGATCTTCAAGGGAAGGCCCATCACCGTCGTGAGTACGCCGTCCAGGCGGTACCGGACACGGAATTTTTTTTCGTACGGTTCAATATGGATATCGCTTACTCCCATTTTCGCCGCCCGCAGCAGGACGCCGTTCACGAGCTTCACGATCGGCGCCTCGACTTCGGAGGAAAGCTGATCCAGGGATTCCTCTTCCACGACCTCAAGGTCGTCGACTGCTCCGCTCACGAGATTGTCGAAATCCTCGACATCGACAACGCCGCCCACATCGATATCGTCGATAACCGAATCTTCGCCTTGAAAATCCTCCATGGAATAATCTTTTGCTTCGATGGTCAGCTTTTTATCTTCCCGTGCCGCGACCGCCGTAGACCCGCCCGGGCCTCCCGACTTTGCTGATACGAGGGACTTGGCGCCGCCGTAGTATTTCTTGATCGATTCCACGATCGCGCCTTCCGTTGCAACGACCGCTTCAACGTTGTACCCTGTCATGAACTTGATGTCGTCGATGGCAAAAATATTTGAAGGATCCACCATGGCGATTGTAATCGTTGCGCCGGTGCGGTTGATAGGCATGATGCGGTACTTCTGGGCAACTTCTGCCGGGATGTGCTTGATAACCGTGGGATTGATCTCGAACTTGCCGAGATCAACATAAGGAACGCCGTATTGTTTGCTCAGGAAGGTCATGAGCTTGTCTTCCTGAACAAAACCGAGCTTGACGAGAATGGACCCGAGCCGGCCGCCCTCCGTCTTCTGGACCTGAAGCGCTTTTTTCAACTGATCGTCGGCAATGAGCCCCGAAGACACCAGCATCGAGCCGAGCCTGCCTGACATGGCCATGAGGAACTCCTTAAATTAATAAAGAAATCAACTACAATTTTACTGGAAGACTTCCACTATGTCAAGATAAGACTGCTTTGCCCGCTTATCAGCGCGCTCTCATTTGCCCTGCAAGGGCACGCTTCATGACTGCAATGGGTGCTTTGCCGCCCGTCCATAGTTCAAATGCAATAACGCCCTGATACAGGAGCATCCCGATGCCCGACAATCGCCTGGCACCGCGTGCTTTTGCCGCCTTGAGAAGCGGTGTTTCCGGAGGATTATAGACAAGATCACAGACAAGATGGTGTTTCAGGATGAGCGACTTGGCGAGCGGAAGCGGATCGCCTTTTTTCAATCCCAACGGCGTGGCATTAATCAAACAGGCGGCATTCATCGCAGCCGAAGGGACATCCGCGGGGACGAGTGGAGACGTACGGACCCCCGTTTTCTGTGCGATTTCTCTGCAGAGCGCAGCTGCCTTTGCTGCATCGATGTCGAAGCATGCGATGCTTGATGTCTTTGCAAGAGCGAGACTGAAACCGACTGCCCGTGCTGCTCCTCCTGAACCAATGAGCACGACAGACTTCCCGCGAGGTTTGAACCCCGCATCTTCCCGCAGCGACCTGATAAACCCCCTGCCGTCCGTATTATGGCCGATCAGCTTGCCGTCTTTGACCTGGATCGTATTCACCGCTCCGATGAGACTTGCTTCCTCGGATAGTCCATCCAGAAAAGGAATGACACGCTCCTTGTGAGGGACGGTGATATTTAGTCCGCACAGGCCGAGCGCCCGTATGGCAAGAACTGCCTCTTCCAGCATTTCCGGCGCAACGGCAAAAGGTACATACCTGGCGTCCTTGTCGAGAGCTCGAAACGCCGCGTTGTGCATGGCCGGGGAAAAGGTATGCTCCACCGGCCAGCCATATATTCCATAGATTCGGGTTGTTCCTGTAATCATGAGTCGATCGTTATCCAGCCTTTCTGAGAATCGCGGCAAGATCCCTGAAATGGGAAACAGCTTTCACCGGCACCCCGATTTTCCGTTCGAGGCTCTCCAGATTTTCGTCATCAAGAAACACGTTGTCACCCTCGCGGAGCGATTCTGCGGGGATGAGTACGATGTCGCCAAGACGCTTCCCTTTGAGTGAGGCTGCAATGTCACCTGCAGTTAAAAGACCGGCCACCGTCACGGATGAGCCGAAAAAAAAACTTCGCGCTGCGACAACCCGGTAGGTAAGCCCCGCGACACGCTTCAATCGAACGGCGGTGTCGCGCAGCACATTTGCGAACGACATCCCGGTTACGAGGGTAAGGGAAAGTTTCGCAATCCTTGCAGGAAGCCGGACACGTGCGGCGTTCTGAAGAAAATCGGCGACCATTCCGACTCCGTTTTCAATCTGGGGAAATTCCTCGTAATACGCAGCGGGTGGAACCGGCACCTGCGCTTTGATGTAAAATTCATCCGATACATACACAACGCGCGAACCGAACTGTTTTTTTAACCGGTTCCCGAATGCATTGACCATGGCGATTACTTCTCGCGCTTCCCGGCGAGTATACGTGCGCAGCGGATACAGGTTTTTTCTATACGACGTCAATCCCACGGGGACAACAGCTATGGAAATCACGGACGGGTACAGACCCGCAAGATCGTCGAGCGTACGCATGAGAAACCGTCCGTCATTGATCCCCGGGCTCAGCACAATCTGGGTGTGCATGCGGATGCCGCCGTCAGCCAAACGCCGGAGGTTCGTGAGGATGTCGGGGGCCTTTTTATTGCCGATAATGAATGACCTTAAGGCCGGATCCGTTGCATGAACGGAAATATAAAGGGGAGACAGGCGAAGATCGAAAATTCTCTGCCAGTCCTGCTCCGAGAGTGAGCCGAGCGTGATGTAATTGCCATAGAGAAAAGACGCCCGATAATCATCGTCCTTGACGGAAAGGCTTTTCCTGCATCCCGGCGGCATCTGATCGACGAAGCAGAAGATGCATTTGTTCCGGCAGCGCTTCACTCGAATGGACGCGAATGCCAGCCCCAGTGAATCGTCGAATTCTTTATGGAGGGAAATAATCCGTGTATGCCCGTGAGGGTTGGCGATGCGCAGCGTTAAGTGTTCTTCAGCAGTCAGGAATTTAAAGTCGATGACATCGTTTACGGGCTGCCTGTTGATGGTACAGATTGCGTCTCCCTTTTTTATCCCCAGACCGTCGGCGATGCCCCCCGGTTCAACAGCATCGATTTCGAGCACTTACGCGCTCCTTTTCGATGCAAACATGAAGTCCACATAACCGGTGATCTGGGTGCGCGCTTCTTCCGATACCTGGCGGAATTTTCTGAGCAGCATGATTTCATCAATGCTCAGTATCTTTTCCAGATAGTTGATCTGCTCTTCGGAAAGCGGATACTTGCGCTTGCCGCGCCTGAACTTAGCCTGTGACGGGGAAAGGAAAAAACCCTTGACCTCGGCGGGCACTTTTTCCTGATGTGCAGCCAGAATCATCACAGACTTGTCCAGGTTGAGCTTTTGTGCGATCATCATGAGCGTCTTGTCCTTCGGAATATGCCCTTTGTTGATTGTCACACGAAGAAGTTCGGGGCTGATTCCGAGCACTTTGGATGCGTCCTTCAGGTTCTTGAATCCCTTTTTTTCAAGCGCCTGCCTGATCATTTCCGATATTTTCATGTGGCACCTCCCTGGTATCGGCTATTCGGGATTTCTTCCGACTATTTTAATGCCGCGGAATACATACTGGCTCCCCGATGCCAGCGTCAAAGCGGCAGCAATCCAGTACAAGGTATTGATCAGAACTGCATTGTTCCCGGTCTTTTTCATCGTCAACGACAGGATGACGGCCGCCAGTTGAAAAACGGTTGTCGCCTTGCCGATGATCGAAGGCCGCGCTACAAATTGATGTCCTGAAAAATATAATGCAATGCTTCCCAATACAAGAATCATATCGCGGCTTACCACGATGATCGCAAACCAGATCGGCAGCATGCCGATTATCACAAGGGTGACAAACGCCGATATAATCAGCAATTTGTCGGCTATCGGGTCGAAAAATGCACCCAGCTCTGTCTGGGTATTCGTGAGCCGTGCGATGAGCCCGTCCAGTGCATCGGTTATACAGGCGACAATAAAAACAATCAAAGCTGCCTTCCGGTAGCCGTAGATCATAAAGTTTATAAAAAAAGGAATAAGGATGATCCTGAGCAGCGTGATGTAATTGGGAAGATTCATCAACGTCCCCTCTTTTTTTTACGAAAAGAATGCGACGGGGATAGCCTGGTTCTATTGTAAACATCTTTATTTTTGATGTCAACCTTTTTCTTTTTGTTCCCATTTGTTTTTGGTTGCCACCGGAGAGACTTGAAACCGGTGCGTTCAGAAGGGATCGGTGAGGAGAGATAAGAATGGAGCCGACGGTCAGGATTGAACTGACGACCTGCTGATTACGAATCAGCTGCTCTACCGCTGAGCTACGTCGGCGCGCACGGGAAACTGAAAAAACATCTGGAATTGAACGGATGTTGTTATACCCTATTCCGGCTTGCAGTGTCAAGGGAATCTTTCTAACCTCGAGGCACAGCGGGCACGATTCTGCATTGTCGTTGTCTTTTCCCGGGATCTGCGTTATACTCCGTGCCCATGACGGTCACTGAAGGACACAAGGGCAAAACGCTCTACATCATTGACGGCAATTCTTATATCTATCGGGCTTTCTATGCCGTACGCGGCCTGTCAACCTCGACCGGGCTGCCGACGAATGCAGTCTTTGGTTTTGCGAACATGCTGCTCAAGATTGTGAAGGAGAGAAAGCCCGATCTTCTTGCCATCGTTTTCGACCCTAAAGGTCCCACGCGGCGCCACCAGGAATTCAAGGAGTACAAGGCGAACCGGCCGCCGATGCCGCGTGATCTTGTGCCTCAGGTGCCGTACATTCACCGTCTCGTTGAGGCGTTCCGTATTCCCGTATATGTACTGGACGGGCAGGAAGCGGATGATGTAATTGCCACGCTGGCACTGCGTGCTCGCGCGAAGGGGGTCCCCGTTACTATCGTTTCCGGGGACAAGGATCTGCTTCAGCTCGTAGGTCCGGGCATCGCGGTGTACGATACGCTCAAGGACAAGACATACGGCCGCGACGAAGTAATCGAAAAATTCGGTGTGCCGCCGGACCACGTGGTCGAGATCATGGGATTGATGGGAGACGCCTCGGACAATATTCCTGGCGTCCCGGGCATCGGCGAGAAAACAGCACAGGCGCTCATTAAAGAGTATGGGACAATAGAACATCTTCTTGAGCGAACCGATGAAATCACCAAGCCCAAACTCAGGCGGGCGCTGCAGGAATTCAGTCATCTTGCGCGGATGAGCCGTGAGCTGGCAATTCTGAAAACGGATATCCCTCTGGAAGTCGATTTTTCTGCCTTGGAACTGAAGCAGCCCGACAACACCTCCCTGCTTGCAATCCTCAAGGAGATGGAGTTCACTTCGCTCCTCAAGTACGTTACCCAGAACGCCGGACAGGAGGCGGAGTACAAAATTGTCATGGATGAACAAGCATTTGGAGAGCTGCTAACCGCCCTTTCTGCAGCGCAGGGTTTCTCCTTTGATACGGAAACCACGTCAACCGATCCTCTGCAGGCCGAGCTCGTGGGCATTTCCTTTGCAGTACGTCCGCAGCATGCATGGTATATTCCCCTTGGACATGCCTATCCCGGCGCTCCGAGTCAGCTCGTCAGAGAATCTGTTCTTTCCCGGCTCAAGGATGCCTTCGAAAACAGGGCAATCAAAAAGACCGGCCAGAACATCAAGTACGACATGCTCGTACTTGACCGCTGCGGGCTCGCCGTGCGCGGCGTGTTGTTCGATACGATGATCGCATCGTATCTTCTGAACCCGGGCAAAACGTCTCACAGCCTCGATGCCCTTGCGCTGGAATATCTCAATTACAAGACTACGACATATTCCGACATAACGGGCACCGGGAAAAAACAGATCAGTTTTGCCGAGGTGGACATTGCTGTTGCATCTCGCTACTCCGGTGAGGACGCGGACATCGCTTTGCGGCTTGAGCAGACGCTGTTGCCCCAGCTTGAAAAACAGGGGCTGCTGAAACTTTTCCGTGAAATTGAAATGCCGCTCATGGAAGTCCTCGCTGACATGGAAAAGGCAGGGGTCAAGATCGACGCCGTGTTTCTGAAAAGCATGTCAACGAGACTGGGCAAGGATATCCACGACGTCGAAACAACCGTCTACGAGCTGGCCGGATCGGAGTTCAACATCAACTCGCCAAAACAGCTTGCCGAAATCCTGTTCAACAAGCTCCAGCTCACTCCCACCAAGCGCACCAAAACCGGCTACTCTACGAACGTGGACGTACTCGAGGAGCTTGCCCATTACCACCCGCTGCCTGCTGAGATACTGAAATACCGCTCCCTCGCCAAGCTCAAGTCCACCTACGTCGACGCCCTCCCCGCCATGATCAACCCGCGGACCGGAAGGCTCCATACCTCATTCAACCAGACGGTGGCGGCGACGGGCCGCTTGTCGAGCAGTGATCCGAATCTGCAGAACATTCCGATCCGTACCGATGTGGGACGGGAGATCAGGCGCGCATTTATAGCCCCGCAGGGCGCGAGCCTCCTGTCGGCCGATTACTCACAGGTCGAACTGCGCATTCTCGCACACATGAGCGGCGATCCCGCGCTGATCCGAACATTCCATGAGGACGAGGACATACACACACGGACGGCCTCGGAGATCTTCGGCCTCCCCCCCGCCGAAATTACGTCGGAGATGCGCCGCAAGGCGAAGGCGGTCAACTTCGGCATCGTCTACGGCATCTCTGCATACGGACTGGCGCAGGACATCGGCGTTTCGAACAGTGAAGCGAAACGCTACATTGACAGCTATTTTGCAAGGTACCCCCGTGTGCGTGAGTTTCTCGACCGTACCATCGCGGACGCGAAAACGAACGGTTATGTGACCACCCTTCTCGGCCGGCGGCGCTTCATCCCCGAGCTCTCGTCATCGGCGGTGGCAGTGAGGAACTTCGGTGAACGTACTGCCGTGAACACGCCGATCCAGGGCACGGCGGCAGACCTCATCAAGCTGGCTATGATCCATATTCAGAAAAAACTAAAACAAGAGAAGATGAGGGGCATCATGATTCTGCAGGTCCACGACGAACTCGTATTCGAAGTCCCTGATGCAGAAATCGAGCACATGAAGAACCTGGTCCGGGAAGAGATGGAAGGCGTTTTACAGCTTGCCGTGCCCATCAAGGTGGACGTGAGCGTCGGAAAAAACTGGGATGAAGCGCATTGATGAAATTGCCGGTTGCTGGTCGGGAATCGGTGATTGAACCAAAGGCAATCTTTCTGTCCGGGTGCTGATCGGCAGTCCGCAATCGCAGATCCGGGCATCTGTTTACCTGAACTCAAACCGGTACTTTAGATCTGCCCCGTAATTTCCCACTTCATTTCGTTCCCCGATGACGGAGAAGTGCTTGTTCAGCAGGTATTCGATTCTGAGCACCTGCTCCGGCACGGAAGCACCCACGTTGGAGGAATAGGTGACGAATAATTTGTTCTGAACGAGTTCCTTCCCCACCGTAACCCTCGGCACCGACGTATCGTTCTTGCTGACATACGGGTCCACCTGAAACCGGTCAAGGCCTGTCAGGCTGCGGGCACGGCGTTCGAAAATGTCCTGGAGCTGGCCTGTCGCGAACGACGCCGCTTCTCCAACGCCCACCGCTGTTTCCTTTCCCTTGAGTTCGGCTCCTTTTTTCCCCAGCGCGAGCATGCTGAGGATGTCCGTATCCGCCAGTGCCGGATCCGAGATGAGCGTCACGGACGCCCGGTCCGCCGTTCCCGTCACGGCGAGGCTGATCAGGTATTCCCGGACCTGCGTTTCCGCCTGGATATCGAGCACGGGATTCATTCTGTTCGGATCCGCAAAATCCGCCGATGCGTGCAGTATCTTGAACTCGTTCTTCCTGAAATAGACGGTACCCTTCCTTGATTCGATTCTTCCAAGCACTTGCGGGTGGTTCACATTTCCCCGCAGGAATACATCAATTTCCAGCTGCATCTGTGCCAAGTTGTTCTGGAAGATGATATTATCGCTTCCATGGAATCTGACATTGAGCTGTGTGTCGCCGATCCAGCCGATGTCAGCCTGCTTTTTCTGATACAGCCCTCTCCCGATATCCACCAGCATGCTCTTCCACTCGATTCTCTTGTCATACCGCGCTCGCTTTATCAGGATATCGCCTGACAGTGTCCGTTCAGCCGCGCCGCCGTCGAAAAAAAGATTGCCGGACACTGTGGACGTGAGGCCTTCGGGATACCGGACAGTGACATTGTCCACAAGAGATTTGAACGAAAACTCCATGAGTGATGCGCTCCCGAACTGTGCCCACCCGGATGCGCTTATCGTGCCCCCGCCCAGTTCGCCGGTCAGCGACTCAGCAACAATCCGGTCGTGAGCGAAAGAAAACGTTCCGTTGAGTGAGCTGATCTTCTGGGGCACGTCCTTAATCTTCACTTCCATTTGACGGACGCGCAGGGAGCCGGCCACGGCGGGATTGCTCCAGTGTTCCTTGACGGATAGCTGCATGTCCGCCGTTCCGGAGGCATATTCAACTTCTGGAAACAACGTTTTCAGGAGTGACAGGCCTGCTGTTCCCTTAACTGCGAGGTCAGGGCCCCCCTCCGCCAGGGTCCCGGAGACAACAATGTGCGTTCCCGGTCCGGAAAAACCCAGCGACCGCACTGTCACAACTCCCTGGTCAATGGTAACCCGTGAGGGAGGCTCGTTTTCAAAGTGATAGTCGCCTGCGGCCGCTTCGATCTTCCGGAAGATTGCTTCGCCGCTCACTGTGGCGAGATCCAGCCCTTGCCCGCGAAGCGAAACCAAGCTATGGAGGAGCAGTTTCACACGGTCCTGCATATTCGCATTTCCAAAAACGCGGAATGGGTCAATACCGTCCATGTTGAGCTCCGCCCTGGCATTCCAGATATACGGCCTGTGAAGCGCCCCTTGGAGCGACACATTTACCCGGTCTTCGGGAGTCTGCGCGCTGATTTTCAACTGTCCTTCGCGTACAGCGGCGTCAATATGGACTTGGCCCATTGCAAAGCCAGCGAGAGCCAGGTTTTCAATTTCATAGGTCGACTGGACCACGGGTTTGTCGAAACTGCCCGCCGAGTGGATTTCAAAAGCGGCATCGCCGCTCACCGGCACTCCTTTCAGGTGGTCCACGCCGGAGAGCGACACGTCGGAGCCCTCAAGGTCGGCGGCATACGTTCCGTCAAAAGAGATCCAGCCCGACCCCTTGATCGCGCCTTTCTCTTTGAATACGGTTACCTGGGGAAAGAATATTTTCCCGGTCACGAGTGAAGCCGTCACCGCGGCGCGGGTAAAGGTTTCTTCATAGGCCTTCCCCGCGTCGAGCGAAAGATACGCGCCACCTGAATATTTCTGCGCCGTCCCCTGGAAGGTCAGTTCTCCCCGTGCAGACAGCTCGAGCGGCAGCGGCTTGTAAAACAGCGCCACAATGCTTGCGACGTCCGATTGCATGACACGCAAACGTGCCGTATAGAACGGTTCCCGCCGCCCCAGATCGATGTCGCCGTCCAGCACGTAGCGCGACGATTGTCTGCGAATATCGACGGATGAAAGCGTCAGTTTTTTATCGGAGTACACAACAGAGCCGCGGACATCGTTGAACTGCACGCCGCGTACGGTAACAGGCTCTCCCTTGAGCGTCCCGGTAAAACGCGGCGACATCACTGCTCCCGAGAGATCCCCTTCGATCCTGATATCGCCGGCCATCGGCAGTCCTGCTGCAAAATCGATCGTTTTCCCCTCCCCTGACGATACAGCGCTCACGTGCACGGCATATCCCGCGGCAGGATCGACGCGGCCGTGCATTCTGATCAGGGTGTCACCCGCAGCGATCTCCAGATGATCAATCCCAAAGGCGCCCCGCCCGTAGGACAAGGACGCTCCCACGCGGTCAATGGTGAGTTTTTTTTCTTTTTCTGCAACAAGCCAGTTACCTCCTCCGAGCAGAAGGTTCGTCCCTTTGTATTGAAAGGTAAGACTGGCATCCTGCAGTGTCCAGTCCCGATAAAATAAACCGGACAGACGCAGAGAGCCGCTAATCTCGGGGTCCGAAGCCCTGCCCTTGACGGAGATCAAGGCCTCCCCCCGGGGGCCCGGTTGCTTCGGCCGCGGCTTCAGCATCTCTGCAAACCTGCCGATTGCATGCGGTCCCGTAACAATCCTGCCTTCAAAATCAAGCACGGGATCGGGAAAGGATCCGGTTTGCCCGTGCAGCGAGATCGAGGCATCGTCCATGGTGAATTCCGAAGCCTTGAGCAGCAGCCTGCCGCGGTCGTATTCGAGCGTTGCCCGCAGCTCTCCCTGGATTGCCGGATAGGCAGGCGCCGCGGCAATGACGTGCGAACCCCGCACATGAATGTTCACCCGGTCGTTCGCAAGGTTAAAACGCGATGATATGTTCAAACCCGTTACTGTAACGCCGCTTTTCAATGATGCGTCGGTTAACCGTATTTCACCTTGTTTAATTGAGATGGACTTGAGGAGGAGGTGAAAGCCTTCCGCCGCATTCGCATCAGACCGCCTGATGGCCGCGCTGATCCGCTCCATGAGCGGCACAATATCGAGCGAGCCGTCCTGAGCGCGGCTGGCGGTGATGCGGGGCTCAAGGACCGTTATGGATGGCAACCTGACCTTCTTAAAAACGAGCGGGAGGGGATTGATAAAAACGGTGATTTTTCTGATCGTGACAATAGGTTTCCCCGATCCGTTCGGGATGACAATATCGCGGACCTGAAGCCGGGGAGGGATACAATTCGCTTTTACGGGACCGATCTGCGCATCCGGACCGAGCAGCTCCTGGAGCGGGTCGACGATTGAGGGACGGATAAACTCCGTGAAGGCGTCAGTCTGGACATAAAACTCCGCCGCGCCCAGGAAAACGAAAAAAAGCGCAGCCAGAATAATGAACGTTCTCTTCATCGTATCGGCACCCGGCGCAGCTGCATACCGCCGCTACTCACGCTCCAGGATCTCATGGAGCGTACTCTGGATCTTTTCCAATCTCCGCTCGTCCACGATCTTTTCACGCAGCAGATCGGTGACGTAGAACGAATCAAGCACTCTGACGCCCTCCGTCACGATCTTGGCGGAACCGATGTCCAGGTTCAGGTCATACAGCGCCTTGGTCACTTCATAGAGCAGTCCGATGCGGTCCTGCGCCGTGATATCAATGATCGTAAAGTGTTCCGATGAATCGTTGTCGAACTCAACCTTTGTCTGAACCGTCAAACCGCGCCTGCCCCTTTTTCCGGACATCCCCGGAGCGGCGGGCCGCGATTTGTTCATCAGTGCGGACCGGAGCTCATCGTGAACGCTTTCCCATGCCTTGTCGTAGTCGCAGATCTTGCCGTCTGCGTCCGTGATCTGAAACGTATCGAGCATAACGCCGTTCTTTGATGTATAGACCTGCGCGCGCAGGATGCTGAGATTTTTCGATGCAATCGTGCCGGCAGTCCGGTAGAACATGCCGTAGGCATCATAGGCGCATACGGTCAGTTCCGTATACCCCCGTTCGCGGTAATGACGGTGGCGGATAACAAGCTGCTCATCCTTGAGCTGCTGCATCATCTGGAGATGATCGAGGATCTTCCGCGTCGACGTCCGCGCGAAATAGTGGTCCGGCATGACCGAGATGAACGTATCAAGCTCGGCGGAGGAGAACTGGCCCGCCGCGGCGGAGCGTGTCTTGTCGATCAGGACGGCAAGCCGTGCCTGGTCCTCATCAGATACGATTGCATTCTTGTCAATATACTGCAGCGCCCGCAGGTACAGGTCCTGCAGCAGGACCGCCTTCCACTGGGTCCATGCTGTCGGATTCACCGCAGTGATGTCCGCATACGTAAGAAGGTACAACAGCGCGAGATTTTCCCTGTCCTTCACAAGCCGGGCGAAGTCTATGATGACCTTGCGGTCCGTCAGCTCCCGGCGCTGGGACAATGACGACATGACGAGATGATTTTTGACAAGAAAGACGATCCGCTCCCGGTCTTCTCCCTCGATTCCCAGCCGTTTCAGGATAGAGCCTGCAATCTTCGCTCCTGCGCCTTCATGATCCTCCCGATAGGCCTTGCCCAGGTCGTGCATCAGGACCGCCAGCATGAGCACCCATTTTTTTTTCACGCCGGTAAATGCGTTCATGAGCGATGCAGGAGCGGCAGCGGCGCCGGTCCAAAGAGTCTGAAGCGTTCTCAGGGCGAGCAAAATATGTTCGTCAACCGTATAGAGGTGGTAAAAATCATGCCGCGCCAGCGCCTGAATGGCGCGAAACTCCGGGAGTAGCTTCCCGAGCAGCCGCAGGTCCTTCATGAGGATAAGCGTTTCCGCAAGGGAGTCGGGATTGTTCAGAATAGCGAGAAATGAACCGCTGGCTGCGGGAGAGGATCGCGACCGTTCGTCCACCGGACACGATCGAATGAGCGCTTTCAAATGATCCGACAGAACTGCATGTTTCGACTGGATGATTTCAAATGCCGCCAGCGCCTGAGCCGGGTCCTGAGCATCGTAGCGTCCCTCCAGGGGAACGAGCGTCCTGCCCAGCAGCATAAAGGGTCCGATGGCGGTCTTGCGCTCGAACCAGTTCCCTGTTCGCTTCTGGAGGACGGCATCCGCGATGATATTCGCGAACTCCCTGATGTTCCGGGCGTGAAGAAAATAGGTCTTCATGAAGCGCTCTACGGAAAACAGGTGCGCGGAGTCCCGGAAGTGAAAATCCTTGGCTGCCTGTTCCTGGAGGTCGAACGTGAGATGATCGTTCTTGCGGTCCGAGAGGAAATGAATTTCGTTCCGCACGCGCCATATAAAGTTACGGGACCGCAGGACCGTTGCATATTGTCCCCTGCTGATGACGCCACGCTCGACGAGAGCGTCAAGGGAAGAAATTTGAAAATGGACGGCCGCGATCCAGAGTGCGGTGTGAAAATCGCGCAACCCGCCCTCGCCCTCCTTGATGTTCGGCTCACGCAGATAGATGGAGCCGCCGAACTTCTGGCGCACGCTCATGCGCTCTGAGATCTTCTCCTTTATGAAGGAAGAGGCTTTCCAGTACAGGACATCGCTGCTGAGCGAGCGGGTATAGGAGGCATACAGCACCGCGTCGCCGGCTATGAGCCGCGATTCAAGCAGCGAGGTTCGGATTTTCGAATCCTGCCGGCACAGGGAGACGCATTCGCGCACCGTTCTGACGCTGTAGCCTACTTCGAGGCCGGCATCCCACAGCGGATAGAGCAGCTCTGATGAGCGCTTCCTGTCCTCCTCATCGCGGCAGAGCAGCATGATATCAATGTCCGAACGCGGATTCAGCTCTCCCCTGCCGTAGCCGCCGATGGCGACAAGCGCGGGCAGAGGGCCGGAACCGGAAAGTCCGGTGTGGATGTCACGCAGCACCCTGTCGATGAGGCTCGTTCTGCGTTGTACGATTTCGCTCCCGCCGGCACCGGAGAAATGCGCTTCCTTGATGACCGCATTTTCTTCTTCAAGGACGGTCCGGTAGGCTCCGGGGGTGCCAGTTGCGCTATGAGAGGAATTATTCACGGAAAACGTATGGAAAACGGCATTGCCGGAATGCGCGGAGCGACGTGCTCCGCGAACATCATCTCTTGAACGTCAGGGACTTGATCTCGGACATTTCAAGCATAAAGCTGCCGAACGGCGCCTCTCCGAAACACCGCGATTTTGCATCCACTTCAAAGTTGGCCTGTGATCCATCGACGAGCTGGGCCGCGATTTTTACCTGCCGGTCCCGTATCTCTCCCACGGTGAGGCTTTTGATCCTTTCGAAAGGCATCGTCACCTGGGCCATTCCCATCGTCCCTGCAAAATGGATTCTTCCTTCCCAACTGAACTTCTCGCCCTGAATAGTGTTGCCCCCGACGTCGGTAACGGAAACAGCGAAGTTCTTTTCCACGCGCGGCGCCCGTTCAAACCCTCCGGAGCCGCCCATGCCGGTAAGCAAAACACCTGCTGCAAGGATCGTAACAAAGATGAACATCCGCTGCTGCATAGACCGTCTCCTTTCAGTAATGCCGGCAGTGCTGCGATTGTGCCTAGATTACCACACAATCGCTTCATGTTTCAAGAAAAAAGCTCGGCACCGCCGGCACGACGCTATCCCTTTTCTGTCTTGCGTTATCCTTTGCCAGGCGCGTTCCTCTATGGTATAATCCGCTTCACGCGCGCGTTAACCAGAGGAGAAGAACATGCTTTTGGAAGATCTCAAGCAGCAGCTCGACGTTGTCAAAAGCAGGATCGAAACCCTGCGGAGGCATCTTTGACGCACCGGTCAAGGAGTCGCGGCTGGAAGAGCTCGCCCGCCTGACGGAAGTGAGCGGTTTCTGGGACGACAAGGACAAGGCCAATGCCGTCTTGAAGGAAAAGGCATCCATCGAACGCTCGCTTCGTGACTGGCAGTCGCTGGCGAAACGGATGGCTGACCTCGAAGCCATGGCAGAACTCGCCTCGGAAGAAGGCGGCGAAACCATGCGCGCCGAATTGGAGATCGAGATTGGGAAGATCCAGACGAACATCGCATCCGCCGAGGTCGCCGCGCTCCTGTCCGGGGAGCAGGACGCATCGAACGCTATAGTTTCGATACATCCCGGCGCAGGCGGCACCGAAGCCCAGGACTGGGCCGAAATGCTCATGCGCATGTACCTTCGCTGGTCGGAAAAACGGGGGTATAAGACCGAGATCCTTGATTATCAGGCAGGTGAGGAAGCAGGTGCCAAGTCCGTCACCTTTACCGTCGCGGGAGAATATGCCTACGGGCGGCTCAAAGCGGAGGCGGGCGTGCACCGCCTCGTGCGCATCTCCCCGTTCGACGCGAACAAACGCCGCCATACGTCCTTTGCCTCGCTGTTCGTCTATCCGGAAGTCGAGGACGACATCGATATCGATATTGACGAGAAGGACTTGCGGATCGATACCTACCGCGCTTCGAGCGCAGGCGGGCAGCATGTGAACAAGACCGATTCAGCCGTGCGTATCACCCACCTGCCCACGAATATCGTGGTCCAGTGCCAGAACGAGCGGTCCCAGATCAAGAACAAGGCCGTAGCCATGAAGGTGCTCAAGTCAAGGCTCTTCGAGCTCAAACGGAAGGAACAGGAGGAAAAGCTCGACAAATTGACGGGAGAGAAGAAGGATATTGCCTGGGGGAGCCAGATCCGCTCGTACGTTTTTCAGCCGTACCAGCTTGTGAAGGACCACCGGACGGGCGTGGAGGTGGGACAGGTATCCGCTGTCATGGACGGCGACCTCGACCAGTTCATCGAGGCATATTTGATCGCGTCAAGCGGTAAACCCGCAGCGGACGGGAACAAACAGTAACAACAGCTCAGGGGATAAATGCAACTCACGACAATCCGCTTCAGCACCGCTCGACGCCTTCATATTCCCATCATCTGCGGTTCGCGCGCATTGATGTAGTTTTTCACTCCTTGAAACAGGGCTTCTGCAATGATCTGGCGGTAGGCATCTTTTTTGAGCATTTTTTCTTCGTCGGGATTGCTGATATACCCCACTTCGGCAAGAATGCTCGGGATGTTTGTATTCATCAAGACATAGAAAAAAGCGCTCTTTACTCCATGATTCAAGGCCACATTCTTCTGATGCGGCTTGATATGGTCAACCAGCGTCGTCTGCACGGACCCTGCAAGCTGTATCGATTCCTCGATCTTGTTGTCGATCTTCAGGTCTTTCAGCATTTTTTCCACTTCTGAGTCCAGTTCACTGAGGCTCCTCTCCGACATGGCGTTTTCCCGCGCCGCAGTTGCCATGGCCTCCCGATCCGACGCTTTCAAGCCCTGCACATAGGTTTCAATACCCCGCATCTTTCGTTTCCGGTTCGCGTTCACGTGGATCGACACGAACAGGTCGGCGCCTTTCGACTTGGCGATGAACGGCCGCTGATCGAGAGGAATGAACACATCCCGATCCCGCGTCAGGACGACGTTGCACCCCAGGCGCTCCTTCACGAGCGCTGCGAGGCGCTTTGCTATATCCAGCGTGATGGCTTTTTCCTTTGTGCCGCCTTTGCCAATTGCCCCCGGGTCATGGCCGCCGTGGCCCGCGTCAATGGCGATGGTCTTGACCTTGAGCGCCATCTGGCGTGACAGCGTCAGGCGGTCGCCTTCGTTGTTTTTCACTTCCGGGATTTTTGGTACCGCGGGGACGGTGGTCTGCGGTTCCGTTTTCGGCTCTGCCTTGACAATTTGTTTCTGGCTCGTCGTCGGCTCGGTCTGAGGTGTTGCCGAATCACTGCTCGCGATCCGGGATTCCGACCCGTTCCCTCCCTCGCCCGTCACATCGATCACCAGCCGCTCCGGGTCGTGCAGGGCGAACGCGACATAATTCTTGATGCTCGCCAGATCCAGCACAACGCGCACCGTGTCCGGTGCGTACTGACTCGCGCGCACCTGCCTGAGAAGGCCATCGTTCACCGGGAGCGGGTCCTTGTCGACGCCTGCACCGAGGCGCGTGCTGAACAGATCGAATACAAGGCGATCCGGATTTTTCAGTTCATGGGCCTGGAAGGTAACGGCCTGGTTCTGTTCTATTACAATCCTCGTATACGCCCCTCCGGACCAGTAGCGTATCTTTTGAACGGTTCCCGCCTTTGTCTTTGCAGGTGCTGCCGCCGGGGTCCTGGCAGCTGGGGGTTCTTTTTTGGCAAGTTTCATTTTCTTCGGAGAGGCGGGCGTTATACGGGCGGATGCCTTGGCCGTCCAAGGATCTCCGGGATACTGGGAGGCGAGTTTGTCGGCGAATTCGGCTGCAAGCCCCTTGTCTTTCTTGACATCAAGCGCGATGGACACGATATGATACAGGGCTTCGGGGGCCCGGGCATTGGCCGGGTAGGCTGACTGGCACTTGGCATAGCTCTGCAGTGCCTCTTCAATATCCTTTGAATAGCGGTTGTGCCGGTAGAGATCCTCGTACACGCCGGATCGGTCAAAACAGGCTTCAGCCGCACTCGGGCTTTTGGGGTATTTTTTTTCAACAGCTTCAAATGTTCGGATGCAGTCGAGCCAGTAGGAACGGTACTTTTTCTTTTTTGGTGATTTCTTCAGATCAGCCAGGCGTTGTGAGGCGATAGTATACTTGCGCCCGGCCTCGGAGTTGTAAGACGGGTGTGCAGGAGCGGAAAACGCCAGAATGAGGATGCAAGCCGTGAAGGCCGCGGTACAGGAACGGCCAAGGGTCGTCATTTCTCTGTGATTTTTAACCGAATCATTGCGATATGTCAACAAAAAAAGGCCCCGGATGACCGGGGCCTTCACGCTGCGGATGCCGTGCTCGCGGGGAGCGCATGCCACAGAAAAGTCTGCCTATGCAGTCGCAGACTTGGCAGTTTCGACCAGTTTGGCAAATCCGGCTGGATCGGTTACTGCTAAGTCCGCCAGGATTTTGCGGTCAATGGCCACACCATTCTTGATGAGGCCGGCGATCAGCTTGCTGTAGGTGACGCCGTTCAGGCGCGCGGCAGCATTAATGCGCGCAATCCACAGCCGGCGGAAATCCCGCTTGCGGGCCTTCCGGTCCCGGTAGGCGTATTTCAGCGCGCGATCGACCGCTTCAGTCGCCGGGCGGAACAGCTTTGATTTTGAACCCCAGAATCCTTCTGCGAGATTTAATACCCGCTTTCTTCTAGCCCTCGTCTTGGGGCCGCCTTTAGCTCTCGGCATGGTGGTAACCTCCTCGATTCCAGTTCCTTGTCGGATGAGCACCAGTTGCTCCGTGCTCCGAACGATCAACTCCGAACTTGATTCTTTATTTTAATCCATAGGGAACCATTTGCTTGATATTTTCCCTCGTACTCTTGTCGATTTCAAATGAGCCGGTCAAGCGCCTTTTGCGGGTGGCGTTCTTTCCGGTCAGCAGATGGCTTTTCCATCCCTTGCGCCGTACGATCTTTCCCGTACCCGTGACTTTGAGCCGCTTTGCAGCGCTCCGATTGGTTTTCAGTTTCATCTTTGCCATAGTATGATCCCCTTCCGCATCACTGTAATCGTGCGTTCCTATCAAAAGCGGAGACGCAGGTCTCCGCAGCACCTTCAGGTATAAACGTTTATAAAACGTTCCGAGACCAGCAGCGGCTTACCCTGTTTTTGCCTTTGTCCCGAGCAGAAGCGTCATGTTCCTGCCCTCGACACGCGGCGTTTGCTCAACAACGGCCTCGTTCTGCAGTTCATTGACAACGCGCTCGAGCACCGCACGTCCGTAGTCCATGTGCGCCATTTCACGTCCGCGGAACATCACCGTTACCTTGACCTTGTTGCCTTCCTGCAGGAACCGCCTGATGTTGTTCATCTTGAAGTTCACGTCGTGATCGTCGGTCCTCGGCCGGAGTTTGATCTCCTTCACCACGATAACGGTCTGGTGTTTGCGGGACTCAGCGGCTTTTTTTGCCAGTTCGTACTTGTACTTGCCGAAGTCCATGATCCTACAGACCGGCGGTTTCGCCGTAGGGGCTACCTCGACAAGGTCGAGCCCCTGTTCCTCGGCCCTCTTGATCGCTTCGCGCGTATCCATGATGCCGAGCTGCTGTCCCTCCGAGTCAATAACCCGGACTTCCTTTACCTTGATCATGAAATTGATTCTTGTCGTAATTTTACTGATAAACAATCACCCCCTTGTCAGTTCCGTTGATATCGCTTTTTCGTGAACAAGCTTTTGCACCGCTGCGATGAACGCCGCCAGCGGCATTGCGCCCAGGTCCTTGCCACCGCGCTCGCGAACGGCAACGGCGTTCTGCTGCACTTCCTTGTCGCCGATGACAAGAATATAAGGGACCTTTTCCAGGGACGCTTCGCGGATCTTGAAGCCGATCTTCTCAGGCCTGGCATCGAGTTCAGCTCTGATGCCGGCGGCAAGCAGCTGCTCCCGCACGCCCTTGGCAAAATCAAATTGCTTGTCCGTGATAGACATGACCTTTGCCTGTACCGGCGCAAGCCACACCGGAAACGCGCCCGCGTAGTGCTCGATCAACATGCCGAAGAAGCGTTCGAGCGATCCCAGAAGCGCGCGGTGGACCACATACGGACGGTGCTGCTTATTGTCCACGCCTATGAAGGTCATGTCAAAACGCTCAGGCAGATTGAAATCGAACTGCACGGTTGAGCATTGCCAGAGCCTGCCCAAAGCGTCCTTGATCTTAATGTCGATCTTGGGACCGTAGAATGCACCGCCGCCCTCGTCCATTTCGTAGACGAGATCAGCTTTCTGCGCCGCGACCTTCAGCGCCTGAGTCGCGTTTTCCCAGAGTGCGCTGTCTCCCACCGACTTCTCCGGACGCGTGGCGATGTATGCCTTGAAATCGTCGAACCCGAAGGTTCGGAGCATGTTCACAACGAAAGCGAGGACGCGGATGACCTCTTCCTCCATCTCCTCGGGAGCCACGAAAATGTGGGCGTCGTCCTGCGTAAACCCGCGGACACGGAGAAGCCCGTGCAGCACGCCGGAGCGCTCAAACCGGTAGACGGTTCCGAGTTCTGCGTAACGCATCGGCAGCTCCCGGTAGGAGTGGAGCTTGTTCTTGTAGATCATGATGTGGAAGGGGCAGTTCATGGGCTTCACATAGAACTCCTGCCCCTCCACTTCCATGGAGGAATACATGTTCTCGCGGTAGAATCCGAGATGGCCCGACGTTTCCCAGAGCGTACCCCGGCCCACGTGGGGTGAGAATACGAATTCATATCCGTTTTTCAGGTGCTCGTCGCGCCAGAAATCCTCGATGGTCTTGCGGATGAGGGCTCCGCGCGGATGCCACAACACGAGCCCGCCGCCCACTTCGTCGGACACGGAGAAAAGGTCGAGGTCCTTGCCGAGCTTGCGGTGATCGCGACGTTTGATCTCTTCCAGCCGCGTTACATAGGCGTCCAGAGCGTCTTTTGCCGGGAACGAGATGCCGTAGATGCGCTGAAGCATCTTGTTCTTCTCATTGCCTCGCCAGTACGCGCCCGCGATCGAGAGGAGTTTGAATGCCTTGATCTTTGCCGTGGAAGGCACGTGCGGACCTCGGCACAGGTCGGCGAACTCAGCCTGCTCATAGAGAGAGATAACTTCGCCGTCGGGAAGCTCGTTGATGAGTTCGACCTTGTAGACTTCTCCCTTTTTTTGAAAAAACGCTAAAGCCTCGGCCTTGGACAAGACTTTGCGTTTTACCGGAATCGCCGCCTTGGCCAGTTCGGCCATTCTCTTTTCGATCTTGACCAGGTCTTCCGGTGTCAGGGTCCGTTCCAGGTCGAAGTCGTAGTAGAATCCTTCCTCGATGGCGGGCCCGATTGCAAGCTTTGCCTGCGGAAACAGCTGCTGCATCGCCTGGGCCATGAGGTGTGAAGTGCTGTGCCAGTACACTTCGCGGCCTTCGGGGGCGTCAAAGGTCGTTATCTCGATCGCCGCGTTGCGCTCAACGGGCGCATTGAGATCCTGGAGTTGACCGTCTAATTTTATGGCAAGCGCGTCTTTAGAGAGGCGAGAGCCGATTTTCTCGGCAACTTCCTGACCGGTGATGCCCTGGGGCATACTTTTCACCTGACCGTCAGGCAGCCTGAGCTGTATTTCACTCATAATAATAGAATGACTGTACCAGATGGTTTACTTCATCAATGGTAGGCCCGGGCGGTTTCGAACCGCCGACCTCTACCGTGTCAAGGTAGCGCTCTCCCACTGAGCTACGAGCCTATTGCATTTCTCCTTTGTCAGAACGTACGTAAAGGCGAATTTTATTGGATTTTAGCAGGGTTGTCAAGAATAAAAAAGGTGTTCCCATGCAAAAGTGAAGGTGCTCGCTCGCATCGATTTCAGGACACAGAAAAAAGCCGGTCATGTTGACCGGCTTTTTTGCTGGATGAGTGTCCTTCCTCAAGTAACAATCAGGCCTTTTTCTCTTCTTTTTGATCTATCTGCGAAGCATTCGACGTGGAGGATTCTCCTTCCTTCATGGCCTTCTTGAATGCTTTAATGCTCTTACCAAGACCTTCGCCCAGTTCCGGCAGTTTCCCAGGCCCGAAAATGATCAATACGATGACCAGGATGAGAATCAGATGCATCGGCTGAAAAAGACCTTCAAACATATGAGTACCCCCTCTTGTTTACGGCATTGTAACACGTGCTGGA
>DATHDE010000160.1:0-19450 GCA_035490495.1 Nitrospirota bacterium
CGAAGGGATCAGTCAGAATATTCCCAAGGCGAAACTCTTTTCTGCCAAAGAACAGATTGCAGGGGTATACCGAACCATCCGGCATTATGCCGAGCTTTGTCGTACCTGCGGGGCAGCGAACGTACCGGAGCTCGGGATAACCTTCGTCAGGAAGGAAGCCGGAGCAGTACACCGTGCCGGTCAGGGCAGGATCATATTCTGCCTCAACGGCCGACAGGAAACGATCGAATGCGACCGTGAGCGCAAGCTCCCCGCGATCAAGCGCGTCACGGTAGATCAGATAGTATTGTGCAGGATGCAGGTCGAGAACGGCTTTCGCGAGCGTACTGCCCTGACCGGGGAAATACACCGTTTTCACGACAGGCCGCCGCGACCGGATAAATGCCGCAGTCTGTGCCAGGGTTTCCTGATCGTTGATCGAGATGCCGACCCGGACGCGCGGCCCCAGGTCCATGATTTTTTCCAGGATGTCGGGCCGCGATCCGTTGGAACTGAGATTGACGAACAAACCGCCGCCTGCCGCTCTGCGTACCAGATCGACAATAGCCCCATGCAGCGTCGGCTCGCCGCCGATGATGTCAAGGGTCTGAACGCCCTTCTGCTTCAATACCTCCAGCATCCTCTCGAATGCGCTGAGCTGCATGTCTTCCATGCCCGCCATCGAGCGGTTGAAGCAGAAACCGCACGCCCTGTTGCACCGGAGCGTGGGATAGAACTGTATATAGTCAGGACCGGATCTCATGGAAAACGCAGTTGCGTTCTTCGAGCGGGTTAAGCGTACGGCGTCCGTGCAAGCCCGGCAGGCTACCTCCGCTCTAAATCGTAGAGTCTCCCTTTCTTAGTAATAAACCCTTCCGCGAAGAGTTGATGAAGATTTTTTTTCACACGCTCCGCATCCATGCCCGTTCGTTTCACGAGCCCGGCAGCGCTGAGCGGCGCATCGGCAACAAGCGCTTTGAGGATCGCACCCCGCACCTGGCGGTTCGAATTCTCGAACGGACTCTGGCGGGTATAGTGCGCGCTTTTTCTGTTGGGGTTGACGTTTTTCTGATTCAGCATGCTCCCGTAGTCCATCAAAGCGTTATACCATTTCCGAGGATTTGTGCGGTCGAGCGTCAGATCCACAAGCGGGAGCAGTTCGTCGTCATGGATGCTTTCCCGGTCGGGAAAAAACTCATGAATGAAAACGCGCCGGATGTTCGTATCCATGAACACGACTGGTTTATTGAACGCAAAGGCGCTGACCGCGCCCGCTGTATACGGACCGACGCCCGGCAGCCCGACCAATGCCTCCGGATCGGACGGCAATCTTCCCCGATGGTCATGCACAACCTTCTGCGCTGCGGCTTTCAGGGAAAGGGCGCGGCGGTTGTAGCCCAAGCCGGACCAGAACTTCAGGAGCTTTGCATTCGGTGCACCGGCGAGGGCGGAAAAGTCGGGGAACGCAGCGAGAAAATCCCGGTATTTTTCGATGACCCGTTCGACCTGCGTCTGCTGCAGCATGATCTCGGACACGAACACGCGGTAGGGATTCACGCGCTTGCGCCACGGGAGGTCGCGGCCGCTCGTTTCGTAGTGGGCAAGAATTTTCCTGCGGAACTTCCTTACGGTCTGTAACGCCAGGGTCTTGCCGGCAGGGCAACGTTGTTTCATGACATGCTCAGGGAATGATGCGTGTCTTGTTCTCAGGATCGCTGTACACGGTGGTCTGGAACGGCGTTGCTTCATCGCCGTGGTAGTCATATTCGGTTCGCACAAGTTCGCGTGGCTTCTCGTCCGGGTACCATACCCGTATGCTGCGCAGCCGTCCCCGCTCATCATAAGCATACTCGGAGAATCCCAGCAGTACTTCGTTGTCCGCGATGAGCGTGCCGGCTTCCTGAAATGCGACGGGGATGCTTGCGCCGACACCGATCACGAAACCAGCTGCAGTCCCCACGACCATGGATGCCGCCGGTACAAGCAAACCGTTCTTATCGCGAACGCCCCGCATCGACTCCACTGCCAGCTGCACGCCGACCTGGAACCCCTTGCCAGTCCAGTCATAGATGACCATCAGGGGGCGGGTGATATCCGGTTTCCGGCCGACAATTGCAATATCGAACGATTTTACCGGTTTATTCCCCCCATAATAGACAAGGGTGAACTGCTCACCTTTTTTTACGGGACGCTCACGCAGAAGGGTTCGAAAAAGCGGCAACCCGTGCGGGTCATACTCAATCTTTTTAATCAGCACAATTGACGAAGTTTTCTCATGGTAGAACGCCGGATTTGACATGTTAACGCGAGTAGGGGCGCACGCGGAAAAAGTGATGAACAGCAGCACGATAATACGGACCGTTCGTTTCATGAAGACGATTATACCGAAATCGCATTATGCATTCAAGCAAGGCAGGTTAAATATTCATCGTCGATGCACGATAAGATACCCGCTACTGCAGCCCCGCCCTGACAAACGACGACAGAAATTTGTCATCATATTTTCCCTGCTGAAGCAGAACATACAGCGCGCCCAGGCCGCCGTCGCACTGCCGTGCTGTGACAAAAGCGATCACCTGCCTCCGGAAATGGCCAGACAGCCGCTTGATGACGACATCCTTTATCCGCGCACCTTTCACCGAGCGCAGGCCCCGCCCGTGGATGATCTTGACGCAGCGCAGTTTTTTCCTCAGCGAATCAAGCACAAAGCCGTCGAGCTCCGCCTCCGCGTCCTCCACAACGAAACCGTGCAGGTCGAGAAACGCCTGGATCGAGAAGCGCCCTTCGCGCAGACTCCGGATCATGTGATCGCGGTACGCGGGATTCACCCATTCGACGTACTCCTGCGTGTGCGATAGTTCGATGGGTTGCCTCCCTTCGGCAACGGATATCAGCGTTAAAAGCGCCTCCTTGTCGGGATCGCGTTTTTCGGAAGCCGGAAGCCTTCTGCGGCTTTTTAAACAGGCCATTGAGCGGAATTCCCCGATCTCCTGAACACCGCTCATCTCGCTGGAAAACAGCTCCTCATCGGTGACATCTTTTTTCTTTTTCTTTTTTACATGCTGCTGCGTCGTTTCACGACAGACCTCCCGCTTTTTCAGCGCCTTTTTGAGCTTTTCGAACGGCTTGACCGAAAATATGTCATTGTTTCTGCCCATGGCCTCCTCCGAAGGATCGATGGCGTACTTTCGGACGGTGTGACATTATACACCAGAACAGCCGCCCGGGCGAGGAGGAGTTTCAGAGCGAAAAAAGCGGCGGGAATCCGGAACCGTTCTTCCTGCCGTTGGAAATACGGGCGTATGGGGAACATGATTCAGATGAGAATAGTACCACTCATTTCTCGGAGCTAAAAAAAAACCCACACCGGACAACCGGTATGGGTCGAAAAAATCAGAGCGGGCCGTAAGCCGAGTTCTGTTCCCCGATCGCTCGGGGCGGTGAACATTTATCTGGTTCCCGGATTGCTCCGGAAAACGAGCGACCTACCCGGAAGTCTCGGACGGGCCGTCCTTACCCTCTTTCGAGGGACGCTTCCCTATGCGGTCTTGCTCCAGGCGGGGTTTTCCAAGCATCCCCGGTCGCCCGGGAATCTGGTGGGCTCTTACCCCACCGTTTCACCCTTGCCCCTGTGCGGGGCGGTCTTCTTTTCTGTGGCACTGTCCATGGGGTCGCCCCCTGTCCCGTTTCGGGACCGCCTTGCCCTGCGGAGCTCGGACTTTCCTCCCTTCCTTGCGGAAGAGCGTTCACCTCACCCGCTCTGAAAATAAAATTCGGATCCAGTAGCCAGGGTCCGGGATCCAGGAGAAATATATATGTTATGCGGCTCGTTCCTAGCTACTACTTTACCCCGGCTCATTGCTACCGGCTACTATCCTTTCATCTATCGCCTTGTTCGCGAGCGCATCGGCTTCCTTGTTCTGAGCCCGCGGAATATATTGTACCTCCACACTTCCTATTCGTGCAATTAATTCCTTCACTTTGCCGTGGAGTGGTTTGAGGCCTTCGTTCTTAACCTTGTACAGGCCGTTCAGCTGCTTGACAAGCAGTTCCGAATCAGCGAACAACTTCACCCTCGACGCGCCGACGGCAACCGCGTGCTCCAGGCCGATGATCGCGGCAGTGTACTCGGCGACGTTGTTCGTCGTCTTCCCGAGGTATCGGGCGATCCTCCCGGCCGTCATCCCGTCGCGAAGAATATAGACGCCGGCACCGGCTTCGCCCGGATTGTTGCGCGAGGCCCCGTCTGTGAAAATCGTCAATTCCATTGCATCCTTCCCGCTTCAAACCCCTTTTTGCGTGATTGCGTCCTTATAGTACAGAATGCGACCGCACTGGGGGCAGGTGATGATGCTTTCATTCTTCTTGACGTTCACGAACACCTGCGGCGGGATGCTCATATAGCAGCCCGAACACGTTTCACCGCGTGCTTCGGCAAGCGCGACGCCTGCCTTGCTCGCGAGCAGCGTCTGATACTGCCTGAGCACGGCAGGTTGAATGCGCTCCATGAACTGCCTGCGTTCCTGTTCGACGCCCTGCAGCTCGTTCTCGAGCTTCGCTGCGGCAGCTTCGATGTCCTTCTGTTCTGACTGAAGAGCCGCCTCCTCACGCCGCGCCCGCTCCTCGGCGCCTCCTATGGAGGCGGAAGCCGCGTCGATTTTCTCCATCAACTGCAGAATATCATCCTCGATTGCCTTGTTTTCCTGCTCTGCGGCCTCGATTTCCTTGAGAAGAGCCTGATACTCCTTGTTCGTCTTGATGTCCGAGGTTCGCGACTTGAGTTTTTCAACCTTCTGCGCGCCGGCCTCAAGATCCTTGTCGCGATCGCGTCTGTTTTTCTGGGCGGTTTGCAGATTTTCCTTTGCCTTCTCGAGGTCCGCAGTGTTCGCCGCGCGCCTTCGGTCGAGTTCCTCCAGCGACTCGGGCAGCTTTTTTTTCCGGTCCATGAGCGTCCGCAACGCACCGTCAAGTTCTTGCAGCTGTATAAGCAGACTGAGCTGTTCGTCCATCGTCCCTCCAAATAAAAAATGCGCCTTGCGGCGCATCTTTCAATCACGGTCCTGCTGTGCAGCGGCGCACCAGGAATTCATCAGACATGGCTGCTTCCGCGCGTTCTTGTACATCGGCATATCCCTTTCAACAAGAAGTGGTGGGCCCACCAGGACTCGAACCTGGGACCAACCGGTTATGAGCCGGTAGCTCTACCAGCTGAGCTATGGGCCCTGCATACTGCAAATTCCAGGTCGCTGCGAACACACTGCCGGCCATCATCGCCTGCCGGCCATCCGGTTGAAGATTGCCGGAACTGGCCGGCCAGAACGGTTTGCCGTGTACTGGCTGATGCTGGACATCACTGCGCAGGAGGTTGTATATTGTCAGAACTCCCCGCAAATGTCAAGGCGAAGCATCTACTCCATGAAGCTCTTGAGCTGCTTGCTCCTGCTCGGGTGGCGCAGTTTGCGGAGCGCCTTGGCTTCGATCTGGCGGATGCGCTCGCGGGTCACGTCAAACTCCTGTCCGACCTCCTCAAGTGTATGGTCCGTCTGTTCGCCGATCCCGAACCGCCACCGCAGCACCTTCTCTTCCCGTTCCGTAAGGGTGTTGAGAACCTTCCTGACCTGATGATGAAGGTTCTTGCGGATAGCGGACTCAAGCGGCGACGCGACTTTCTTGTCCTCGATAAAGTCGCCCAGATGGCTGTCTTCCTCCTCGCCGATGGGAGTCTCGAGCGAGATGGGCTCTTTCGCGATCTTCATGATCTTGCGCACCTTCTCGACGGGCAGCTTCATGCACGCGGCAATTTCCTCGGTCGTGGGCTCACGACCCAGGTCCTGCACCAGCCCGCGGGATGTGCGGATAAGTTTGTTCATCGTCTCGATCATGTGCACGGGGATGCGGATGGTGCGCGCCTGGTCCGCGATGGCCCGCGTTATAGCCTGCCGGATCCACCACGTTGCATAGGTGCTGAATTTGTAACCGCGCTGCCATTCAAACTTGTCTACGGCCTTCATCAGGCCGATGTTGCCTTCCTGGATGAGATCGAGGAACTGCAAGCCCCGGTTCGTGTATTTTTTTGCGATTGAAACGACCAGGCGGAGGTTCGCCTCGACAAGCTCGCTCTTCGCAAGCTTGGCTCGTTCCTCGGCGCGCTCATAGGCGCGCAGCGCTTTTTTGAGATCCTCTGCGGAAACGCTGCTGTCCTCCTCGATTTTCTTCAGGCGTTTGACCGCGTTTCGGTAGGTCTTTTCGAGATTCAGCAGTGATTCGGACTTCATCTCGAGTCTGCGCGCCGCGTTCTTGAGCTCGCGCTCGCCGGTACGCATTTTCTTGAAGAGCTCCTTCAGCTCGGCGACGCTGAGGCCGGTTTTCCGCTCCAGTCCGTGCACTTCCCGTTCGGACTGCAGTATTTCATTCACCATCTCGCGCAGTTTCATCACGAGCCGGTCGGTTTGACGGCAGTGGATGTTCAGTGCCTCAAGTTTGTCGAACAGAATATTGCGCGTCGCCTGCGCCTTTTCGCGAAGCGTTTTTTTCCGGGCTTCGGTGCTGCGGCTGCTGTTGATGTGGTACATGAGGGTGTTTAACTCTTTGCTGCGCCGGTCTATTTCACTGATCAGTTTCAGCACCCGGGCCTGGAGCTCTTCTTCATTCTGCATTTGAAGCTCTTCGAAATCATCATCACCGGCATGCACGACTTCATGAATGCTGATTTTTCCCTTCCGCAGCCTGTCACCCAGGTCGCGCACATCCTGGAGGGAAAACGGCAGATTGTACAGGATGAGCGCGGCTTCGCGCTTGCCTTCCTCGATCCGCTTCGCTATGGACACTTCGCCTTCCTTGGACAGAAGGGGGACGGTTCCCATTTCCTTCAGATACAGGCGGACAGGATCGTCCGTTTTCCCGATTCCTACTTCCGGGTCCTCCTCTTCGACTTCCTCCTCCGCCGTCTCGTCGAGGCCCATTTCATCGGACTCAACATTGTCCTCTATTTCGTCTTCCGCAGCAGGGCGCACCTTGCCGTCATGACGCGAACCGGCGATTTCCAGGTCCATGTCACCGTCGCCGAACAGAGAGATGATGCTGTCCAGCTGTTCCGTGGATACTTCCTCGTGGGGGATCGGCTCGCCCGCCTCATCATAGGATACGTAGGCCCGTTCCTTTCCCGCCAGTACATCTGGTTTTTTCGCCGCACCGGTCTTGCCCTTCTTTGCCATACCCTGCAGCTCCTTTTTGGATGATGGTTTTGCCGCCGCCATAATGAGCTCCGCTGAACGCATCGTTCCTGCCGCGTCTACAGGCCGGGGATGCGCCGCCCCGGCCGCCGGGAGAGCTGTTGCTGAATCTCCAGCAGCCTGAGATATTCCGTGCGGTTGCCCTGCTGCTCCGCTTCCCGCAAGGCCTTCACGATCTCTTTCATCTTTCTTTCAGGATCACGCTGCTTCAGCAGCGCAACGCAATCCCGATAGTGCCGCTGCGGATCCTCATACACCATATCGAGCACCGCATAGTGCGAAAACAGCGCGTTCAGCTCATCATCGCCCTCGCGCACCAGCGCATGCATATCGATCCCGCCTGATTGTTCCAGCACCTGGAAAATTCTCTCCACCGCACGGCGCACGAGGGGATCGGTGAAGTCGCGGGGCTGGATCTGTTCTCTGAGCTCCTTCGCAATTCCTTCGTCCCGGAGCATGAGATGGAGCAGTGCTTCTTCCGCTTTCGGAGCTTTCGGCGTTCTCTCCGGCTGTACTGATGCGGAATCGGCGGGCGCCGGGGACGTGCGCCGACGCCCCCGCTCCTGCGGCATCTCCTGCCGCAGGACCCGTTCGTCGATATCGAGCGCTTCTGCCGTCTTCTTGAAATAATAATCGCGCTCGATGCCGCTCGGCAGCTTCGCTATGAGCGAGAGCATTTCTCCCGCTTTTGCAACCTTTGCGTCGATCGAATCCGTAGGCGTGCTTTGCACGACCTGGCGCAGCACGAAATCCATGAATTTCACGGACTGCTTCAGGCAGCCGGCGAATGCATCATACCCCTTTTTATTCAAAAATGTGTCGGGATCGTCCCCCTCGGGCAGCGAAACGACGTTTACCTTCATCCCGCTTGAAGCAAACAGGTCGAAACTGCGAAGCGCCGCTTTCACTCCCGCCGGATCGGGGTCAAAAATGAGGACGATGTTTTTTGCAAACCGGCGCAACAGCCTCAGATGCCCTTCAGTCAGCGCCGTTCCGAGCGTTGCTACGGCGTTTTTTGCGCCGAACTGGTGGCATGCAAGGGCATCGAGGTAGCCCTCGACAATGATGAAATAACCCTGTTTGCGGCCCGCATCCTTGGCCGTGTCCAGACAAAACAGCACATTGCTTTTGCTGTACAGCGGCGTCTCGGGCGAATTGAGGTACTTGGGAAGCGAATCGTCCATGACCCGTCCGCCGAAGGCAATCACGCTGCCGCTGATGTCGCGTATCGGAAAGATGATCCTGCCCCGGAACCGGTCATAGTATCCTTCGCCTTCGCTCCGCCTGACAACAAGCCCGGCCTTCTCCAGAAGCGCGGGTGCAAATCCGAGCTGCTTCATGTGCCGGAGCAACCCGTCCCATTCGGGCCGCGAGAACCCGAGCGCGAAGTCGCGGACGGTGCCTTCAGCCACGCCGCGCCTTGCAAGATATGCCCTCGCGGACGCTCCCGCGGCACCGTCCAGTTCCTTCCGGAAGTAGGTTGCTGCTTCGGCAACGGCGGCAAGCATCGCGGCGCGCTCATCCTCCGTTTTCTTGTCCCTGCGAAACGTCTGCTCCTGCGGCAGACTGATACCCGCTCTGTTCGCAAGCTGTTTGAGCGCGTCGGGAAAGGTCAACCCTTCCTGGAGTTCGAGAAACTTGAACGCATCGCCGCCCGCCCCGCATCCGAAGCAGTGAAAGATCTGCTTGTCCGGGTTCACGCTGAAGGATGGCGTTTTTTCCGCGTGAAACGGGCAGAGCCCTACATGGTTCTTGCCCGTTTTCTTCAGAGCAACGTAGCCGGAGACAAGATCGACAATGTCGATGCTGTCGCGGACACGGCGTATGACGTCATCGGAGAACACGTTATCTTTTCAGTTCCGCCACGGTCACGCCGGCTCCGCCTTCCGCCGGCGCTCCCGGACGTGTTGCTGTAACGAGCGGTTGCTGCCTGAGATACTCCGCCACGGCCGCCTTGAGCGCTCCGGTACCGAGTCCGTGAATGATCGTCACGCTCGCCAGTCCGTTCAGTCCGGCCTGATCGATGAAGCGTTCCACTTCGGCAAGCCCTTCGTCCACGTGCAGACCGATAATGTTCAAGCGGTCTGCCGGTCCCTCGCGCTCGGCCAGATCGGCGCTCCATCCCGGCATTCTGGACGCATGCCCTTTCTTCTGCAGCGGCTCCACGGGAACAACGTCGCTGGCCGGGAGGGAGATCCTTTTCCCCTCCACGTCGAGGTGCAACACGCCACGCTGGGCAGCCATGACGATCGCAGGCTTGTTCCACCGGGGAATTCTGACCCGGTCTCCGGGATGCAGGTCTGGATGTGGTTCAGGCGGGCGGTCTTCATGCCTGATTGCGTCTAGGCTTGTGTTGAGTTCCTCGATCCGTGCCGCCTGCTGCTTCTGTTCCGACAGTTCGAGTTTCTCCGCACGCGACAGTTCCCTCAGCTTCGTGCGCAGTTCCCTCACGATGTCACGCGTCTCCCTTTTCGCCTGGTCGCGGATTTCACGCGCTTCCGTCCGGGCTGCCTGCAGGGCTGCTGCTGCATCGCTGCGGTCGAGCCGTGCCGCCTGCAATTCCCGCGCAAGGGCGGACCGTTCAGCCGATATCCGCTCAGCGTCTTCTTCCACCTGCTTCAGCAGGCTGTCCAGGCGGGTATCGTCTTCGCTGACCAGGCTTCTGGCATGCCCGATCACATCCTCCGGCACGCCGATGCGCGACGCCATATCGAGCCCGTAACTCCTGCCCGGCCGGCCGAGAAGCAACCGATACGTCGGTTTGAGCGTAGCCGGATCGAACTCCATGGCCGCGTTCCTGGCGCCTTTTGTCCGTGCACCGAACAGCTTGAGTACAGTATGGTGCGTCGTGGCAAGCGTCAGGCAGCCCCGTTCGATCAAACGATCGAGCACTGCCGTTCCCAGGCCCGCGCCTTCGGCAGGGTCCGTGCCCGAGCCCAGTTCGTCGAGCAGCACAAGGGAATCCGGTCCCGCCTCCCGCAGGATGGCGGCAACAACGCTCATATGCGATGAAAACGTGCTGAGATCCTGTTCAATGCTCTGCTCATCGCCGATATCGGCGTATATTGAAGTAAAACACGGCAGTTCGGTGCCTTCCGCGGCCGTGACGGGCAGACCCGCCTGGGCCATCAGGCACAACAGCCCGACGGTCTTGAGAATCACCGTCTTGCCGCCCGCGTTTGGCCCGCTCAGAATCAGCGCCCGGTCGTCATTGCTCAATTCGAGATCGTTCGGTGCGATGTTGTTCGCGCGTCCGGTTTTCTGTTTCAAGGCAAGCAGCGGGTGGCGTGCTGCCCGCAGGCTGAGACGTCTGCCCGCCGCCATGCCGGGCACGGATCCCTGCAGGTCGATCCCGAATCGCGCGCGAGCGGAAACGGCATCGATCTGAGCGAGAGCGTCCAACGTGCCTGCAATCGACTCGCGTTCCCGAGCAAGGAGCGCGGTCAATCCGCGGAGAATCCGTTCGACTTCTTCGCGCTCTTCGCTCCGGAGCTCGGTGAGCCTGTTGTTCCCGTCGACGATATCGAGCGGTTCAACGAAGAGCGTGGCCCGCGACCCGGACTGACCATGCACGACGCCTCTCAGGTTCTGCCGGAAATTTGGTTTGAGCGGCAGTACATACCGGTCATCGCGAATCGTAATGACCGGTTCCTGGATGACCTTCTGGAACCCGCTGTCCTGCAGAATGCTCGACATGCGGGCGAGGATGTCGTCACGAGTGCGGACAAGGTGCTTGCGGATCCTGCGAAGCTCGGCGCTTGCCGAGTCCCTGACTTCCGCCTGTTCGTCGACGGCTGCGGCTATCGACTCTTCGATATCCTTGAGCGGGCGGATCACAACCGCCCGTGAGCACATGAGCGGCAGGGAAAGGGATGCACTGCCGTCTTCGAATCGTTTGAAGAAATACCGGATGCGTCTGGCCGCGGCGAGTGTTGAAGCGGCATTCAGCAGTTCCTGCGGAGTTAAAACGCTTCCTGCGGCGCCGAGCTTTCCCACGACACCGCTGATGTCGAGTATCCCTTCCAGGGGAGGATGTTCGCCGCTCTCAAGGAGCGACATCATTTCCCCTGTCTCCCGCAGGCGCTGCTCGACAATGATCCGGTCGTTCTCCGGGAGCGTGTCCTGCACCGCTCTTCTCCCGGCATCCGAGGCTGCATAGCCGGCGACAATTTCAATTACTTTCCCGTATTCCAGGATGCGGAGGGAATGCTCATTCATAGAAAGACGTCAGGTCGCGCACGTGTGTGCACAAAAAACAGGTGTTGCCGCATCATGAATCACGCCGGCACATGTCTGGAGGGCGGCTGGAGTGAAAAAAAATCAGGGGGCCTTGTCTTGCAGCCCCCTGTTCCGCTCCGTTGTCGTATGCGATGAGCACGTCCGGTTTCCGCACTGCGTTGTTACCCCAGCGCATGTTTTACGATTTCGCTGACGAGTTTCCCGTCCGCACGCCCGCCGAGTGTGGGAATGAGCGTCTTCATGACCTTGCCCATATCCTTTGCACCCGTTGCGCCGCTCTGCGTGATTGCGTCACGAACCATCTCTTCGAGTTCTTCGCGCGTCAGCTGCGTCGGAAGATACACTTCAAGGAACGTGATTTCCGCGGTCTCCTTGTCAACGAGATCCTGCCTGCCGCCCTTCGCAAACTGCTCGATCGAGTCCTTCCGCTGCTTGATGAGCGATCGTACTGTTTCGACCACTTCCTCTTCGGTGAGCGGACGGCGTTTGTCGATCTGTTTGTTCTTGAGCGCCGCATTGAGCATACGCAAGGTCGAGACCTTGTCCTTTGCTCCGGATTTGAGGGCTTCCTTTACGTCGGCGTCGATCTTGTCCCTCAGTCCCATTCAGCCCTTTTTCCTCCCTGCTGCCCAGCAATGTGGCCTAGTTCTGCCGGTAAATGCGTGCTGACTTCGCCGCTTTCTTGCGTGCGGCCAGTGCTTTTTTCTTCCGCTTTACGCTCGGCTTTTCATAGTGCTCTCGTTTCTTCACCTCTGAAAGCACGCCTTCCTTTTCAATGCTTTTCTTGAATCTGCGAAGTGCGGCCTCAAAGGGCTCGTTCTCGCGTAGTCTGATGCTCGGCACTTTCGCTACACCCCCTCCCGTTCATACCTGTTATGATCCTGAAATATATTGCGCTGTTTCTGTTGTTATGAAGAAAACTGCGAGTGCGTGGGAAGCCTTTTACTCCAGATTAATCATTAAAATTAACAACTCCATAGACGAAAGTCAAGTGAAATTTACGCTTTTTTTCATGAGGTTTTACTGAATTTCTCCATACCGTTTTTCTGGACCGTGCTGTAGGTTCAGCTGCGGTACGCAGCATTGATTTTCACGTATTCGCAGGACAGATCACATGTCCATACTGCCGCTTTCGCCTTTCCCTTATGAAGGTCTATGCTGATCTGAATTTCCCGTTGCTTGAGCGCGAGTGCCGCCTCACGCTCTGCGGCCTTGCCGGCGCCGAGGCCCCGGTCCACGAGTTTTGCCTTCCCAATGTAAATATCGGTCTTGGTCTCGTCCATATCGATGCCTGCGTATCCAAGGGCTGCTATGATCCTGCCCCAGTTTGCGTCCTCGCCGAACAGTGCTGTTTTTACGAGGCTCGATCTGGCAACTGTTTCCGCTGCCCGCTTGGCCTCACCTGGGTTCTTCGCATTGCGCACTTCAATCTCGACGAATTTTGTGGCGCCTTCCCCGTCCCGGACAACCTGCCGTGCCAGAGAAACGGCCACAGCGTCGAGGCAGGACTGGAATTTCTTAAATTCCTTGCCTGACGGCCCGATTTTCCGTCCGCCTGCAGCGCCGTTGGCCAGACACAGGATCGTATCATTCGTGCTCGTGTCGCCGTCAACAGTGATTGCGTTGAATGATCTTTCCGTCGATGCGAGAAGCGCTTTCCTAAGAAGCGGTGAAGATAGTGCCGCGTCCGTCATAATGAAACAGAGCATGGTCGCCATGTTCGGATGGATCATGCCCGAGCCTTTTGCAATGCCTGCAACGGTGATTGTTTTCCCGCCGATTTCCTCCTGAACGACAGTCATCTTTGGAAACATATCAGTGGTCATGATGGCTTCCGCTGCCTGCTCCCAGCCTGTATTCGTCAGCAGGCCTACCGCCGTGCTGATCCCGGTTTGTACTTTTGCCATGGGTAGGAACTCGCCGATCACGCCTGTCGAGGCAACGAGCACTGTATCGGTTTTGATGCCGAGCTCCCGAGCCGCTGTCTCCGCCGTCGCACGCGCATCCGTCAGCCCGCGCTTTCCCGTGCATGCATTGGCGCAGCCGCTGTTCGCCACGATCGCCCGGACTTTTCCGGATTTCACCCTCGCCGCGTCCCAAAGAACCGGGGCAGCCTTGACGCGATTGCGTGTAAAAACACCAGCTACCGCCGCCTCGCGCTCGGAATAGATGATGGCGAGATCCTTCTTTTCATTTTTCTTGATCCCGCTCGAAATTCCCCACGCTTTAAACCCCTGGACAGCGAAGTGCTTTGTATCGAGTATCCTCATGATCGTCCCTTGTCTCCATCATGAAACGTATGATATCGAAAATGCGATTCGATTGCCGCTGCGACGACTCCCCTGCTCAGGGGAACACTCCCGCGCTCCTCAATCCATCTGTTTCTGCAAACCCCTCCATGAGATTCATATTCTGGATCGCCTGGCCGGAAGCCCCCTTTACGAGGTTATCGATGGCCGAAACTGCAACAACCCGATTCGTCCGCTGATCAACGGTCACCCCGATGTCGCAGAAATTCGAGCCCCGCACATTGCGCACATTCGGGAACTGGCCGGGAGGCAGCACCCGCACAAACGGCGCATTTTTAAAAAAATCCCTATACAGTCCGTGCACCCGGCCGCCGTCCGCTGAACCGGAAAGACCGGCATATATGGTCGTCAGTATGCCGCGGTTCATGGGGATCAGGTGCGGTGTGAATGAGAGCGTTATTGTCCTTCCGGCAAGTGCGCTCAGTTCCTGTTCAATCTCGGGCGTATGGCGGTGCGTGCCTATCTTGTATGCCATGAGACCTTCGTTGACCTCGGGGAAATGGTAGGCAAGAGAGGGGCTGCGCCCTGCGCCGGATACGCCGGATTTTGAATCAATGACAAGCGTCTCCGGGTCAACAACCGCGTTTACGATGAGCGGCGCCAGGCCAAGGATCGCACTCGTGGGGTAACATCCTGGATTCGCCACAAGCGCGGCGCTCCTGATCTTCTCCCGGTACAATTCCGGAAGACCGTATACGGCGGTCTTCAGCAGGTCGGGATACTGGTGGCGGTGCTCATACCACTTCTCATACACAGCCGGATCGGAAATGCGGTAGTCAGCCGACAGGTCCACAACCTTCTTTCCGAGTCTATGAAACCTGTATGCAGCTTCTTGGGCCGCAACATGCGGCAGGGCAAGAAAAACAAAGTCCGCTTTCCGGGCAACAGTTTCAGGATCGAGCGGCTCACAGACCAGATCCGTGAGTCCGGAAAGGTGAGGAAAAATGTCGGTAATCGGCCGACCTGCCGATTTCTCCGATGTAACCGCCGTGACAGCAGCCCGGGGATGCTGGATCAGCAGCCGGAACAACTCGCCTCCGGTGTAACCACTCGATCCGACGATCGCTATGTTCAGTGACCCTGCTCCCACAGTTTTTCCTTAAGAACAGCTAAAATAAAAAGGGAAGGCATCTCTACCTTCCCTAGAATAAACCAGGATCCGCACTGCGACCCATAGACAGGTATTTGACCCCTTATCTCTTCGAGAACTGGAACCGGGCGCGCGCCCCTTTCTGTCCATACTTCTTTCGCTCTTTCGCGCGGGGATCACGTGTCAGCAGTCCTTCTTTGCGCAGCTTCACACGCGACTCGGCGTCGACGGCAAGCAGCGCCTTGGATATGCCGTGCCTGATGGCGCCAGCCTGGCCGGAGTTTCCTCCTCCGAGAACGCTCACCAAAACATCAAATTTATCCGTCATGCCCGCCACTTCAAACGGCTGGCGAATGATCATCTTGAGAACAGCCCTGCCGAAATACTGATCCATCGGCCGGTCATTAATGGTGATTTTCCCGGTTCCGGGCATCATCCAAACCCGGGCAATAGAATTTTTTCTCCTACCGGTTGCATAGTACCTTGATACGCTTGCTGCAGACATTCACATCCTCCTAGCCGTTCGTTGCCAGTCTATTTTGCTTTCATTTCTGCCGGCTGCTGCGCGCTGTGCGGGTGCTGCGCACCGGCGTACACTTTCAATTTTGACAGCATGTGCTTGCCCAGCTGATTCTTGGGCAGCATACCCTCCACCGCTTTCTTGAAAACCTCTTCAGGCTTGGCCTTCAGCAGCTTTCCTGCCGTAATAGACTTGAGACCGCCGGGATACCCTGAGTGGCTGTAATAGACTTTCTGGTCGAGCTTTTTCCCGGTAAGATGAATCTTCTCAGCATTTATGACGATTACGAAGTCACCCGTATCAACGTGACGTGTATAAATGGGTTTGGTCTTTCCCTTGAGGACCGATGCCACTGTGGAGGCGAGCCTGCCCAGGGTCTTTCCATTGGCATCGACTACATGCCAGTTTCTCTTTATCTCTTCTTTCTTTGCTGAATAGGTTCCCATGAAAAATAACCGCCTCTTTTTATGTTGATTTTTCCCAAGAATGGCGAATATAAACAATTTCATCTTGTTTGTCAAGTATTTTGTATGCGTAAGGGCGAAAAAAAGGCCAGTGCAGATTAAACATGGCGTGGAAAAACCTCATCATATAAACATACTGATTTAAAACAGTTTTCAGCTAATAAAAAAAGCGGCCCGCCGGGGCCGCTAGAATGGACATCAATGGATATCGCTGCGTAGAATTGAAGTTATATTACGCCTTATCAGCAGCTTCTTTGTTCTTGGCAGCTGCTGGTGCGGAAATTATGAAGCCGACTAATGTACCGGCCAGGGCGCCTATTACTATACTTACAGTCGCAACGCAAACTATGCCGACAACGATGCCCATCACAACCGCGGCGCGGACAAACAAGGTGGGGTCAACCGTGCCTCCCATGAGTTTCTGCAACAATATCAGGGTTCCATAGCTGCCGAAATAGAATCCCGGCATAATACCGGCAACAAGAAAGACCAAACCGCCGATCGTTGCTCCGATTTTCATGCTCGTCTTTACAGTCGTGTTTTTCATGATTATCTCCTTTTCTCCGCTTTCGATAATTCAGCATTTTCTCCAGCTGATTTTGCATGAGCGCCTGATTCCAGAAGTTTCCCGAAAAGCCACCCCACCGTGGACGTGGCGGTAACGATCATAATGCCCGACACAAGAATGCCGATCAGCATTGCTATAAGGACAATTGCGCGCGAAAGAAGGCTCGGCTGAAGCGGCAAGCCGAACAGCCAGCCTGCAACATTAATCCCTGCTGCACCTCCGATCAAACTGCCGGGCAACAGACCGAAGAGCGCAAACAGAACCAATCCAGCCCCAGCACCTATATAAGCCGTTTTTCTTGCGATCGTGGTTTTCATTGTAGCCTCCTTTTGAATCGCTTTTAATTATTACTATTGCATCCTTTATGCCACCATCAACAGATTGTTTTTATGGGTTTTATTTATTCTGCTTTTTTGCAAAATTGAGAATATTGCCTTCTTTCTTTATTACATTTGCAAAAAAGCTCCAAGCCGCTCTTTGCGTGAACGCGGATAATAGGATACTTTTATACACCAGCAGTTACAATGAACCGGCGTTTAATAAATTCCGGGGATGGCGAAAAAAACTATGTATATGGATCTGAAAAAAAGCTAAATAAATCTCATTTTTACTTGAAACCGATCAGAGCATATGGTATTTTAAGGGTCGCCTTAAAAAGGCATATATTACATTCCACACGCGTCAGGACTTCTGGCAGGGTGCCCGGTCATTATGGGGTCAGCCAGGGGAATGATCGATGCGGAGGTAAAAACCAGAAGGAGGGGCTGTCATGTCCACGATCACCATGAAGGAGCTGTTGGAAGCAGGGGTGCACTTCGGCCATCAGGCGAAGCGCTGGAATCCCAAAATGAAGAAGTACATATTTGGCGAACGGAACGGCATCTACATCATCGATCTCCAGAAAACGCTGAAACTGTTTAAGGAGGCCTACGATTTTGTGCGTAACTCGGCCGCAGAAGGGAAGGACCTTCTCTTCGTCGGAACAAAGAAACAGGCCCAGGACGCCATTACCGAGGAAGCCAAACGCTGCGGCATGTACTACGTATCCAACCGCTGGCTCGGCGGGATGCTGACGAATTTCGCTACAATCAAGAAAAGCATCGAACGTCTCAAGAAAATCGAAAAGATGAAAGAGGACGGCACATTTGAGAAGCTCACGAAAAAGGAGGTTGCGGGCCTCGAAAAGGAGCGAATGAAACTCGAAAAAATACTTTCCGGCATCAAGTCCATGACGCAGCCGCCGAGCATGATCTTTGTCATCGACCCCCGCAAGGAGGTTATTGCCGTCCAGGAAGCGAACAAACTGAACATTCCCGTTGTCTCCGTGGTGGACACCAATTGCGATCCCGACAATATCGACTATGTTATCCCGGGGAACGATGATGCCATCCGCGCGATCCGTCTTATGGCATCGAAGATTGCCGACGCCATCATTGAAGGCAAGCAGACGATTGTGAAGGAGCAGGGCGAGGCCATGGAGGCCGCGAAAGCAGCCGGCACTGTCCAGCCCGCAGCAGAGCCACCGGCGGAAGACCTCGGGGCCGATACTGATGATGAAGTTGCTTAACCGTCCCGCGTGCGATTCCTGAAGAGAGAAGAGAGAAAGGGGTTTTTTCATGGCAACAATATCCGCAAGTAGTGTAAAGGACCTGAGAGAAAAGACCGGCGTCGGCATGATGGAGGCCAAAAAGGCTCTGGAAGAAGCTGGCGGCGATTTCGAAAAAGCTGTCGACATCCTGAGAAAGAAGGGACTTTCCGCGGCTGCAAAAAAAGCGGGCAGAATAGCGTCGGAAGGAATGATTGCGTCATCAATTCTCAACAGCGGAAAAACGGGTGTGCTGATCGAGGTGAACAGCGAGACCGACTTCGTGGCAAAGAACGAGGAGTTCCAGAAATTCGCACGCAGCCTTGCCGAGCTGGTAGGGGCGAAAAAACCGGCCGACGTTGAAGCGCTGTCGCAGTTGGCCGTCGACCACGAAACAGTGGATGCCAGAAGAAACGCGCTTGTCCAGAAAATCGGCGAAAATATCGCGATCCGCCGTTTTGTCCGCTATGATGCAACGGGGCGTATCGCAGTCTACCTGCACGGCAACCGCATCGGTGTCATGGTAGACTTTTCCGGCGGTGATGAGCAGCTCGGAAAGGATCTGGCCATGCATATCGCCGCTGCCAATCCGCAGTTCATCACGAGGGAGACGATTCCGGCGGATGTGCTGGCGCGTGAGCGCGCCATTTATGAGGGCCAGGCCAAGGAGTCCGGGAAGCCGGCCGCCGTTATTGCAAAAATCGTCGAAGGCAAGCTCGAGAAATTCTACACTGACACATGTCTGGTTGACCAGGTGTACATCAAGGACCCCGACGGCAAGCTCAAGGTAAAAGATCTTCTGAAGAAAAACGGAAATGCATCGATCGACAAGTTCATTCGGCTCCAGCTCGGGGAAGGCATCGAAAAGAAAAAAGAGAACTTCGCAGAAGAAGTTGCCGCACAATTGAAATAGAGCGCACACCACAGACAACCCGGAACTGCATCAGGCCGAGTTAAGGATAGAACGCATGGGTCAACCGGTATACAAACGGATTTTGCTCAAGCTGTCAGGCGAAGCGCTCATGGGAGATCAGGGATACGGCATCGACCACCGGGTTCTCGATGCCATAACCTCCGAGATCAAGGACGTATACGATCTGGGAGTGGAGGTAGCCATTGTAATCGGCGGCGGAAACATCTTCCGGGGCCTCTCCGGTGCCGCAAAAGGGATGGAGCGGGCGAGCGCGGACTATATGGGCATGCTGGCAACAGTGCTGAATGCGCTGGCCCTGCAGAACATACTCGAAAACAAGGGAGTGACTACTCGTGTCCAGTCCGCCATCGAAATGCGCGAACTGGCCGAAACATACATCCGGCGGCGCGCGGTCCGTCACCTGGAGAAGCGTCGTATCGTGATTTTTGCCGCAGGAACCGGGAATCCCTATTTCACCACGGATACCGCTGCCGCTCTGCGGGCGATGGAGATCGGCGCGGAAGTCATCATGAAGGCAACAAAAGTCGACG
>DATHDE010000161.1:0-3082 GCA_035490495.1 Nitrospirota bacterium
GTAAAGGTGCTGGAAGAGGGAAAGACGTATACGTTTTAAGGGGCGGTCAATCAGTAAAAAAGAGAACGTGAACCGCGGAGATCACTCTGCGTAAGAGGGTAACGAGACCGGGTTTTTCCGCGTCCTCGGGAACCGTTGCGGGTAAGATGCGTTTGTCTGTATAGATGGCTCCAACAGAACGGGCATGCATTTAAATATCAGCTGGCACTGTTTGAACTCTGGTCCTAGTTCCTCGATTTCATTTCACCAGGAGAATCATGGCGTGGTTTAAAAAAGAGCGGCCCGAGGGTGCGGCCGCAGAAACCCCTGCAAAGAAGGTAAAGATCCCGGAAGGGCTGTGGATCAAGTGCGACAACTGCAAGGAAATCATCTACCGCAAGGAAGTGGAAAAGAACTTCAAGGTATGCCCGAAGTGCGACTACCATTTCCGCATTTCAGCGTCCGAACGCCTTCCCTATCTCGTTGACGAGGGCAGCTTCCTCGAAGTGGAGGACGGCCTGTCACCGCGGGACTTCCTTTCGTTCAAGGACTACAAGGACAAGCTCAAGAGCAGCCGCAAGAAAACGGGGCTCAAAGACGCGCTCATTTCCGGTGAGGCGAAGATCGGCGGCAAGCCCGTGTCCCTCGTGGTCATGGACTTCAACTTCATGGGCGGCAGCATGGGCTCGGTGGTGGGGGAGCGGATCGTGCGGGCGGTCGAGCGCGCCATCGAAAAAAGAACTCCCTTCGTGTCCGTGGCATCATCCGGAGGAGCGCGCATGCAGGAGGGAATCCTGTCGCTGATGCAGATGGCGAAAACCTCGGCAGCCGTCGCACGCCTGGGCGAGGCAAAGCTCCCCTTTATCTCCATTCTGACGGACCCGACATTCGGCGGCGTCACGGCCAGCTTCGCCATGCTCGGCGACATCATCATCGCGGAGCCGAAGAGCCTCATCGGGTTCGCCGGTCCGCGCGTCATCGAACAGACGATCAAGCAGCAGCTGCCTGCGGGGTTCCAGCGGGCCGAATTTCTGCTCGATCACGGCATGGTCGACATGATCGTGGCGCGCAAGGATATCCATGCCGCACTGGGGAAGATTCTCGAGTTTTTTAATGTTTGAGGCCGTTCATGCATGAGCTGGCAAAGACATTGATTGTGCTGGGAGCGCTTCTTGTCGCGGCCGGCCTCGTTCTCCTTGCGGTGCAGAAGCTGCCCTCTTCCTGGAAAATCCCGGGCGATATCGTCGTGAAACGCGAGCATTTTTCGTTTTACTTTCCCCTCGGCACGAGCATCCTCCTGAGCATCATTCTGAGCGTCATTCTTTATTTGATTGGAAAATTCAGGTGATTCGATGTATGCTGTGAGCGATGTCCTGCCGCGCTGCCATACCCTCCGCAAGAAGAAGTTCACCGGCCCAGGAAAGGACCGCCGGCGTGTCAGATAACCCTGCCCTGAAACGGTCGGCTCTGGTGATTGCGACCCTGTCGTCCTTTCTTACGCCGTTCATGGTTTCCTCCATAAACATCGCCCTGCCCGCCATCGGAAAGGAGTTCCACATGGACGCCCTGCTCCTGAGCTGGGTGCCCACGTCGTATATTCTTGCAGCCGCCATGTTTCTCGTGCCGTTCGGCAGACTTGCCGACATCCACGGCAGAAAAAGGGTTTTCTTCATCGGCATGTGGATTTTCACGATCTCGTCGCTTCTGCTTGCCTATTCCCCTTCCGCGGCCCTGTTCATCGCGTTCCGCATACTCCAGGGCTTCGGCAGCGCGATGATCTTCGGCACGGGCATGGCAATCCTCACCTCCGTATTCCCGGCAGCGGAAAGGGGACGCGTGCTCGGGATCAATGTGGCTGCCGTGTATCTCGGCCTTTCCCTCGGACCGACCTTCGGCGGCGTGCTGACACAGCAGGTGGGCTGGCATTCCATCTTCCTGGTGAATGTGCCGCTCGGCATCATGGTGATCTGTCTTGTATCGATTAAACTGAAGGGTGAATGGGCAGAGGCGCGGAACGAGAAGTTCGATCATGCCGGCGCCTTCCTCTACAGCGCTGCTTTGGCCGGGCTCATGTACGGATTTTCCAGGCTTCCGGGGCCTCTGGGCATCGCCTGCATCGCAGCTGGTGTTGCAGGGATCGTCCTGTTCGTTCTGTGGGAGACAAAAACGCCGAGCCCGCTGCTCAACATGAGCCTGTTCCTGCGCAACCCGGCCTTTGCGTTCTCGAACCTGGCCGCCCTGGTCAATTACAGCGCGACCTTTGCAGTCACCTTCCTCATGAGTCTCTATCTGCAGTACATCAAGGGTTTCACGCCTCAGCACGCCGGCCTGATCCTCGTGTCCCAGCCCGTCGTGATGGCGCTTTTTTCGCCCATCGCGGGCAGGCTTTCCGATACGCTCGAGCCCCGGGTCGTCGCATCCATCGGCATGGCGTTCGGAGCTGCAGGGCTTTTCCTGTTCACGTTCCTGCAGAACGATACTTCGCTCGGCTTTATCATCCTGGGGCTTGTGCTGCTGGGATTCGGGTTCGCACTTTTCTCCTCGCCCAACACGAACGCGGTCATGAGCTCCATCGAAAAGCGGTTTTACGGCGTGGGGTCCGCAACGCTCGGTACGATGCGGCTCGTCGGCCAGATGCTCAGCATGGGCATCACCATGATCATATTCGCCCTGCTCATCGGCAGCGCGCGCATTACTCCGGAATACTATCCGCTCTTTCTCAGGAGCATGAAAACGGGTTTCGTTATCTTCTCGTTCCTTTGTTTCGGCGGCATTTTCGCGTCGCTTGCAAGGGGAAAGGTGAGGTAAGTCGTGGACAGAAGGACTTTCATCAAATTAACGGCACTGTCCGGTGCAGGCCTTGCCGTGCCGAAGGAATTCGGAGTGCTTGCCCATGCTGCTGAATCCGCCAAACGGCCTGATCTGGTCGTTGCCCACGGCGGATCAGCCGAGCAGATTGTAAAAGCAGCGCTCGATGCCATGGGCGGGATCCAATCCTTCATATCGCGGGGTGATGTCGTCGTGATCAAGCCGAACATCGGGTGGGACCGCCTGGCCGAGCAGGCCGCGAACACGAATCCCGAGGTTGTGGCTGCGGTAGTCA
>DATHDE010000162.1:0-15575 GCA_035490495.1 Nitrospirota bacterium
CGCTTTAACAACCTTGTTGATAAACTGTTTGTCTATCCCGGAAACATGGAGCGCAACATGGCGCTCTCGAAGGGTCTCTTCCATTCCGAAACCGTCATGCTTGCGCTCGTAGCCAAAGGATTGTCACGGGAAACAGCCTACGCCTATGTCCAGAGAAATGCGATGGACGTCTGGAAGCAGGGGGGGGACTTCAGGCAGCGGTTGAAGGATGATGGAGCTATCCGGGAATATTTAAGCCCGCGGGAGATCGATGAATGTTTCGATCTTGCGCCGATGCTGAAAAAGGTGGATTATATCTACCGTCGGGCATTCAAAAAATCTCGCACGGGACGGTCCTGAAGCGGGACAACAGACAGGAAGCTTCACGGGAGTAAGCATGTTTGATAAGTTCCATGAAGAGTGCGGCATATTCGGCATATTCGGCCACCCGGACGCAGCCAATCTCACCTACCTGGGCCTGTACGCGCTGCAGCATCGCGGACAGGAATCGGCGGGCATTGTGTCCTCAGACGGCAAAAAACTTTACTGTCAGAAGGCGATGGGGCTCGTCGCAGACATTTTTTCTGAAGACAAGCTGAAAAAGCTTCCCGGACGTATGGCGATCGGACACAACCGTTATTCAACAACCGGTGAATCCGCAGCCATGAACATCCAGCCGATCCAGGTGAATTTTGCCCTCGGCGGCCTCGCAGTGGCGCACAACGGCAATATCGTGAACGCAGGCATCTTAAAAGACGAGTTGGAAGCCTACGGCTCCATCTTCGTGATGACGACGGATACCGAGGTCATCGTCCATCTCATCGCGCAGTCGAGGGCCGCTACCCTCCATGAACGCATCATCGAAGCGCTGCATAATGTCCAGGGGGCCTACAGCCTGCTGATCATGACGGAGAAGGAACTTATTGCGATCCGCGATCCGAATGGTTTCCGTCCGCTTTCTCTGGCCGGGCTGGACGGCGCCTTTGTCGTCGCTTCTGAAACATGCGCATTTGACCTCATCGAGGCAACGTACATACGGGACATCGCGCCCGGGGAAATGGTCGTGATCAACGATACGGGCATCCATTCCTCGTTCCCCTTTCGCGAGGCCGAGCCGTCGCACTGCATTTTTGAATATATTTATTTCGCACGGCCTGACAGCATGGTCTTCGGGCAGAACGTGTATACAATACGCAAGAATTTCGGGCGGCAGCTGGCCCGCGAGACAGGGATCGCGGCGGACGTCATCATCCCCGTGCCCGACTCGGGCGTACCCGCCGCACTCGGCTACTCGGAGGAGTCGGGGATTCCCTTCGATACCGGCCTTATTCGCAACCATTATATCGGCCGTACGTTCATTGAACCGCGCCAGAGCATCAGGCATTTTGGCGTCAAGATCAAGCTGAATCCCGTCAGGGATGCACTGAAGGGGAAGCGGGTTGTGGTGGTCGACGACTCCATTGTCCGGGGAACGACGAGCAAAAAGATCATAAAGATGATCAGGAACGCGGGTGCCACGGAAGTGCACCTGCGCATCAGCTCGCCGCCGACTGCGTTTCCCTGCTTCTACGGCATCGACACGCCGACGCGGCAGGAGCTCATCGCGTCGTCGCACAGCATCGAGGAAATCCGGAAATACGTTACCGCCGACACGCTGGGGTACATCAGCCTGGACGGCATTCGCAGCGTTGTGCAGCAGCCCCTGAGCTACTGCGCTGCCTGTTTCGACGGAGAATATCCCGTTCCGTTCCCGGGAGAGAAAATGATGCAGCTGGGCTTGTTCGACAAGGAATAGCGGAAGAATGGTGCCGAGGCGCAGAATCGAACTGCGGACACGAGGCTTTTCAGGCCTCTGCTCTACCAACTGAGCTACCTCGGCGTCAGGAGAAGATCAATTCGACAGGACGATAAAATAACAAAGCATGAGCGGATTGTCAAGGATTATTATTCCCTTCGAGGACCCTGGACATGAAAAAAGTATTTTCCCGGCCGTCATGTTTGAAGGAGAAGCCTTTTCGCTACTGCCCCGGGTGCAGCCATGGCGTCCTCCATCGCATTGTGGCGCAGACTATTGATGAGCTGGACATCCGCGAACGGACAATCGGCATTGCGCCTGTCGGATGTGCGGTATTTGCATATGATTACCTCGACCTGGACATGATCGAGGTTCCACATGGAAGACCACCGGCCGTGGCAACCGGCATGAAGCGGTCGCGTCCCGAATCCATTGTGTTCAGCTACCAGGGGGACGGCGACCTGGCGGCCATCGGCACTGCGGAGATCATCCACGCTGCTGCGCGAGGCGAGAATATTACCGTCATATTTGTCAACAACGGGAACTACGGTATGACCGGCGGCCAGATGGCGCCGACAACGCTGCCCGGCCAGAAAACGACAACCACGCCTGGGGGAAGGGATATACGAACAGCCGGGAGCCCGATCCGGATCAGCGAAATGCTCGCCGTGCTTGATGGCCCGGTTTATATCGAGCGCGTTTCTCTGGACAGTCCGAAACACGTAATCGCTGCAAAAAAAGCGGTTCGAAAAGCATTTCAAAACCAGATGAGCGGCGCGGGGTTCTCCCTTGTTGAAGCACTGTCGCTGTGCCCGACGGACTGGGGGATGACACCGCTCCAGGCTTCGGAGTGGGTCCAGCAGCACGTGATACGGTATTTTCCCTTAGGCGTCTTTAAGGACACGACCGGACGCATGGACAAGCCGGGAACGCGAAAGGAAAACCTCTAATGTACCAGGACGTCATGCTGGCGGGATTCGGCGGGCAAGGCGTGCTCGTTGCCGGCAAATTACTGGCATATGCGGGTATGCTCGAAGGCCGGCATGTGACATGGTTCCCGTCATACGGCGCAGAGATTCGCGGGGGCACGGCAAACTGCACGGTCATCGTATCGGACGGGGAAATCGGTTCCCCGGTTGTATACAAACCATCCGCTATGCTTATCTTCAATGAAGCTTCTCTGAAAAAATTCGAAGCTCGCATAGCTCCGGCCGGACACCTCATCCTAAATTCATCCCTGGTTCATATTGAACCGTCGAGAAACGATGTCCAACGCGTAGATATCAAAGCGAATGATGTGGCCGAGGAACTCGGGGACGGCAAAATCGCGAACATGGTCATGCTTGGTGCATTCCTCCGCATAACCGGAGTCGTGTCCCTGGATTCCGTTCTTTCCGCACTCAAGGAAGTCCTTCCACAGCGCAGGCAATATTTAATTCCCTTGAATGAGGCTGCATTAAAAAAAGGCGCTGCTTTGTGTGCAACTTGTTGACCTGCCGGAGCCAGAATACCCTCCTGGCGCGACAATCCTCTCTCCGCACATCAGAAAAGTATTACCTTGACTTTTAACCCCGGTATTTGGTAAAATTTTTTGTAAATATTCAATAAAATAATAAAAAACCATGGAAAAAAGCCCCTCCGAAATAGTTAAACTAACGGAGCGCATTTCGAAAGACCCGAAATCCAAGCTATTTGTCCCCTTGGCTGAGGAGTACAAGAAAATCGGGGACGTTGAAATGGCCATCCACGTCCTCTCGGAAGGCCTGAAACAGAATCCCACCTATATAACTGCACGTTCTCTGTTGGGAAGGTTCCTGCTCGAGAGCGGAGATTTTGTCGCCGCGCAGAAGGAGTTGGAGGAAGTCGTACGAGTGATGCCCGACAACCTTCTGGCGCGGAAAAAACTGGGAGACATTTATCTCCGGCAGAACAAACAGGGTGAAGCGCTGCAACAGTATCGGGCGGCACTCAACCTGAATCCTGTTGACAAGGCATTTGCCTTGCAGGTTTCTGAACTTGAGATAAAACTCAAGAAACCGGCAGTTCCCGCATCATCCGAGGAGCTGAGAACGCCGGCAGCTGATACCGCTGCCGTTGTGAAGGAACCCGAGGAACAGAAAGCGCCGTCTTCTGCGGCTGAAAAACCAGTGGCGTCAGAAGAGCCAAAAGCCACAGAAGCGACACGGGAAGCGGAACAAAATCCGCAGACAAGGACGGAGGACGCAAAAACCGAGCAGGAGGAAACAACAGCGAAGAGTGGGGAGCCTGCGGTGAACGAACCAGCCGGCGCACTGTCCGCTGCAGTTCTCGGCGAAGCTGAAGAGCCCGAAGAAGTTGTTGAATTTGAACCCCTTGAGGAGGAGATCCCGGCTGCTCCCCATGAGGTCGCTCCTGTCGCACCTGCGCCGGACACAGCCAAGGAAACAACAACCGGCAGCGAGCATGATGAACTTACCAGTCCCTTGACCGGACTTGCCGAAGGAGCTCCGTCCGCTGACGATATTAAAAGTGAGGCAGGTGCCTTCGAGAACGATGTCATCCCGCTAGAAGAAACAGGTCTGCCTGTTGGATTGTCGGAAACACTGTCGAACAGTGCCGAGGACAAAGCGGCTGCCGATCATGCTGACATCCCATCTGCTGTCGACGCGATTTCCGGGGTCGCCGAACCTGACGTTGTGGAGAAACAACAAGAAGGGGATGAAAAAGAGGCTGCGGCGGAAGAGCATGCGGATGAATTCACAACGGATACACTGGCTGAACTCTACATCGCCCAGGGCTTTTACGAAAAGGCAATTGACATTTATCAAAGGATGGTCGCTGATCACCCCAACAGTTCAGCGCTCCAGAATAAGCTTGCGCGGGTGAGGAAAATGGCTGCCGCGGAAGGCGAATCCGCCGAGGCAGCGCACGCTGTACCAGAGCGGTTCTATGAATCGCCCCAACCGGCACCGGAACCGGAGGTTCACACATTCGGTATTGCGGATGAGAAAACGGCCAAATTGCCCGAAGCATCGTCGGAGGAACAGAGAACATCCTTCCCGCCTGATGCGTCAGCTGGCGCACGAGGGGGTGAATCTGCGGAAACGGATGGCGAGGAACTGACGCTTGATGCTGAGATTGTCGTTGATGGAGAGGACAATATATCAGAAATTGAAAAAACCGCTGCCAGTGCCGCAGAAAAGCGGGCAGCCGCCTTCGCGGATATTCCCTCATTTCCTGATGCGCCGTCTCCGGATATTCTGGTGACGCAACGGGACACGAGGCTTGACGAGCACACACCCTTTTCCAAGGAGTTCGAACCAAAAGAATACATCCCCCCGGATGCACTGCTTAAACAGGGGAAAAAGACGAAGGCTCCTGCTGTCTCCCTTCCTTCGGTCGCCTCGAAAAAAGAGGCAATTGAACGGCTTGAGAAATGGCTCAGCACGATCAAGAAGGAGAAATAGATGTCTTTTTCAGACGTATTGAAAGAAGTCGTGAAGGGGACGGAAGGAGCCCTGGGCGCCCTGATCGTCGGGCTTGACGGTATCCCGGTAGAGGAATATTCAGTGCAAGGTGATATGGATCTGCAGTCCATGACAGTCGAATATGCATCCCTGATCAAAGAAATAGAAAAGGGATCACAAGCTGCACAGATGGGATCAACGAATGAAGTGACTGTTGTTGCCGACAAAGCGATGATCATGCTCAGAAGGCTGAATGACGAGTACTTCTTCGTTCTTATCATCAAACCGGAAGGAAATTTCGGCAAGGGCAGATTCCTGCTCCGCATGTCTGTACCAAAGCTGCTGAAAGAGTTTTGATTCCTCCTGATTGTTCATCGTTCAAACTAGAAACTGCCTTGTGCAGTTTTTTATTTTTTTTGGGACGGATATGAAAATTCTCATAATCAACGGACCGAACCTGAACATGCTCGGCAGGCGGGAACCGGAAATATACGGGTCGATGACCCTTGATGCGATCAATGGCAACATTTCCTTACTCGCCGCGGAACTCGGCGTGGAAGTGACATTTTATCAGTCGAACCATGAAGGCGAACTCGTGCAGTCTATCCAGGAGGCCCTGGGAGTGTACCAGGCCATCGTGCTCAATCCCGGCGCGTATACGCATACGAGCGTGGCGATCCGCGATGCCATAGCATCGACGGGGGTCCCGGTTGTTGAAACGCATCTCTCAAATATCTACCGCCGCGAGGAGTTCCGGCAGCACTCATATATTTCCGGTGTGGCTGTGGGACAAATATCAGGATTCGGTGCAGACAGCTATCTGCTGGCGCTTCGGGCCGCCGTTTCCCTGGGCTCGGGCAGCGTGAAAAGATGAAGACGACGCCTGAGAACATGCGCATAGATCGGCTCCGCCGGCTTATGGAAGCCGCAGGGGTGTCGTCGCTCCTCGTCACACGCCGCGAGGATGTTCGCTATTTAACAGGGTTCACCGGATCAGCCGGGTCGCTGCTCGTTTCCTCGGGGAAACCCTTCCTGATCACCGATTTTCGCTATCAGCTGCAGGCCGCCCGGGAAGCGAAAAACGCACTAATCGTCATACAGAAAAAAGATTTTTTCACTGCCTTTCGCGAAGTTGCCGACGGCAAAGGAATACGTGCCATCTGGTTTGATGAGTCCTCTCTGACCGTTGACCTGCTCAAGCAGCTGAAAGAGACGGGTCTCAAAGCGAAGGGGTCCCGCAATCTTGTTCAGAACTTGCGGATGCGCAAGGACCGCAGCGAATTGGTGAGGCTGAGAAAGGCCATTGCCCGGGCTGAACAAGCCTTCTGTGACTTGAAGCCGTTCATCAAACCAGGTGTATCAGAGAGATTCCTCGGCCTGAAACTCGAATTCTTTATGAGGGCGCACGGAGCCAAGAAAACGGCTTTTGATTCTATTATTGCATCGGGTGGAAACGGGGCCATGCCGCATGCCACAGTGACCAACCGGCGCATCAGGAGTGGCGATCTCGTCACGTTCGACTTCGGCGCCGAAGCCGACGGATATTATTGCGATATGACGCGGACCTATTGCATCGGCCGCCCGGCACCGCGCCAGCGGATGATTCACGAAACCGTGTTATCCGCACAAGCTGAAGCAATCAAGCTTGTCCGTCCCGGTGTATTGTGCAAAACAGTGGACAGCGGGGCGCGGGAATTCATCAAACGCTCCGGCTACGGCAGCCGGTTCGGCCATGGAACGGGCCACGGGATCGGGCTCATGGTGCATGAAGGGCCGTCCGTATCCCCGTTATCCAAGGACGTGGTTGAAAAGGACATGGTTTTTACCGTGGAGCCCGGCATCTATATCCCCGGATGGGGCGGCGTCCGCATAGAGGATATGGTGCTGGCCACGGACACAGGAGTAAAAATGCTGACCAGTCTGCCGAGGGAACTCGACGGTCTGCGCATGTTGTAGCAGTTCTGACATCAGTGAAAAAACACGAGTTAAGGGAGGAAGGTGAAGGTGCAGGTATCAACAGCAGAGTTCAGAAACGGTTTAAAACTGGAGATTGACGGAGAACCGTTCATTATCGTCGAATTTCAGCACGTCAAGCCCGGCAAGGGCGGTGCGTTCGTGAGGACGAAGATGAAAAGCCTCAAAACGGGAAACGTCATCGACCGGACCTACCGGTCGGGAGAAAAAGTCGAGGTCCCGGAACTTGAGGAAAAAACAATGCAGTATCTCTACGCCGCGGACAAGGATCGCGTTTTCATGGATACGGCTTCGTACGAGCAGATTTCAATGAACGAAACGCAGCTCGGCGACAGCATCAGTTATCTGAAGGAAAACATGGAGATCAAGGTGCTCTACCACAAAGGGACCCCTATCAACATAGAAATCCCGATGTTCGTAGAACTTGCCATTGCACGCACGGACCCTGGTGTGCGGGGGGACACGGCGTCGGGAGGATCAAAGCCGGCTACGCTCGAAACCGGCGCAGTGGTCAAGGTCCCGTTCTATCTGAACGAAGGCGACATTATCAAGGTCGATACGCGTACAGGGACGTTCATCGAGCGGGTAAAGAAATAAGCCAACCCCCTCAGCGAATCCGGAAGGAGTCGTCATGAATCTGAAAGAGATCAAGGAATTGATCGACATGCTGAAGGACACGGACATCTCGGAAATCGAGATTGAACGCTCGGGCGTGAAAGTCCGGCTCAGGAAAGGGGGCGACGTTACTTTCCATCCGGCCATGCCGAGGCTGGAGTATCCGCCGACAGCCATCATCGCGCCCGCGGTGAGCGATGCCCCCGTCGCAGCGGTTCCGCAGGAAAAACAGCCGGTACCGGCTGAGAGCAGCCAGATCAAAGTCACCGCGCCGATCGTGGGTACTTTTTACCGGTCCAGTTCGCCGGACAAGCCGGCCTATGTGGAGGTGGGCGACGTCGTAAAAAAAGGACAGGTGCTCTGCATCATCGAAGCAATGAAACTCATGAATGAAATCGAGTCGGAAACACCGGGAAAAATCGTCAAAATCATGCTCGAGAACGGCCAGCCTGTGGAATACGGTCAACCGCTCTTTGTCATCGAACCGGTCTGATATTCACGGCTCCGGTGATTCATTTTTCCCCAGAATGAGGTGCCCGTTTGTTTAAAAAAATACTGATTGCGAACCGCGGCGAAATCGCGCTGCGCGTCATCCGCGCCTGCAAAGAACTCGGCATCCAGACTGTTGCCGTGCACTCCACTGCCGATGCAGATTCATTGCATGTGCGCTTCGCGGATGAAAGCGTCTGCATCGGTCCGCCGAAAAGCGCGGACAGCTACCTGAATGTTCCGAGCATCATCAGCGCGGCGGAAATCACGGACACGGAGGCAATCCACCCCGGGTATGGATTCCTTGCGGAAAACGCAAGCTTCGCCGAGGTCTGCAATTCTACGGGCATCCGGTTCATCGGCCCGAGCCCTGAAAGCATCAAGCTTATGGGCGACAAGGCAAAAGCCCGCGAAACGGCGCAGAAAGCGGGTGTTCCCGTGCTGCCCGGCAGCAACGGCGTCGTGACAGAGGAAAACAGCGCCATCGAAACAGCGCGTGAATTGGGATTCCCCGTTATTGTGAAAGCTGCGGCCGGCGGAGGCGGAAAAGGCATGCGCGTGGTCATGAGCGAAGCGGACTTCGCGAATGCATTTGTCATGGCCCAGGCCGAAGCGCTGGCCGCTTTCAGCAACGCCGATGTCTACATCGAGAAATACATTCTCCAGCCCAGGCATATAGAGATACAGATCATGGCGGATGAGAAGGGGAATGTCGTCTATCTGGGCGAACGTGAATGCTCGATCCAGAGGAGGCACCAGAAGCTCATCGAGGAGGCCCCCTCAGTCATCATGGATGACGGATTGCGCCGGCAGATGGGCGAGATGGCAGTCGCCATCGCGCGCAGCGTGCGCTACCGCAATGCCGGCACAATTGAATTTCTCATGGACGAGAACAGGAAGTTCTATTTCATGGAAATGAACACGCGCATCCAGGTGGAGCATCCCGTGACGGAGATGATTACGGGAGTCGACCTCGTGAAGGAGCAGATTCGCGTGGCGGCAGGGCAGCCGCTCTCGATCAAGCAGAGTGATATCGTGATCCGGGGACACAGCATGGAATGCCGCATCAATGCCGAAGACCCGGAGAAATTCACGCCATCTCCGGGCACGATCACGGCCTTCAATCCGCCCGGCGGGTTCGGCGTTCGCGTCGAGACCGCTGCGTATACGCAGTACGTGATCCCCCCGTACTACGATTCCCTTATTGCCAAGCTTGTCGTGCATGGAGCAACGCGCGAAGAGGCGATCCTGCGCATGCAGCGTGCGCTCGATGAATTCATCGTCGAAGGCGTAAAGACCACGATACCGATGCACAAAAAAATTCTCGAAGACCCCGATTTCCGGAAAGGGGACATTTCAACGAAGTTCATGGAAAGGTACAACAATCCGTCCGCATAGCATTTCCGGCATCTGCCTGATTCTTGACCGTCACCTGCTGCGCACCACGCCGGAAACAGCCATGGCGCAGGGGCTGTCGGCCGGAATCCGTTTTTTCCAGTACCGCGACAAAAATGGATCGCGGCGCTCGGTTTACGAAGCGTCGCTCGCGCTTGCAGGGATTGCACGCAGCGAGGGAGCGCTCTTTATCGTAAACGATCACGCGGACATCGCAGCAGCCGTCGATGCACACGGAGTGCATCTGGGGCAGGACGATCTCCCCATCGGGGCGGCAAAAAAGATAGCCGGGACTGAGAGGATCATCGGCATTTCGACACACAGCAGGGAAGAAGCGCTGCGTGCTGAAGAAGCAGGCGCAGATTACATCGGCTTCGGTCCGATATTCACCACACAGACGAAAGATGCAGGACAGGCGCAGGGCCTGGCGGCCTTGAGTGCCCTCAAGAGCTCCGTACGTATACCGGTCATTGCCATCGGCGGCATTACTATAAATAACTGCAAAAGCGTTCATGACGCAGGGGCAGACGGCATGGCTGTCATATCAGCAATACTCAGCGCGGCGGATCCTGAGGATGCCGCCCGGACCATGCTGTCGATCGTCATGCCGTAGCTCGGGGTGCGGCACCGTGAAGATACTGTTACCATTACTTTCCTGGGGAGGTATTCTATGAACATCAAGAAACTGTTGTCCATCCTCGTTCTTGCTGCCGTTGCCGGCTGCACGCAGCAGGACCAGAATGTGATCAGGATCGGCGCCGCCGGCCCCATGACCGGCGACCAGAGCAAGATGGGCATTGATCTCAGGAATGGCGTAGACCTCGCCGTAGCGGAATGGAACGAAAAAGGCGGTGTGCTCGGCAGAAAGATACAACTCGTACCGGGCGACGACCAGGCGGACCCGAAACAGGCCGTGTCGATTGCGAACAAATTTGTAAACCAGAAGGTCGTAGCCGTAGTCGGACACTGGAACTCCAACTGCTCCATTAATGCATCCTCGTACTACGATGCGGCGAAAATCGTCGCCATCAGCCCCGCATCGACGAATCCCCGGCTCACCCGTCAGGGATTTAAAACCGTGTTCCGTGTGTGCGGCACCGATGACCAGCAGGGGGGGGTAGCGGCGGAGTTTGCCGTAACCCGGCTCAATCCAAAACGCGTTGCGATCCTGCACGACAAAACGACGTACGGTCAGGGGCTTGCCGATTTCTTCAAGAAGGCGGTGGAGACCAAGGTCAATGTCGTTTTTTATGACGGTATCCAGACGAAGGACCCGGACTACAAGGCTGTGCTTACGGCAATGAAGGAAAAAAAGCCGGATGTCTATTTCTTCGGTGGCGTGTATCCCGAAGCAGGGAGGCTTGTGCGCCAGGCCAAGGAGGTGGGCCTGACTGTTCCCATGATAACCGGCGACGGCGTATACGATCCGACCTTTGTTGATATCGCGGGCAAGGCGGCGGACGGGACCTATGTAACGTTCGGCAAGGACCCGTCCGGACTCGCCACTTCAAAAACCTTCAATGAGAAATACGCAGCGAAATTCGGTCCTCCCGGACCCTATTCAATCTATGCTTACGATGCGGCGAACATCATTCTGACAGCGATTGAGCGGACGAAATCAACGGACGGATCCGTCGTTGCCGATTACATATCCAAGAACACATTCCACGGCGCATTCGGTGACATCTCGTTTGATGCAAACGGCGATGTTACAAAGGCTCCGTATGTGGTCTGGAAAGTCGTCAACGGCAAATTTGTCGAGGAAAAATAGGAAAGAGATCGGCCTATGTTCGTGCAGCAGCTCGTAAACGGCCTGGCACTGGGCGCTGTATACGCACTGATAGCGCTCGGCTACACCATGGTATACGGCATCCTCCAGCTCATCAACTTCGCCCACGGCGAAGTGTATATGCTGGGGGCATATCTGGGGATCATCTGCCTCGGAGTTCTCACCTCAGTCGGAATGACGGCATACAGTCTTCCGCTTGCGCTGCTGATTACTCTTGTCGTCTCAATGGCGTTTTGCGCGGCGTATGGCGCGGCCATAGAACGGATTGCGTACCGCCCGCTCAGGAGCGCTGCAAAGCTGTCGCCGCTCATTAGCGCTGTCGGTGTATCCATTATCCTTCAGAACGTCGTGATGCTGACCCAGGGCAAGGAATATAAAAATCTTCCGCCCCTGCTGCCGTCGTCGGGAATCTCTCTGCTCGGGGCGAACGTTTCGCCGGTGCAGCTTTTCATTCTTTCCGCATCGATCCTGCTCATGATATCACTTCATTTGTTCGTCAAGAGAACGAGAATGGGCAAGGCCATGCGCGCTACATCGCAGGACCGCGTCATGGCCGGGCTCGTGGGAATCGACGTAAACCGCGTGATATCGACGACCTTCATGATCGGCTCGGCATTGGCGGCCGTAGCCGGGGTGATGGTGACGCTCTATTACGGGGTGGTCCATTTTTTTATGGGGTATCTCGCAGGGATCAAGGCGTTTACCGCAGCCGTGCTCGGCGGCATCGGGAGCATACCGGGAGCAATGCTCGGCGGTTTCATGCTGGGGCTTATTGAGAATTTCGGGGCATCTTATATATCGAGCGTCTACAAGGACGCTTTCGCGTTCATTGTGCTGATTATCACCCTGATCATCCGCCCGGCAGGCCTGCTTGGGCAAAAGTCAATGGACAAAGTCTGAGCGCGACCGTTCCGCGTTATCGGCATACAGGATCAATCTCGTACATGGTTAAGGAGGGAATGCATGTCAGATATCAAGAAAATGTACAAGACCATCATGGCAGACAACTTTCCGCCGGAGATGACCATCACGTTTGGCGATCAGAAACTCGTCTATAAAAAGCGCTCCTGGAAGCTGGACGAAGGCGCTGGCGAATTGATCGAAAAAGGCCTCCGGTACGGGGATAATCCCGACCAGCAGGCTGCTATGTATCAGCTCGCGAGCGGCAATCTCATGCTTGCCGGAGCGAAATTCATTGAGCCCGGGAACGGGCTCGTCAGCAGCATAACCGAAGAACAGATGATACAGGCGGGAAAGCATCCTGGAAAGACGAACTTCACTGATCTGGACAACGCGCTCAATATCCTGAAATTCCTTGCAGACCGGCCTGCAGCGTCAATCATGAAACACAACAACCCCTGTGGTGTAGCCTACGGCACATCCGTTCTTGAGGCATATGATCGGGCAAATATGGCAGATCGTATCGCCGCGTTCGGCGGGTGTTTGGTCGTGAACCGTGCCATGGACAGGCAGACCGCGGAAATGGTCAATGCAAATTACCTCGAGGTGGTGGCCGCGCCGGAGTATGAAAGCGGCGCTGTCGACATCCTCGCTAAACGCAAGAACCTGCGCATCATCAGGCTCGAGAAGATCACGGAACTGGCCAAATACCGCGACATGAGCTTTGTGGAATTCAAGGCTCTCATCGACGGCGGCATCATCGTACAGCAGTCGCAGAAAAACAGAATCAGGACTAAAGCCGACTTCCAGGAGGCGAAAACATCGTACAAGGGGCAGGAGTATGTGATCGAGCGCAAACCGACGGACCGAGAGTACGATGATATGCTTTTCGGATGGAGCGTGGAGCAGGGAATTACGTCGAACTCCGTCATCTATGTGAAGGATGGTGTAACTGTGGGCATCGGCACCGGCGAGCAGGACCGCGTCGGGGTGGCGGAAATCGCAATATTCAAGGCGTATACAAAATACTCCGACGCATTGTGCTTCAGGAAGTACGGCGTGCCGTATAAGACGTTCGAGCTGGAAGCGGATCAAGGAAAGCGGGACAGGAAGGCGCTCCAGGAAATCGACGCCCAAACGAAGAGGGACAAAGGCGGCCTTATCGGATCGACGATGGTGTCGGATGCCTTCTTTCCGTTCCGTGACGGAGTGGATGTCGGCATCAAGGAAGGAATCACCGCCATTGTCCAACCAGGCGGTTCGGACAGGGACTTCGAGGCCATAACGGCCTGCAATGAAGCAAATCCGAAGGTCACGATGGTCTTTACCGGGCAGCGCGTGTTCAAACATTAAATATGAGCTGTTCAAAAGTTCCTGACTGGTATGCCGTATTTTAACTTTATCCCGGTCTGGCGTGTCTATTCAAATAGAGCACTATCTCTGACAGGTGAGGCAGCCAACATGAATGTTGCAGGTGGAACGGGCACGAAGGCAGAACCGGAATATAACCGTTTTTGGGCAATACACAATCGTCTTCGTACTGCAATAGGGACGATTATATTCGTTTTTTTTATCTCTTCGTGCGGGAACCAGAAAACACAGCGCGAGGGCAAGCAGGGGCAGGCCGGCATGCCTGCTGTTCCCGTGGCTGTTGCAACGGTTAAAAAGAGTGATTTCAGCATGTATCTGTCGGGGCTCGGGTCCGTCATTCCGCTGAATACCGTCACGGTCAAGACGCGTGTCGACGGTGAACTGACCAGGGTGCTGTTTCGTGAAGGCCAGGTTGTAAACAAGGGCGATCTCCTGGCTGAAATCGATCTGCGCCCGTTCGAAGTCCAGCTTACGCAGGCGCAGGGAGCGCTTGCGCGGGATCAGGCGCTGCTCGAAAACGCCAGGCTCGATTTGGTGCGTTTCCAGGACCTGCTGAAAAAAGACCTCATCCCCAAACAGCAGCTCGATACACAGGAATCACTCGTACATCAATATGAAGGCGCTGTGAAGGCAGACCAGGGCCAGATTGACAACGCCCGGCTCCAGCTTACCTACGCCCATATCACGGCGCCGATCAGCGGCCGCATCGGCCTGCGCCAGACGGATCCGGGAAATATCATTCACGCGAGCGATGCTAACGGCCTCGCGGTCATCACACAGCTACAGCCGATTTCGGTTATTTTTTCTCTTCCCGAGGACAATCTTTCACAGATCCTGGCGAAGATCAGAAGCGGAGCGCGGCTCACCGTTGAAGCGCTCGACCGTGACCAGAAGATGAAGCTCGCCACAGGAACGCTGCTGACAGTTGACAATCAGATTGATCCGAATACCGGAACGGTCAAATTGAGGGCCGAATTTCCGAACAGGAACAACGAACTGTTCCCGAACCAATTCGTCAATGCACGCCTGACCATTGAAGTAAAACATGATGCTGTGGTCATGCCGCCGTCGGCTGTTCAGCGGGGTCCGAAAGGAACGTTTGCCTATGTAGTAAGAGCCGACCAGACGATTGAAATGCGTCCCATTGTCCTCAGCACCATCCAGGAGGGCATTGCCTCGATCGCCTCAGGCCTGACTCCAAACGAGCTCGTGGTTGTCGAAGGGGCGGACCGGCTGCGCGAAGGGAGCAAAGTAGAGGTAAAGAATCCAGATACGGCGCCTACCTCAACAGCAAGGCAGCATAAATGAATTTTTCCCGCATATTCATCGAGCGGCCTGTAGCAACGACCCTCCTGATGATCGCGATCCTGCTTGCCGGCGCGGTAGCCTACAAGCAGCTTCCTGTCTCCGCCCTTCCACAGGTCGACTACCCCACCATCCAGGTGCGAACGTTCTATCCAGGCGCGAGTCCCGATGTGATGGCATCGTCAGTGACGTCACCCCTGGAGCGGCAGTTCGGTCAGATGCCGGGCCTGACGCAGATGACCTCTGCGAGTTCGTCCGGAAGTTCCATTATTACGATGCAGTTCAGCCTCGATCTTTCGCTCGACGTGGCTGAACAGGAGGTGCAGGCTGCGATCAACGCGTCTTTCACCTTCCTGCCGAAGGATCTCCCTACGCCGCCGGTCTACAGCAAAGTCAACCCGGCAGACGCGCCGATTCTGACCCTTGCCCTGACATCAAACTCGTTGCCCCTGCCGCAGGTCGAGGACATGGCGGATACGAGGTTTGCCCAGAAAATATCACAGCTCCCCGGCGTGGG
>DATHDE010000163.1:0-10267 GCA_035490495.1 Nitrospirota bacterium
TCTCGGCGTAGCTACCCTCGCTGTGGCTGTAGTGAGGCATTATGCAACGGAGCTTGGTGAACTGGGAAACAGCGCCTAACCCGCGACCCAATGAGCCAGCCCGTTAGACAGAATAACAAACAAACAACAGGAGGTACCACGATGATCCCGGAAAAACTGCTGGAAATTATGAAACAGGATGGGGTTGTTGCCATTGCGACATTGGGAAAGGATGGGCCGCATATGGTCAACACCTGGAATAGCTACCTCAGAATAGCATCAGACGGACGGTTGTTCATTCCTGCAGGCTACATGCATAAGACAGAGGCTAACGTTGCCCACAATCCTAATGTGCTGATTACGCTGGGAAGCAGCAAAGTTAAGGGCTTGCATGGGCCAGGTGCCGGTTTCTTGATCAAGGGAAAGGCGACTTTCATAACATCCGGACCCGATTTTGATTTCATGAAAGCAAAATTCGATTGGCTGCGAGCCACGTTGGCGGTAACCATCGATTCTGCTACTCAAACCTGGTAAAGGGGAGTGGAAAGTTGGTAGGTCGAGTAGAACGAAGTGAAACCCGACAATGTTTCTAACGATGCGCGTCCACAGCGTCGCGCCCGAAGGCGGCGCGTGACCAGCGTGTTAGGAGACGGTAGTGTTTAATTCGCTTGATACTGGATTCCTTCCAATTTGTATGATAGTCACAATTGCATCTTGGTTTGTTGCAGGTATTAGACCGTTCTGGATGCGCACTTTGATGGCAGTTCTTATTCCAATCGTCGTTTCTTTCGCATGGGGTTTCTTACCGCGGTTGCAAGATATGTTCAGGCCACTGCGGTTTGGCGAAGACGATTGGGTGCCTTGGATCTTTATGGCAGCGATGGTTTGGAGTGCTGTCTCGATACCAGTTGGAGCAATCGCGGTTTATTTGTTCTCAAAAAGACGCAAGCGGCAAATGATGTCTGATTGAGAAACAACTGGCCAAAGCCTGTACGCATTGCAGCACTTCTCTCATGCAAACCAGATTAATCACCATATATATATATTGCCATTATCACCAACCCGTGGTAAGGTATGTTCAATGAAAAAAGTTCAATTTGAAAGGGACAATGAGAAAGACCGTGAGAACCGCGCAAAACATGGAGTGCCTTTTTCCCTTGCACAGCAAGCATTCTTTGATCCACACCGCATAATTGCTGAAGATACGGAGCACAGCTCCACAGAAGATCGTTATTATTGCATTGGTCGTATCGGCGAAGGGATTATGACCGTTCGATTCACGTACAGAGGAAATACCATCCGCATATATGGCGCTGGATATTGGAGAAAAGGAAGGAAGCTATATGAAGACCAAAATAAAGTATACTGATGAACCGATGGGTAAATTGAAAGTCGTAAGCGATTTTCTGCCGTCACCGGATCAACTTGTCCTTAAAGAGGACAATGTCAAGGTCACGCTTGCCCTGAAGAAGTCGAGCATTGAATTCTTTAAGAAAGAGGCCAAGAAGCATCACACATCGTATCAAAAAATGATCCGCCAACTAGTTGATTGGTACACATCCCACCACCAAAAGAGTGCCTAACAAGTCGTCGAGTCCCGCGCTTTACGGCGCGGGGCTGACTTGGGGCGTTGACGCTATCATTCTCATCCCCGCCATATTGCCTTCATCTTTATATCACTCGCTTTCCAGCGTTTGTAGTACTATCATTGACTTAGCCATGTGCCGGAGATATAGTTTTTCTTGATAAGCTGAATATACGCAATTTCAGGATGGATGCCTTTTGTTGAATCTGTTCTCGAACATATCTGTTATCTACGTCCTTTACCTCCTCTATGGCGCTGTTTTCCTTTTCCTCGGCGTTGCCATTGTTGCGAAGGACATGAAGGGGAGCGATCTGAAGCTTGCGGACAAGCTTTGGATGCTGGCGTTGTTCGGGTTCCTGCACGGCATTCATGAATGGCTCGATCTCGGACCGATGATTGAAGGCGAGAATATGGGCTTTCACCTGCTTTACTTGGTGAAGGTCCTCTCGACCACGACCGAAATCATTTCATTTATCTGCCTCCTGCAATTCGGCGTTTCCCTTGTCCGGGTTCTCGATGTGAACAGGATCAGGTGGGCTGGTGCGATACCCGCTGTCCTTGCCGCAGCCTGGGTCTCCTATGTGTGGTGGCGCGGCCTTCGCGGGGGCGGGCAGTACAATACTATTTCGCTCGTCATCTATGCGGATGCGGGGGCGAGACTCACCTTCTGCTTCGTCGGTGCCCTGTTGACAGCGTATGGCTTGATTGCTTATTCCCGGGAAGTGATTCGCTTGAGCCGCTCGACATCCACGAATCTCATGTATGCCGGCATCATGTTCAGTGCCTATGCAGTGTTCGGCGGATTATTCCCCTCGAGTCCGACGCAGACAGTGTTGCCGGTTCCGGCTGAATTGCTGCGCGGTGCATCAGCGTTTTTTATTACGTACTTTATCTCCAAGGCGTTGAACATCTTCGACATTGAAGCGCGCCGGAAGATGGAACTGCAGACGCGGCGTCTTGTCCAGGCGGAGAAGCTTACTTCTCTGGGGCAGCTTGCAGCGGGCATCGCCCATGAGATCAACAGCCCGCTCACGAACGCATCACTCGGCATCCAGGCTTTAAAAACCGGATTGAGCACGAACGAAAATGTCAGCGAAGCTGTCAAAAAACTGGATGCCGTGGAAAAAAACATTGACCGGGCATCCATGATCGCCCAGGAACTGCTTCAGTTTTCACGTCAACGGGAGATGGAATTTATCCCGCTCAATGTCAACAAAGTGATCGATGGCGCACTTACCCTGCTGCACTACAAATTAAACGGCGTCGAAATACGAAAAAACCTTACTGAGATTCCGGATATCATGGGCGATCCGGGAAAACTGGAGCAGGTGTTCATTAATGTCCTGTCGAATTCTCTCGAGGCTATGCCCGAGGGAGGCAGCATCACACTTGCTTCCTCATCCGACGAGCGCTTTGTTCACGTACGGATCGAGGACACGGGGGTCGGCATTGCCGATGAGCATGTATCGAGAGTGTTCGATCCTTTTTTTACGACAAAGGAGATCGGGCAGGGGACCGGACTGGGGCTGTCCCTTTGCTACGGCATCATTCAGCAGCATCACGGGACCATCCACATATCCAGCGAAGCAGATAAAGGGACGTCGGTCACGATCAGGCTGCCGAACAAGGAGCACTATGAAAAAGATACTCATCGTTGATGACGACGCGGAATTCAGGACGTACGTGACCGATTTTCTGAAAGGCGCGGGGTATGCGACTGAGAGCGCGGCGAATGCAAAGGAAGCACTTGCAAAATGCAAGACCCAGGAGTTCGATGTCGTCCTGCTCGATCATATGATGCCGAAAATGAGCGGAATCGACGCGCTGACCGAACTCCGCGAGAAACATCCAAAAACGAAAGTGGTCATCATTACTGCTTTCGCGACCATCGAAAACGCCGTGGATGCAATTAAAAAGGGCGCGAGCGATTATGTTTCAAAGCCGTTCAAGGTTACCGACCTGCTCACGACAGTACGCCGGGTGCTCGAAGAGGCAAAGTTCGAGGAGAGCGCCAGAAAATGCGATCTTGACAAGACCCTGACGTCCATTGCGAATCCCTTGCGAAGAGACATCCTTAAACTTCTGTACGCTAGAAAAAACATGCGCTTAATGGAGATAACACGGGAACTCGGCGTCGATGACCATACGAAGATAGTATTTCACTTGAAAATTTTAAAAGAAACAGACATCGTGGAACAAGACAGTGATAAGAACTACACCCTGACCAAAGAAGGCATGAGATTAATCGGTTGCCTGAAAACGCTCGAGCAAATGCTTCTTTAGCGATAATGCAACAAAAATCCCGCCCTCATGAACCCTGAAATCGCATTCAGATTATGCTATGCTTTTTTGTATGACACCCCTCCGGCTAAAACCGCGGTAGCTCCTTGTTCGTCTGAAATTGCGCTCTCAGCAATAAAAGCAGGGATGTGAAGTACAGTTCACATAGAAGCGATAATTGTGAACACATTTTCTATTGTCCTCGCCATGCATCAAGCGTACAGTGTATGCGGCACGAAACGGAATTGTCACTATTTTGCCCGTGAAAGACCGCTGCTGTCCAGGCCTTCATCGACCTATCCCCGTTCACGGGCATTCTTTCTTTCCTAGTATGTGTGCGGAGGTGACGAGCATGAAATAAAGAGAGGAAGGGAGGGGTCTGTTTTCTGAACGATCGTGCGCGTTCATCAGGGCATCATAAAAATAACCGGGAGGAGAAATCATGAATCGAATGTTTAGAATGATTGCTGTTGTGGTTGCAGCAATAACCGCATTCCTGCTGCTCATGCCTGAAGCCTGGGCCGTGCCGAATTATTCCCGCAGGTACAATATTGAATGCTCGGGGTGCCATACGATGTGGGGGGCATTGAACGGGAATGGTGTCACGTTCCGGCTGAGCGGGTACCGCGCGTTCAACGGGAATGACCTGACGCCTGTTGAAAAAGATGTCGACCTCGGGAACGGCGCTGTCATCCCGTCCACGCTGCCGCTGTCCATGATTACCGGTGTTGGTTTTGACTACCGAAGAGAGACCCGGAACGCTTCGAACGGAACGACAAACACACGCACGGCATCCAGCATAGGTCTCGAGGACGCGAGCATTTTTCTGACTACGCCGCTCGGGGAGCACCTGTCCGCGTTCATGGAGTTTCCCATGTACGAAACCAAAGCCTGGGAGTTTACGCCCACAGGGCCTGGTGAGGCGAACGATACGACGGGCGGAAGGGACCTGCAGTTCAAGTCTGAAACGCCTGCATTTGAAGTGGCGAAGTTTTTCTGGAACAACCTGCTCGGGGCCAGCGCACCGCGTGACAGTTTCAACCTCCTGGGCGGCATCAGCCATCCGCCGCTTGCCTATTCACCCGGAAAAGTGCGCCTTTCCGTCAATCAATACCCCATCTATGAACGCAGGGCTCTTGATCTGATCAGTCCGAAAAAAGTCGACGATTTTCTCTCGGCTGATCAGGCTGATTCCTTATTCCGGCTGAGCGAACCGCAGACGTTTGTGGAAGTCATGGGTATGATCGTGCCCGGACAACAGGTGCTCGGCAAAAAGGAAACGTTCTGGATGGAATACCACCTTGGTGTCGCGAACGGAAGCAACGGCAAGGCGGACAACAACAGTAATAAAGACATGTACGGCCGCTTTGTCGTGCGATGGTTCAATCAGACCCTCGGGGCGTTCGCATATTACAGCCCGGATACCTACAGCGACGATATCCGCACCGCGGGCGCGGCCGGCGGGGTCATGTCAGGAGTGCAATCCGCCAACAGGATGCGGCGGATCGGTCCGGACATGACGCTGAGCCTCGCGCCGTTCGGCATTCCCGTATGGCTGGAGAACCAGTTTATGTTCAACAGGGAAAGCAACCCGACGGGGTACGGAAAAGAATACAAATGGTCGGGCGGCTTCCACCAGTTGAACTGGCAGATCTCAAAAAAGGCGATTGTATACGGCCGGTATGATTACATCAATGGAAACAGCTTTAACGACGGGCATAATCCGGCTACCAAAGCCGAGGAAACGGACGAAGTCGTCGGCTTTCAGTACCTCATAAAACAGACCGTGAAGTTCGCCGCCGAGTATCGCAATCATGAGTTCAAGGATAAAGAAAGCACTCCGAATATTGCAACTCTCAAGGATGACGGATTCACGACGCGGTTCATGATCGGATTCTGAGACAACTGCAGAAGCCATACAAAACGCCATGCGGAGCGACCATCGTTCCGCATGGCGTTTTTGTTTTTCACAAGGGCACTCCGCCCTCAGCTGTACATCAGCTTCCGCTCCAGGTCCCTCGAACGCGAAGTGCGCTTCGCCTCGTTCAGGGGAAAAAGGTGGGGGGAGTAGGGTCGCTTCTCTGATGGTGGCAATACTCAGGATAAAGAAGCGACCCTCTAACCATTGGAGGTCAGCTTATTTTTCAACCGGGTAATTCTTTGTCGCAGCTCCTTGAATGGCATCCTGCATGAGCTTCGCGCCTCGATAATCCTTGATCCACGCTGTATACCCGAATCTCATGCTATAGACGTCATACCCGAGCGCACGCAGAGCTACAATAGGGAGGTTACAGGTCTGGCCCGTGGCGCAGACCAGAATAATTTTTTTGCCCTTTGGAAGCTTTGCGAGGTTCTCCGGTTTCAGGATCTCAAAGTGAGGAATGCTGATGGAGCCGACGATATGTGCCGTCTTATATTCCTGCGGATTGGGCCTCACATCTACGATCAAGAAATCCGTCTTTTTTTCCTTGATCATGGTAAAAACATCATCTGCCGATGTCTGCCAGTCTTTCTGCGACTGCGCCTGGAGCAGGACTTCATTGAGTTTATTTGCCATGGAGTCTGAAGCGACATTTTCGCCGTACGCCGACGGCGTCACCAGTATCAAGACCATGACGAATGCATATGCTGCTGCCCCTCTCTTGTTCATAAGCCCTATCCTCCTTTTCTTGATTTAGCATTTTCAACTGAATAATAGTATTCAGCAACCAGGGAATCACTTGCCGCTTATTTAAAAGAGCGCAGCGGGATCATTCCTTTGACGTTGCAAAAAAATGTCAAGGGAAGTGACGCTTGCTCAATCCCTCCCTCAGCTGTACATCAGCTTCCGCTCCAGGTCCTTCGAGCGCGAAGTGCGCTTTGCCTCGTCCAGGGTAATGAGCTCGGCCCTGCAGAGCTCGATCAGGTGCTGGTCCATGGTCTGCATGCCGTACTCGTCGCGGCCTTTTTCGATGTGCTGCTCAATCTCGTCGAGGTGGTTGTCCCTGATGCACGCCTTGATGGTGGAGGTGGCGTACATCACTTCAACGGCAGGCATGACGACCTCGTCCTTTTTCCCGCGCACGAGCCTCAGCGAAATGACGGCAACGAGGCTTTCCGCCAGCCGCTGCCGGACATTGTCCTGGGACGGGGGAGGGAAGTAGCCCACGATGCGGCTGATGGACGACGCGGTATTGTGCGTGTGGAGCGTGGACAGGACCACGTGGCCTGTCTCGGCTGCCTTCACGCAGGCGTCGATGGTCTCGATGTCGCGCATTTCGCCGACCATGATGACGTCGGGGTTCATGCGCATGGCGGAGCGGAGCGCCACGCCGAAACTGTCCGTGTCGATGCCCACTTCGCGCTGGATAATGCAGCTTTTGTTCGAGGTGAACAGGAATTCGATGGGGTCCTCGATGGTAACGATGTTGTAGTCGAAATTGTCGTTGATGAACCGCATCATCGATGCGAGTGTCGTCGATTTCCCGTTGCCCGTGGGCCCGGTGACGAGGATAAGGCCGTTCGGGACCTGCGCGATCCTGCCCAGGATGGGCGGAAGATTCAGCTCCGCGAACGTGCCGATCTGGTGCGGAATGACGCGCATGACAACCCCGAGATTGCCGCGCTGGCGGAACATGCTCACGCGGAAACGGCCGACGTTCGGGAAGGTATAGGACGTGTCGAGCTCCTCCATGTCCTCGGGCAGTTTGCGGTTGTGCTGGGCCAGGACCGTGGTTGCGACGAATTCAGCGTCCTTTTTCGTCATGTTCGGAAGCTTCGACCGGATGAGGTGGCCGCGCGCCCGGAACATGGGCGGATTGTCGACCTCGAAGTGGATGTCCGAGACTTTCTTGTCGAACGCTATATTGAGAATCTGGTTGAAGACCGCATTGTCTAAGGCCACCTTTTCCCTCCGTTCTTAAAAATAATACAAACCCTCATTAACGGTCTCAATATATACAAAAGTCATTCCCGAGGCCGTAATCGGGAATAGGGTGTTAAAACCATATCCCCGATAGAAGCATTCGGGGATGACTTTTTTTATGAATGTTAAAATTAATTATGCAACTACTAAAAGGATTTTTTTCTTCACATGCTTTCTCTATGCTTATTCTGACCCGACACTTACCCTGACCCCTGGTTTCCTGCCCCTTGACCCTGGCCCTTTAGGTTTTCTGCGCCGCCTTTGCAGCCTGCCTGCGGAACACGAGATATTCCAGAACGATGCCCGCCTGCTGGGCGAGGATTTCGAGCATGTCGGTCCGTACGGGAGCAGGCTCTTTCTTTCCGAAATCTCCATAGATCATCGCTACGACCTTGCTGTTGCACACGATGGGCAGGAGGAGAATGACGGGGCTCAACGGCTTTCCGATATCCGTGAAAAATTGCCTGAGCGTTTCATCGCCGCTTTCTCCGTAGTAAACGCGGGCTTTTTCGACGGCGTCGCGGAAGACCGAAGGTTTTGCGAGGGGGATCTTCAGCCGGTCGGCCGGAGTCGGCCCCATGCTCTTGTCGGAAGTCAACCCGATGGCCCGCTCACCCGTCAAATCCCCCTGACGGACAAGGAGCGTGACGGCGCGTTCGAACGGTTCGGAAACGGCCGCAAGGACCACGAGCGTCGTGTCAGAGGGATTGGTGATCCCCCGCAGCGAGGTGATGCCTTCCCGAAGTTTTCTGCCGAAGATGTCGGCATCATCCTGCCCGTACTGCAGGCTCTTGATATACGTCCTGAATGCTTCGAGGAATGCGATTATGTCGCGGACGTATGTTTCTCTCCGGTCCTCCCGTGACGGTTTGGGGAGAACGGCTTGCACGCCCTGCTGGTACGATTGAAGGATGAAGTCGTTGTCCCCGGCAGAGGCGAACTGGACCACGGGGACTGACGAGAACTTTTCCCGCACCTGCGTTCTCACATCGCCCACCTTCTTTCGCGAAAAACCGTCGCCGCCGGTTGCGGGATTGTCGAAAACGACGACCGGCATCCGTGCGGACAGGAGGCACTGCGACACAATGCGGTCAAGCTCCTGCGCATCGTCCGTCGAGAAGACGAGCACTCCCTCGTCATTGCAAAAAGACATGACGGAATGCCGGATGAGCGTATCATCGCTGAACAGGATGATGGCCTTGCCCGCCTGTTTGGCGGAGTCGGGGCCGGCTTTGTTGGCCAGGGACTTCCTGAGAAAGGAAAAAAAAGCATCCTGTTCAGCCGGGGAAAAACCGGGAAGGAGCTCCTTGATTTTGCGGCGGTGGATCTCGACGGGATCGAAGACCTCCACGTCGGTGACCGCGCGGGGGATGCGCTTCTCGAGCCGGTCCAGGTCGCTGAGCCCGAGATCGTCCGCGGTGATCGTGGAAGTATCCGATTTCTCCTCTTCTATGATTTCCGCCGGGATGACATCGCTGTAGAGGGCTTCCAGGGATGGCACGTCCTTGCCTTCGGAGCGGTCCCGCTCACGCTCGTCGAACATGCGGAGTGCGTCCATCAGGACCATCTGGGCGTCGACTTCGAGGTCCTGTGCGCCTTCGGGAGCGACGACGACCGCGTCCGTGTCGAACATGAACGTTCCCTTGGGCCAGCCCATCAGTTCGACGATCGTCATCTCGACCAGTTTTTTCAGCCCCCGCAATGCGTCCTCCCGCTTCAGCTTGCCCGTCTGCACCAGCGTGGCAAGAAGCGGCATGCGGTTGGCGTCAGTGGTCTTCATGGCCCTCAGCACTTCCTGGAGGTCGTCGATCGTTATAGCTCCTGTTTTGACCAGGACGGAGCCGATGCGAACCCTGTTGTCGATATGATTGGCGCCGACGATGTGTCCTTTCCTGAACACGATCCTGCTCACGGCTTTGGTTCCTTTGACGGAAAAAACGCCCGACTGGCGCGTCGCGTTGAGCAGCTGGATGATGTCCACGATATTCAGGTGTTCCAGATCGCCGGTAAACGCCATGGTCCCCTCGTATTGATGCGCGGCCGCTCGCGCGGCCTGGTGGAAAAGGCGGCCTCAAAATCGCCGGGTGCCTCCCGGAGGAATGAAGCCAATAGTCGGATTATATAATGAGAATGAATAAGAATCAAGTGCGCTTCTCAGGAGAAGATGCGCTTCTCATCAGCGGGTCGCTGAAAAAGCCTTTGCAAACGAAGCGGGGAGGACCCGGAGTTTAGAATGAAAGCAAATAAGAGATTGTTTCGTTGCAAAAAAGCGCTCTTTGCAATCCCGCGTCCTGGCGTCCCCGGCTTCCGCCGGAGGTGGAAAGCGTTTCCCGCGGCCCTAAAAAACGAAGCGTTGCGGGTAAGCAGTTCCGGGAGGTCGCGTTGTTATAAGGGGCCTCCGTTTCCTGCCGGAGGGGGCTTCTCTGCCATGACGCGTGTTTCTGCATTTTGCCGGGCCGGCCTCGAATGCCATCCAACGTCATGTAATCCCAAAATGATAATGTCCTCTTCTGCCAAAA
>DATHDE010000164.1:0-7926 GCA_035490495.1 Nitrospirota bacterium
GCTCCATCCTGATCGTTGGCGGCAACATCGCAGGCTACACGCGCGTCATGACCACGACCATCGCGCTTGAAACCGACAAGGGCAATTTCGAACTCGCTCTGGCACTAGGCATCATCTTGCTTTTGATTTCGTTCGTCATCAACACGGCGCTGCATGCCGTTCAGAAAAGGAACTCAAAATAAGAGAGCATCTACAGGGAGCAATGGCCGTAACGACCCGCAAGAGGCAGGAGAAGAAAGAGGTTGCGGCTGAGCCGGATTATCTTTCGCCTCCTCGCGGCAGCGACGTTTATTCACGTTTCAGGGAGCGGCACTGGTGAAACTGGTTGTCTCACATATCAGGAAATCCTACGATGCCAGGGAGATTTTAAAAGATTGCACCGTCTCATTCGAGCGGCAGAGGATTTATTCCCTGATGGGGCCGAACGGATGCGGCAAATCCACGTTCCTGAGAATCTGCGCCTTGCTGGAAGGTCCGGACGGCGGGGACATATCCTTCTACGACAACGGGGCTCCGCTTCCCCATGATCTTGAACTGCGGCGACGCCTGTCGCTGGTTCTCGCCCGGACCGGCGTGTTCAATACGACGGTATATAAAAATGTCGCGTACGGACTCGCCATCCGGGGCATGAGGAGCCGGGAAATCGAACGGGAAGTAAGGGCCAGCCTTGCCTTCGTAGGCATGGAGCACAAGATGCATCAGCGCGCCCTCACGCTGTCGAGCGGGGAGACCCAGCGCCTCGGCATCGCCCGGGCGCTTGCCATCAGGCCCGAGATCCTTTTTCTGGATGAACCAACCGCTTCCGTCGACCAGGAAAACACGGAGATCATCGAATCGATCATTGCGGCGATGAAGAAAAACGGCCGCACGACCGTCATTCTGACGACACACGACCGCGACCAGGCCGCGCGACTTGCGGATGTCCGATTGTTCATGAAAGACGGGATGATTCACACGACCGGCGGGAACACGTAGGCTGTTCTGCCTGCGGCGTTTGCTAGATCTGATAGTAGTCTGCGGTCACCTGCTGCCCGTCGAAACCGGCGCTGCGCTTCGTCCGGCGTTTGCCGTGCTCCTCAATATACCTCACCGCTTTCGACCCGGGAACGGCTTCGCTGAAGTGGAACCCCTGCGCTTCGTCGCACCCGAAGGAGCGGACAAGCGCAAGCTGCGCTTCGTTTTCAACTCCCTCTGCAATAACCCTGAGGCCGAGGTTGCGGCCTATCGCAATGATCGTCCTGACCACGGCTGCATCGCGTTCGTTCTTCATCACATTCATCACAAACGACCTGTCGATCTTGAGCGCATCGAGGGGAAGATCGCGAAGCTGTCCCAGGGATGAAAACCCCGTCCCGAAATCGTCGAGGGAGACCCGTATCCCCTTGCTCCTGCAGTCCCTCACCAGCGGAAGGACTTTGTCCGGATCTTTCATGATGGCGCGTTCCGTGATTTCCAGTTCCAGAAATCGGGGTTCGAGCCCGGTTTCCGACAGGAGCCGCCCGATGGTTTCGACGAGCCGCTCGTTGCACTGTCTGCCGCACAGATTGACTGCTACGGGAACCGCCTTCCTGCCTTCGGCTATCCATTCTGCTACCTGCATGCAGGCGGCGCGCAGGACCTGTTCGCCCAGCAGGATGATGTGCCCTGTCTCTTCGGCAAGGGGAATGAACTCCTCAGGGAGCAGGATTCCGCGCGAGGGATGATCCCAGCGGACCAGCGCCTCCATGCCCACGAGTGCGTTGCTTCCCAGATCGTAGCGCGGCTGATAATACACGACGAATTGCTGCGCTTCCACGGCGCTCTGCAGTTCCATTTCCATGTCGAGCCGGTTGCGGGAGGAGCTGTTCATCTCGTTGGAGTAGAACTGGTACCGGTTTTTCCCCGAAGACTTTGCGACGTACATGGCTGCATCGGCGTTCTTGAGCAGAACGTCGACCGTTTCGCCATCGCCGGGGAAGAGGGATATGCCGATACTGGCCGAGATGAAAACCTCATGTCCGCCGACAACGAGCGGCCGGGACAGCATGTCGAGAATCCGGAGCGCCACACGCGCCGCATCGCCCCCTTCACGGATCTCGTTCAAAAGCACGATGAATTCGTCGCCCCCGAGGCGCGAGACCGTGTCGGGTACCCGTTCGTCGTCGGAACGGGCCACATAATCGGTCTTGCGCACGCATTTGGTCAGCTGCATGGCCACGACCTTGAGAAGTTCGTCGCCCGTGCAGTGTCCATAGGTGTCGTTGATCTGCTTGAACGAATCGAGATCGATGAACATCGTGGCCATCACAACCTTGTGCCGTTTGGCATAGGCGATGGCGCGGCCGAGGATCTCCTTGTAGAAGGTGCGGTTCGGCAGCCCGGTGAGGGGATCGTAATAGGCGAGGAACCGTATTTTTTCCTCGGCCTGCCGGTTGTCTGTCACGTCCTGGGCCGTATACACGATAGCAGCGGGTTTCTGTGCCCGGTCGCGTATCAGGGATGCCGAAACGGTCAGCATGCGCGGTCCGGCAGGCCCGCCGTCGTATATTGTTTCAAAGGCGTGGACGTCGGTTTTGCAGAACAGTCCTTGGACGCCGCACGCGCAATTTTCCGAAGAAAGCACGTCTGCCACTTCCTTCCCTTCCAGCACGTGCTTCCGCATATTGAACAAGCGCTCCGCCGCGTTGTTCGAGTGCCTGATAACGCCCTCGGGATCGACAATGAGCAGCGCGTCGCTCATGGTGTCGATGATCGTATTCACGGCAAGCGCGGGGGTCACGTCGACGAACCGGTAGCGCCAGACCGCTCGCGCCGCAAGGATGCAGGCTGCCAAAACGAACACGGCGCCGACAGGAGGGATCGGCACGCCGTATGACGGGAGAAAATCTATGGAACCCAGATATGCCGACAGAATGGACCACTGAAACCCGCGTGCACGAAACCAGCGCACGGTGCGCGGCCGAACGGCCTTGTATTCATCCCTAAACATCCGCAGAACGATCACCATGACGAACAGGAAATAACCGACAAAGATAATCGATTTTCCGCTGAGCTTCGGATAGAATCCCCACGAATAGAGATGAAGTCCGGAATACAGAACATCCGTCGATACCAGCATAACAACGGAAACGAACGATGCGACCCAGGCCATGCGGACTTGCATTTTGCGCCGTCCATACTGCTGCAGCACGTGCACGGTGAAATGAAACACTGCTGCGGGGATCAAGGGCTCGCCGATATAGACGAGTGTTCCCCATCTCTGCGCCAAATCCTGATGCACGGCGGCGATAACAAAAGAGATGCAAAAAAGCCAGAGTCCCGTGGAGAAACACATAACCAGAAACGCCCTGCTCACCGGAGTGTAGCGCTCTCTGACGAAGACCGATATTCCAAGATAGAACACGATCAGGGCAACGATCAGATTCGTCCAGGCAAGCAGGCTGAAGTGATATTCTGACAATACAAACATGGCTTGGCTCTGTACCTTCTCTCTGCACCTTTGAAACGATACGACAAACAGGCAGCGCTCTTACGGTACGGATTTTACGGACACGTATCCCTGTATTTATTATCGGTATTACCGCGGAAAACTTTAACAGGAATGGCAAGCTATCCCTGAGCCGTGAAAAAGTACTTCAAGGTGAATAGTACCTTTACTATTCTTTTCTCACGCAGTAAAGTTCGGACAGTACCCCTCCCGTTCCTCGCCGAGTTTCTGTTTCTCCTCCCCCGGGACAGAAACCGGCGAGGAGCCACTTCTCAACCCCGATTTTACCCGGCCCGGCTGTTCGGATATAACGTTCGTGCGGCTTATGCACGTTTCTGCTCCAGTCTGCCTGACATGCCCGCATGTCCGCCTTCCGTGACGCACGTGAGGTCCTGCGAAGAAGTGATGCATCGACAGTTGAACTCAGCAGGGAAAGCTTTGCTGCAGCAGTGGGAGTATGCAGGTTTTAGTGAGCAGCGTTGAGCGCGGAGGGGGCGGTAGCGACAAAGATTCACTGCATCTGCGGGATAATGCTTTCGGACAGATATCTCTCTTTTGTTCGCGCGCCTTGCGTGCCGATGATGGGGATTCTATCAGGCATTGCCGCGGGAGGAAACGATTTCTGCTTTAATCCACCGTCCAGAACCCGGGAAAATGCGTAACAAAACCCGAGCCGTTTACCTTCAGCTCGGTTTTGAATTTACCGTGTCCGGCTTCGTAGTGGTACGTGTCCTGGTCGGCCCGCAGGTAGCTCTGTTCTAAAGGCTCAAGCGTGAAATCCGGGAAGCACAGCCGGGCAGAAATTACCGTTGCCTGGCCGCCGACGGGCAGTTTGAAGCGGTGAATGGGGAAGAGGCATGTCGCGGGGCTGAAATGCAGATCGAGATCGATGCTTCCGGACACGTCCGGACGGACGGCGCCGTTGATGCACCAGGTACGGTGGTCGTCCACGAGAATTTCGACGTCAATGTTCTTCTCACCGCACCTGCCCGTGACCCAGCCGGCCTGCGTCTGCCACTGGGCATCGCAGAGGATCGTGTAGTCAAGTCTGCACGGTTTCCCCTCATGCTGAAAAAGAGATACGCCTGCCAGACGCCAGCCGCTTTCATCATGCGACAGCCGCGCATAATCTGATCCCGGCCGGTCGAGCCTGCGCCAGAGAATCTCCTCACTCATCCCTGTTCCTCCTGAAACTCCGAGGGGCAAGACATGCCCGCTTCGGGAATGCCGAAACGATTATATTATCTCTCTGTTGCCCTGCAAGGTCAAGGGTTGCGAATCAGACAGTCCTGCGGAAAAAACACGCGGCATGCAGACGGCTACCACTCTGTATCGGGGGCGGCCGGGATCTCGGCGCGACAGAACGGCTGCAATGCTGTCCGGTCCCGGACGCAGGCCGGCGGAGAGAGCTGCCGGCTTTTTTTATTCCATGGCGTTCCAGAGATACAGCGAGGCCACCGTGCGATACGGCTTCCACGCCTCGCCTATTTCGCTGACCTGCCTCGGCGTGGGGATGGCCTTCATCCCGTACACCCGGGCAACGCTCTTCCTCAACGCAAAGTCGTCGACCGGCAGCACGTCCATGCGTCCGAGGTTGAAGATGAGCATCATTTCGACGGTCCATCGTCCGACGCCGTAAATCGATGCGAGCCGCTTGATGATGGTCTCGTTGCTGAGGGACCGCATCTCATGCATCGGGGGCACGAGACCGTCCACTGTTTTTGCGGCGATGTCTTTGACTGCCTTTGTCTTCGACCGCGACAGGCCGGCGCCCCTCAATCGACGGTCCGGTGTTTTGACCATATCCGAGGGAGCGGGAATCCTCGATCCGGCATACAGCGCGGCGACCCGATCCAGTATGGCTGCGGCGGCTTTCGGCGAAAGCTGCTGGTGCACCACCGCCTCGACCAGCACTTCATAGGGCGAGTGCTCCGGCCTGACTCTGAATTCAATGGGCCGCGACAGAACAGGGCGAAGGCGGGCATCTTTGGCCGCGAGCAGCGACGCGGCCCTCTTCATGTCCCGCATCGACCTGATGACGGGCGGCGCCTCGATCAACACGCCCTCGAGTTCGAGCATCTTCGCCTTGGTTGCGATGCCGCCGTGCGCGGAGAATCCGCCGGGCCTGTTTCCGGCTGCCAGCACGCGGTGGCACGGAATGATGAGGGGCACGGGATTCCTGCCCATGGCCTGTCCCACGGCCCGTGAAGCCCCGGGTCTGCCTGCTGCGGCAGCAAGCTCTCCGTATGTCACGGTTGCGCCCGCAGGAACCCTGCGGGCGGCCTGATACACTTTTTTCATGAACGGACCCGCGCTTTCCATGTCAACGGCCACGTCCTGAAAATCCTGCGCCTCTCCCTTGAAATGCAGATTCACCCGCTTTATGAGCGTTCTGATCTGCGCAGGAACGATCCTTGCCTTTGCCGCGGACGTTGTGCGCACAATGCGGGATTCCGTCAGGCGCGGCGTGGCCTCGGGAAGCTGCAATGCGGTCACGCGCAGTTCCGGGTTCCGGCGCCTCCACGCAACGCCGCAGACCCCCAGCGGCGTTTTGAAAAGCGTATATTCGGCGCTCATGGAGAGATTTCCTTCACTTCGGAGATAGCTGTTCGGCAGGCGGTCAATCCGATGTCCTGACGTGCGTTCCCGTTCCGGCATCGAACCGTTCCACCACCACGAGATTGGCAATGCCGTTTTTCGTGAACTCGCTCATATAGTGCTGCCGGACGGGCCCTTCAACAGCCTGCCGCTCGTTATCGGACATGGCATTCAGGCGATCGAGGCCGCCGGCATTCTCGGCAGCGTCGCGCACGGAGAGCCGCGTGATCAGTGCATCCCAGAAAAGATGATCGCTGAACTCATCGATCATGGCGTGAGCGATCGTATTCTCTTCGAATTTCTCCGTCAGGGCATACGTCTGTGTCACGGCATCCTGGCGAATCAATGCGTCAAGTCCCTCGCCCCTGGCCAGTGAGTAGAGCTTCCGTAAAAGCGTGCGGTGCCGGGCGCTGCGCGGGTCCTCCTCCCTCCGGTGGCCGGACATGACCACGTCGGCAATATGAAGGATGTCGAGCAGATCGCGGTACTCTTGCGTGGTAATCTCGATGTTCATAACAAGCCCTTTCGCGAATGGAATTGGAAAAATGCGGGAAAGAGGCCTCCCCGCATCAGCGCATCTTGCATGGTAGCAGAGTACTACAAGAACGATGTATTTGCAAGAAGGGAAGCTGACCAGGGGAGCAGCCCCCCGGAAGAATCATTTCCCAGGCCATCCGGCAAGTTCGTTTATGCGGCTCCTGCTGGAGCAGGCTCCGCCTACCGCGGCAGGGAATGCCTCTTTAACCCGGCCAGTTCCGCTGCAAATCGATCCCTGCCGACTGACCGGATACGGTCAACACCTGCCTTGCGGTTCGACCGGAAGATAAATCCAAACACCCGGGACAGGGGATTGTTGAATTTTTTACATCCATTGACATCGGAGAATTCCGAACACTCGGCGCAGCCCGACAGCGAATGCTCGATGTTGCATTTCCTTATCCTGCACCACGTTGCCTTTTCGTTCTTGCCGCATCCCGGGCACGTGTCGCTCAGATACCTTCTGCACGCCCCGCAATAAAGACCGCAGTAGGCGACCAATTTTTCATCAGCCAAAATTTTTTTCACAGCAGCCCCCCCTTTGGGAAGCGCTTTTTCCACCACGTGCTCATGACGACCTTCTTTCAGCAAGTCGTAGTCTTATAATGCGCTCTTTATTGTTTCCTGCGCGCTTTCGATTTCAATGCCTTCTTCTTTGTACCGGGCCTGTTCCGGCGAAGAGGCTGCAGCATGCTGATGCGGTTGCCTTCCGTATCGATGAACGATACATAGGGTCCCACCCCCGGAATATCCATCGGCTCGCCGAGCACCTTCCCGCCTGCCTTGCTCACTTTCTTTATCGATTTCGCCATGTCGTCGACAGCGATAACGACTGACGGATATTGTGCAGGCCAGTCCGGTTTTTTCGGGAAAAATCCGCCGTTGATGCGGCCGCGCTTCTTCGGGCCTGTCCTGCCGCTTTCAGCCGTTGTCGCAAGAACATAATTCCCCATTTCCTCGCCCAGCATCTGCATCTCCCAGCCGAACGCGTTCCTGTAGAACTTAACCATTCGCTTGGCTTCGTTGTAGGGTATCTCAAAATGAACAACCGGATCCATGGTACGCCTCCTGTTCGTGTCTACTCTCATTATATCATCGCGTTTTCAGGCGGCAAAGCTAGTGCCTGGCAATTTTGGCGCCTTTCTCGACAAGCAATGCCCGCAGCGCCGAACGGTGGCAATGCTGCTCATGTTCGCAGTAACAGCCGACGGAAAAGTTGGTTTGATGGGACAGCGTGGCGAGCAGTTCAATGGCATGGACATTCTCGGGCGCAGCCATCTCGGCACGGTACTTTTTGATAAACGCCGCCCATTGAGCAGGTGTTT
>DATHDE010000165.1:0-3994 GCA_035490495.1 Nitrospirota bacterium
AGGCCGTACGCGCGATGTCCGTTCGGTGGAGAGCATCTGCCCCTATTGCGGGTGCGGATGTTCGATCACGTATGATGTAGTCAAAAACGAAGTGATCCGCGCGTCATCCCGGCCTGATACCCTCAACGAAGGCTGGCTCTGCGTCAAAGGCCGTTTCGGTTTTTCCTTCATCCACAGCCCCGACCGGCTGACAACGCCGCTCATCAGAAAAAACAATGATCTCGTTCCTGTTTCATGGGACGAAGCATTTTCGTTCATCGGCGACCGCCTCCGGAAGATCCGCAGCGACGCCGGCCCGGACGCAATTGCCGGGCTGTCTTCAGCGCGGTGCACGAACGAGGAAAATTATCTTTTTCAGAAATTGATGCGTGCGGCCGTCGGTACGAATAATGTCGACCATTGCGCCCGGTACTGACACAGCGCCACGGTGGCCGGTCTGGCCACGGTATTCGGTTCGGGCGCCATGACGAACTCCCTGGCGGAGATCGAAAACAACGATGTCCTGTTCGTCATCGGATCGAACACAAAGGAAAATCATCCTATTGTTGCGCTGCGAATGATCAAGGCGGTCCGCAAAGGTGCGAAATTGATCGTTGCCGACCCGCGGCGGGTGCCCCTTGTTCGCTTCGCCCATCTCTGGCTGCGGCAGCGGCCGGGCACGGATGTGGCGCTTCTGAACGGCATGCTGCATGTGATCCTGGCCGAGGGACTGATTGACATGCCGTTCATCAAATCGCACACCGAAGGGTTCGACGAATCATTCCGGAGGACGATCGCGGAGTATACGCCGGCAGCGGCCGAAGCGGTCTCGGGCGTTCCAAAAGAAAAGATCATCGAGGCAGCGAGGATATACGGAGCGGGAAAGCGGGCCGGCATCTATTACACCATGGGCATCACGCAGCATTCCCACGGCACGGACAACGTGTTCGCGATCGCCAACCTGGCGCTCGTGACCGGTAATCTGGGCAAGGAGTCGTCGGGCGTCAATCCGCTGCGCGGCCAGAACAATGTGCAGGGCTCGACGGACATGGGGTGCTCGCCGAACATGTATCCCGGATATCAGCGCGTTTCCGTGCCGACAGTGCGCGAGCGGTTCGAAGCGCTCTGGGGCGTCAAATTGCCCGATCACGACGGCCTCATGGCGAATGAAATGCTCGACGGAGCACTCGCAGGGAAAGTGCGGGCGCTCTATGTTATGGGTGAGAATCCGGTCATTTCCGACCCCGACACGGGGCATACCGCGAAAGCGCTCAACGCCCTGGAACTGCTCATTGTGCAGGACATCTTCCTGACCGAAACCGCGGAGCTTGCGCATGTTGTCCTGCCCGGGACTTCATTTGCCGAGAAGGTGGGGACCTTCACGAACACGGAGCGCCGAGTGCAGCGCGTCAGACGCATCGTGAGTCCTCCTGGACAGGCTATGAAGGACTCCGTCATTCTCGTTGAAATTTCAAAACGTCTGGGCTATGAAATGATATATCATCATACTGAAGAGATCTTTCAGGAAATCGGCAAGGCCTGGCCTGCCGTGGCGGGGATGTCATACTCCCGGCTCGAGGAGGAAGGGGGCCTCCAGTGGCCGTGCCCGACGCCGAATCACCCCGGCACTCCCTATCTTTTCAAGGGCGGTTTTCCACGCGGAAAAGCCCGTCTTACGAACGTCCGGTACCGTCCACCTGTGGAGGAGCCGGATACGGCGTTTCCCTTTATTCTGACCACAGGAAGAATGCTTTTTCAATACCATACGGGAACCATGACAAGACGGAATGAGGCAATCGAAGCTGTTGCAGGAAGGCCTTACGTGGAAATTAATACTGAAGACGCACAGGCACTTGGTCTCGAAAACGGGGTCCGCGTCTCCGTAACGTCGCGCAGGGGGTCCATCAAGCTGATGGCCCAGGTTACGAACCGGCCGGAACGCGGTGTAGTTTTCATACCGTTCCACTACCGGGAGGCAGCTGCCAACATACTCACGAGCAGCACGGCCCTGGACCCGATTTGCAAGATACCGGAGCTTAAGGTGGCAACGGTGCGGATCGAAAAGGCATAATTGCAAGCCCTGATAAATTTTCGATGTACACTGACGCAAAATTTTGATACACTAGCGGAGTTTGGAGCTATGCCATGAGCAACAAGAGTGAACTTAGGCTGCAAACACTCTTCAGCGAGCTGAACGATGCCGAACTGGATGTGATCGCGGGCAAAATTGTTTCCCGGGATTATGCCAAAGGGGCGACTATTTTCAGGGAGGGCGATCCTACCAAAGGACTCTACCTTATCCGGAAGGGCAAAGTAGAGATATCCAAAATGACGTCCGACGGGTGGAGACAGACGCTTGCGGTCCTGCCGCAAAATCATTTTTTCGGCGAGCTGTCGGTCGTCGAGGGCCGCCAGATACACAGCGCCGACGCAACCGCCATCGACGATACCTTCTGCTTCGAGTACTCGAAAGACGACCTGCTGAAGCTGGAAACCAGTGATCCGGCGCTGATGTACAAGATCATGCGCGCCATCGCCCGCACCGCGAGCAGAAACGTCCACAAAATGAATGAGAAACTGTTGAAGGCATTGATAAGCTATTAGGAGCGCCGGATGCAATTGCAGGCGTAGTGCCACACCATTAACTTGTGTACGGGGAACGCATATATATACTTCAAGAAAGGGAGGTAGTGCTATGTCGTACGATGCAACAAAGTTAGCGGACTGGCAGATTTCAGAGGAATCGGAAAAGAACATGCCCACACCGGAACAGTGGCGCGACAAACTGGGTTTGCAGAAGGACGAAATGCTACCCATGGGGCGGCTTTCCAAGATCGACTTCCTGAAGGTCATCAATCGGCTGAAAGGCAAGTCTGATGGAAAGTATATCGAGGTGACGGCCATTACGCCGACACCCCTGGGTGAAGGCAAGAGCACGACTTCCTGCGGCCTGATGGAAGGCCTGGGCAAGCGCGGCGTGAACGTTGGCGGTGCCCTGCGTCAGCCTTCCGGCGGACCGACCATGAACGTGAAAGGGACTGCGGCCGGCGGCGGTAATTCACTCCTCATCCCCATGACTGAATTTTCTCTCGGCCTCACGGGCGACATCAATGACATCATGAACGCCCACAACCTTGCCATGGTGGCGATGACCTCCCGCATGCAGCACGAGCGTAACTACAACGACGAACAGCTGGCCCGGCTCACCAAAATGCGGCGCCTCGACATCGACCCCACCCGCATCGAGATGGGATGGATCATGGATTTCTGCGCTCAAAGCCTCCGGAACATCATCATCGGCATCGGCGGCAGGACGGACGGCTTCATGATGCAGTCGAAGTTCGGCATTGCCGTCGGCTCTGAGTGCATGGCCATTTTGTCCATTGCCAAGGACCTCGCGGACCTGAAGGACCGGCTGAACAAGATCACCGTCGCCTTTGACAAGTCCGGCAAGCCCGTTACTACGGGCGATCTGGAAGTCGGCAACGCCATGGCCGCCTTCATGCGCAATACCATCAATCCCACGCTCATGTGCACGGCCGAGTACAATCCCTGCTTCGTGCATGCCGGGCCGTTCGCCAATATCGCCGTGGGCCAGTCGTCCATCATCGCCGACCGCATCGGCCTGAAGCTGTTCGACTACCATGTGACCGAGTCCGGCTTTGCCGCGGATATCGGCTTCGAGAAATTCTGGAACGTCAAGTGCCGGTTCAGCGGCCTCAAGCCCCACGTATCCGTGCTCACGACTACCATTCGAGCACTGAAGATGCATGGAGGCGGTCCCAAGGTCGTGGCGGGCAAGGCTATACCTGATGAGTATACGAAGGAGAACGTGGGCCTCGTCGAAAAGGGCTGCGCCAACATGGTCCATATGATCAACGTCATCCGCAAGTCCGGCATCAACCCGGTCGTATGCATCAACCGTTTTTACACCGATACGGATGCAGAAGTGGCGGCTGTGAAGAAAGCGGCCGTGGCGGCAGGTGCGCGCTGCGCTGAATCCGAACATTGGCTC
>DATHDE010000166.1:0-5679 GCA_035490495.1 Nitrospirota bacterium
CGAGCACTTTCGCGAGTTCCTGGATCAGCTGAAAATTCTTGGCGCTTCCCAGTCCTCTGCCGCCGGCAACAATAATGTCCGCTTCGCAGATGTTGACGGTCTCGCTGATATCCTCAACAGTTTTAACCACGCGTGTGCGCAGATCGCCGGATTGCGTGTACGTGATGTCGACAATGTCGCCTGTACGGGACGCGTTGCGCGGCGCTGGTTTCATGACTTTATGTCTCACGGTGGCCATCTGAGGGCGGTGATCCGGCGTGACGATAACGGCCATGATGTTGCCGCCGAAGGCGGGGCGGGTCTGGTGCAGATGACCTGTGGCCGCGTCAATATCGAGCGATGTGCAGTCGGCGGTGAGGCCGGTATGGAGTGATGAGGCAACCTTGGGGAAAAACGACCGGCCGATGGCAGTCGCGCCCGCGAGGATGATCTCGGGCTTGTGCTGCGTAGCGAGCGTTGTCAGGACCGCTGCATAGGAATCGTCATTAAAGTCCCTGAGCGCCTCATGATCCGCCACATAGACCAGGTCCGCGCCGTAGGCGATGAGTTCTGTTGCCTTGTCCCTGATGCCGCTGCCGATGAGCACGGCCGACAGCTTGGTGTTCTTTTTGTCGGCAAGCTTTCGGCCTTCCCCCAGGAGCTCCAGCGTAACACTTGCAATGCCGCTCTTGTGCTGCTCTGCATACACCCAGACACCCTTGTATGCCGACAGGTCAGCAGCAGGGCCGGTCTCTTCCGCGATCCGCTCAATGGCCTTGAACTCGCAGACATCGATGCAGGCCCCGCACATAGTGCAGGCTTCGGTGATGAACGCCTTGCCTTCGCGCATCTCGATCGCCCCGAAAGGGCAGGCTGACACGCAGGTTTCACAGCCGGTGCAGGTGTCTGATATGACGCGAACGCTCACGAATTACTCCTTGGTGACGGATGAATTCAAATCAGCGACTGGTCCTTCAATTTTTTTACGACGGTGGCTATCTGCTCTTCCAGGGTGCCGGCCAGCATTTCCCGCTGGCCGCGCGGAGCGGGGGGGAAAATTTTCACAACTTTCGTGGGTGACCCTTTCAGGCCGCACTTGGCCTCTTCCGCCCCCACATCTTTCGCAGACCACGGTTCGAGCTTGAGGCTCTTCGCCTTCATCTTGCCCTTGAGCGACGGCACCCTCGGTTCGTTGATCTCCTTCACCACCGTAATGAGAGCGGGGAGCGAGGTCTCCACGATGTCGTATCCCTCGTCCATCATGCGCTCCGCGATCATTGTTGTCCCGCTGATGCCCTCGATCTTCTTGATATACGCGACGAAAGGGATGCCGAGCATGTCCGCGGTCTCGGGCCCCACCTGCGCGGTATCGCCGTCAATGGCCTGCTTGCCCGCGATGATGAGGTCATACGCGCCGATTTTCCTGATCCCCTGGGACAGCGCATAGGACGTTGCCCAGGTATCAGCCCCTGCAAAACTGCGGTCCGAAAGCAGCACCACGTCGTCCACTCCGAGCGATACCGCCTCCTTGAGGGCCTCGGCAGCCTGGGGCGGCCCCATCGTGAGCGCGGTCACCTTGCCGCCGTGCTTCTCCCGGAGGCGGAGTGCCTCCTCGATGGCATACCGGTCAAAGGGATTGATGATGCTCGGCACGCCGTCGCGGATAAGAGTGTTGGTCTCGCGGTTGATTTTTACTTCCGATGTGTCGGGCACCTGTTTTACGAGCACGATGATGTGCATGTTTTTTCCCCAAAAAAAGAGTTCATCGAGTTCGTTGCGTCCTCGCGCTCATTGAGGACAAGGACCTATGCGCACAATGAGATCAGCAAACTCCGTGAACTCGACAACCTATTTTTGTCTCGTCGCTTCCTTCACCATGTCGAGGCCGATGACGTTGCGCTGGATCTGGTTGGTGCCTTCGTAGATCTGGAGTATCTTGGCGTCGCGCATCATCTTCTCGACGGGATATTCCTTCATGTAGCCGGACCCGCCCATGACCTGGACTGCATCGGTCGTGACTTTCATGGCGACGTCAGTTGCAAAGAGTTTGGCCATGGCCGAGGCCCGCGAGACGTCCTTCGCGCCGCTGTCGACGAAGCGGGCAACGGAGTATACGAGGGCACGCGCCGCCTCGGTCTGGGTCTGCATGTCGGCAAGCATGTGCTGAACCGCCTGAAAGGAGGTAACGGGCTGGCCGAACTGGACGCGGTGTCTCGCGAATTTAATCGCTTCGTCGATGGCACCTTGTGCTACGCCCACCCCCTGCGCGCCGACGCCGGTGCGGGAGCTATCCAGTGTTTTCATGGCCACGATGAAACCCATGCCTTCCTTGGCGATGAGGTTCTCCTTCGGGATCCTGCAGTCGCTGAAAATGAGCTCGGTCGTGGATGAAGCGCGGATGCCCATCTTGTTTTCCTTTTTACCGAAGGTGAAGCCGGGCGTGCCTTTCTCCACGATGAAGGCCGAAGCGCCGCGGGGGCCCTTTGACTTGTCCGTTATGGCGATGACCGTATACACGTCCGCTTCCCCGCCGTTCGTGATCCACTGCTTCGTGCCGTTCAGGATATACTCGTTGCCGTCGAGACGTGCTGTTGTCTGCACGCCGCTGGCGTCGCTGCCCGCGTTCGCTTCCGTGAGTCCGAAGGCTACAAGCCGCTTGCCTGAGGCGATCTCGGGAAGATATTTCTTTTTCTGGGTTTCGGAGCCGTACAGCAGGATCGGATAGGTTCCGAGTGCATTGGCTGCATAGCTCGTTGAAACCCCCACACAGGCGCGGGACAGCTCTTCAACCGCGATGCACAGTTCAAGGGACTGTTTGCCGAGGCCACCGTACTCCTCGGGGATGTAGATGCCGAGCAGGTCTGCCTGGGCCAGGGCTTTCATGATATCCATCGGGAATTTATTCTGCTCATCGAGTTCAGCGCGCACGGGAACGATCTTTTCGACTGCGATCTGCCGTGCGAGGTCGCGTATCATCATTTGTTCTTCGGTCAGCAAATAATCCATCGGAATCCCTCCGGAATCAATTTATGGTATGAAAAGCCTGCCTGCAGCGTGCTCTTCAGCGGCGCTGTCAGTTGTCTGCAGGGAGCACCGGTGCGCTACCAGCGAACAAGCGCCGAAGCCCAGGTGAGGCCGCCACCGAAGGCCTCGAAGAGCAAAAGATGGTTGTCTTTGATCTTATTGCTTCGTACCGCTTCGTCAAGGGCCATGGGGATGGACGCGGCAGACGTGTTTCCGTATTTTGGCAGTGTGAGGATTACTTTTTCCATGGGCATTGCAAGTCGCTGGGCCATCGCCTGGATGATCCGCAGATTCGCCTGGTGCGGCACCAGATAATCGATTTCCTCCGGCTTGACCTTGTTGTGTTCCAGCGCCTCCTGCACGGCTCCTTCAAGCGCCCGTACAGCGTACTTGAATGTTTCGTTCCCCTTCATTTTGATGTAGTGCATGCGGTTTCGGACAGTATCATGCGAGGCAGGATACTGAGCGCCGCCTCCCGGCAAATGGATCAAATCACCGAGTTCGCCGTCCGAATGAAGATGAATGGAAAGAATGCCGCGCTTTCCCGATGAACGCTGGATCACGACTGCACCTGCTCCGTCACCGAAGAGGATGCATGTCCCGCGATCCTGCCAGTCGACATACCGGGAGAGAATCTCAGCGCCGACCACGAGGATATTTTTATAGATGCCGGAGTGGATATATGCGTTCGCAATGGACATCCCGTAGAGGAACCCGGAGCAGGCCGCATAAATATCCAACGCAGCGGCTTTTTTTGCCCCGAGCTTCTGTTGCAGCACACACCCGGCGCTGGGCAGAAACATGTCAGGCGTCAGGGTCGCTACGAGGATGAGGTCGATTTCTTCGGCGCCGACACCGGCTGCCTTGAGCGCCCGGCGGCTGGCTTCATACGCCAGATCCGACGTATTCTGGCCTTCTTCCGCGATGCGGCGCTCTTTTATCCCGGTGCGCTCCGTGATCCATTCGTCGCTGGTTTCGACCAGCTTTGCCAGGTCGTGGTTCGTGACGACCTTCTTCGGCGCATAGGAGCCTGTTCCCGTTATACGTGCTTGAATCATCTGATCTTAGTCAACTCCATATTTTTTTCAATACCCTGCTGAAGACGCCTGGTTACATCGCTTTTCACGAGCTCCGCTGCCACACGGATGGCGTTTTTGATGGCGCGGTCCGACGATCTGCCGTGACTGATGATGCTGACGCCATTGATGCCGACGAGGGGCGCCCCGCCGTATTCCGCGTAGTCGACGCGCCTCTTGAGCCCGTTGAAGGCCGGCCGCATGAGGAGATACCCGATCTTGCTCAGAAAACTTTTTTCAATGTCCTTCCTGAGAAACGTGCCGATCGCTTCAGCAACCGATTCCGACACTTTGAGTACGACATTGCCGATGAAACCGTCGCACACGATGACATCGGCCTTGCCGGACATGACATCGCGGCCCTCCACATTGCCGATGAAGTTGAGCGACGTTTCCGACAGCAGCTTGAAGGCTTCCTTGGTCAGTTCATTTCCTTTGGTTTCTTCCTCGCCGATGGACAGCAGACCGACGCGGGGATTCGGGTTCTTGAGCATGTTTCTTGCGTAGACATCGCCCATTATTGCGAACTGGAGCAGGTGATACGGTTTGCAGTCTACATTCGCCCCCATGTCGAGGATGAGCGAGGTGCCGGTGACCGTCGGCATAAGCGTCGCAATCGCGGGCCGCTCAACGCCCTCGACCCTCCCGAGCACGAACAGCGATGTGGACATCGCGGCACCCGTATGGCCTGCGCTGATCACGGCGGCGGCTTTCCCGCTCTTCACGAGGTCGTTCGCAACTCGTATCGACGAATTTTTTTTCCTGCGAAAGACCGTGGCGGGGGAGTCGTGCATGTCCACGACTTCCGTGGCATTCTGTATCTCAAGAGGAAGCGTCCGGGCAGCGGCGTACTTGTCGAGTTCCTTGCGGATGAGCTGTTCGACACCCACGAGGATGATGCCTGTCCCGAATTCCTTTGCCGCCTGTACAGCGCCCGCTACGACGGCCTGCGGCGCATAGTCCCCACCCATCGCATCAACGGCAATTTTCATAGCGAAGAAATCCCCGCAATATAAAAGGCAAAGAGCCATACCGGGAATGCAAGTATTTTCTCTTTGCCTTCGTGCACGAGTCCTGTTATATCTGCTGGACCGTGATGATCTCGCGGCCGTTGTACGTGCCGCACGAGAGACAGGCGTGATGAGGTTTTTTCACTTCCTGACACTGCGGACAGATTGTCAAATTCGGGGCCTTGAGGTACTTATGCGTGCGTCTCTTGTCCCTTCGCGATTTCGAATGTCTGTGTTTTGGGTTTGCCATGTATGATGATACTCCTTTATTTTTTCAGTAAATCCTTCAACACGGAAAATGCACCGAACTCACCCGGTGCATTCCTCGTATGACCGCAATCACGCTTGTTTAAATCCGTTCCGCATTCGCTGCACAACCCCTTGCAATCGGGGCAGTGAAGCGGCACCATGGGAATGGCAATAAGCATCTGCTCCCGTACGATCTCCAGCGGGTCGATTTCCTCTCCCTGGTAGAATTCCACATCGAGTTCGCCGTGCACGAGTTCGTGTTCGCCTTCCCTGCCCAGTAAGGACGCGGGGGAAAGGTCGACGCTGACATCCATGTCGATCTCGAATGGAAACACTTCAAG
>DATHDE010000167.1:0-10051 GCA_035490495.1 Nitrospirota bacterium
CGCTTGCTCGCAGGGCAGAATGATGTTCAGCATCATCACCTCGAGCCCGGAACAGACGTGGCGTATCGGCGAACATCTCGGCGCGCTGCTCACGGCGGGGGATACGGTCTGCCTCTACGGCGACCTGGGCACGGGCAAGACGAACCTGTCCTACGGCATTGCCCGCGGTCTCGAAGTGCATGCGGAATACATCACGAGTCCGACATTTACGTTCGTGAATGAATATCAAGGGCGCATTCCGTTCTACCACATCGACTTGTATCGCCTGCGCGATCCCCGGGAACTGGAAAACATCGGGTTCGCCGAGTATGTTGCATCGGACGGCGCAACGGTGATTGAATGGGCGGAGCGCGCGGAGGACGAACTGCCTGAGGAGTGCCTGAACGTCTATTTGTCTATTGTGAACGACACGAGCAGGGAGATTGGCTTCTATGCGCAGGGCGCGCGATATGAACAACTGCTGGAAGAACTGAAGACGAAAATGAATGTTTGAATGACAGGCGGCGGATCCGCCGCCCGCTACCCATGAAGAAGATCGGCATCATAGCAAAGGACATCCCCGCGGCCCGGCTTGCCACGAGAAAACTGGCGAAATGGCTCGAGAAGCGCGGCAAGAGCGTTTTCATTGACGCCGAAACCGCGCTTGCGATTAAGATGCGTGGATACGATGCCGGAGCGCTTCCCCGTCTCGCGGACATGCTTATCGTCCTCGGAGGAGACGGGACGCTGCTGTCCGCTGCACGCTATGTTGCCGACGCGCATTCCTCGGTTCCCATTTTCGGGGTGAATCTCGGCAGCCTCGGGTTTTTGGCCGAGGTGTCGTTCAATGAGCTCTACGACAACCTCGAAAAGGCGATGGCCGGCAAACTTCTGGTGGAAGAGCGCATGATGCTGTCGGCGCGTGTGATACGGAGCGGCACCTGCGTTGCGCGGTACCGCATTCTGAACGACGCCGTGATCAACAAGGGCGCCCTCGCCCGGATGATGGAACTCAAGATAACGGTCAACGGCGGAGACCTGACGCGGCTCAGGGCGGACGGCCTGATCCTGGCCACACCCACGGGATCAACGGCATATTCGCTTTCCGCGGGCGGCCCCATCATTCATCCGACGATCCATTGCTTTCTCGTAACGCCGATCTGCCCTCACACGCTGTCGAACCGTCCCATTGCACTGCCGGATTCCGTTGTCGTCGATGTCAGCCTTCTGTCGATGAGCGAAGATGTGACGCTTACCCTGGACGGTCAGATCGGCTTTCCCCTCGTGCCGCAGGACCAGGTTGAGATCAGGAAATCGAGGTATAAAATGAAATTGATCAAGCATCCGTCCAAGAGCTATTACGACATTCTCCGCACCAAGCTGAGGTGGGGGAATTAACCGAAGTTTGGAAATCGCGTGGCAAGCAGGGAGCACAGAGCGGGTCATGGATGATGTTCAGCAGGACTTTCTGAAGATCGTATCTCGCGTGCGGACGCATCTTGAATATCAGCGGGCGCTGGGTGTCCGCACCATCGGCGGGTCCGGCGTTTCAGGTGATGCCGATGTCATACAGCAGGCTCAGCAGGCGGATGCTGCCGGCACGAAGCAGGGGGGCTCGCCCGGACAGGTTCCCGCGCCTTCATGCAAGGATCTGGCGGCCGTTCGCGCCGAACTGGGCGACTGCACCCGCTGCAAGCTTCACAGGGGCAGAACGAATATTGTATTCGGCGAGGGCAGCGAGCAGGCGCGGCTTGTGTTCGTGGGCGAAGGGCCGGGCCAGGAGGAAGATGCGGCGGGGCGGCCCTTCGTGGGCGCCGCGGGCCAGCTCCTGACGGACATCATCGTCAAGGGAATGAAGCTCAGGCGCGAGGATGTTTACATCTGCAATATCGTGAAGTGCAGACCGCCGGACAACAGGAATCCGGAGCCGGACGAAATCGGGGCGTGTGAGCCCTTCCTGAAGCAACAGCTGGCCGCGGTCAATCCGGCGGTGATCGTGGCGCTCGGAAACATCGCTGCGAAGACGCTGCTCAGGACGGGAGAGGGGATCACCGCGCTGCGCGGCAAATGGCGGAGCTTCGAAGGGATCCCGCTCATGCCGACCTTCCATCCGGCGTACCTGCTCAGAAATCCGAAGGACAAAAAACTCGTGTGGGACGACATCCAGCAGGTGATGAAAAAGCTGGGTCTGAACTGAACATGTCCGATCTGACGCCTTTGATGAAACAGTACCGGGAGATCAAGCGGCAGCACCTCGACGCCATTCTCCTGTTCCGCATGGGTGATTTTTACGAGATGTTCGACCAGGACGCGGTGACCGCCTCCAAGGTCCTCGACATCACGCTCACGGCGCGGAACAAATCCAAGGGCATCGAAACGCCGCTCTGCGGATTTCCCTTTCATGCCGTGGACGGATACATAGCGAAGCTCATCCGCCGCGGGTTCAAGGTCGCCGTGTGCGAGCAGATCGAGGATCCCAAGCTCGCCAAAGGCATCGTGAAGCGCGAGGTGATCCGGGTGGTGACGCCGGGCACGGTGCTGGATGCGAATCTGCTCGAAGCGAAGGACAACAATTACCTCGCATCACTTTATGCTGCAAAGGAAGGATACGGCCTTGCGTTTCTCGATATTTCGACGGGCGATTTCTTCGTGGCCGAAGTCCCGGGCAGCCAGAACCTGGCGGAACTCGATACCATCCTTGCACGGTTCACGCCCCGCGAGATCGTGCTTCCCCGGGGATACGAGCCTGCCGACGGACTGGCGGACCTGCTGCGGCAGTACACGAGGGCGCTTAACCGGTGCGATGACTGGTTGTTCGACCGGGAAACGGCGAACCGCACGCTGCTCGATCATTTCAAAACACTGACGCTCGAAGGCTTCGGCGCCGGCAGCATGAAACTCGGCGTGCAGGCGGCAGGGGCGGCGCTGCGCTACATCGAGGACTCGCAGAAAACGAGCCTCGCGAACATTCACCGGATAAGGCCGTTCCGGACGCGCGAGCACATGATCCTGGACGGGTCGTGCCAGCGCAATCTCGAACTGGTCCGGAACATCTATGACGGTTCGGCTCAGGGAACGCTCCTGTCCGTTCTCGATTACACCGTGACGTCGGGCGGCGGCAGAAAGCTGCGGCAGTGGCTTCTGAACCCCCTCATGGACGCGGGCGAGATCGAACGGCGGCTCGACGCGGCAGCGGAGCTCCGGGACGGTCACCAACTCCGCGCAGACCTGCGGTCCGCGCTGGCCGAAGTGTACGATCTGGAGCGGCTCATCAGCCGCGTGTCGCTCGGCGCGGCGAACGCACGCGACCTGCTGGCGCTCAAGCAATCCTTCGGCGGCCTGCCGCGCCTGCGCGCGCTGCTTACCGCGGCGAATGCGAAGCTGCTTTTCGAGCTCGCGGCGGGCTGGGACGATCTCGAGGACGTGCACGGGCGCATCGACAGTGCCATCGCCGACGATCCTCCCTTTTCCCTGCGCGAGGGGCGGCTGATCAAGAAAGGCTACGACGCGGGCCTGGATCAGCTGCGCGCCGTCAGCTCCGAGGGCAAGGGCTGGATTGCGGGGATCGAGCGCCGCGAACGGGAACGCACGGGCATCGGCTCGCTCAAGGTGAGCTACAACCGGGTGTTCGGCTATTACATCGAGGTGACGAAAACGAACCTCGCGAACGTGCCGCAGGACTATATCCGGAAACAGACGCTCACGAACGCTGAACGGTTCATAACTCCCGAGCTCAAGGAATTCGAGGAAAAGGTGCTCGGGGCCGAGGAAAAGATACTGGATCTGGAATTCGCGATCTTTCAGCGCGTGCGGGAAGCGACGGCGGCACAGACGGTCCGCATCCAGGAAATGGCGCGCCGGATCGCGGTGCTCGACTGCCTCGCATCGTTCGCGGAAGCTGCCGCGTTGCGCAGCTACGCACGGCCGCGGATCCTGGACAGCGACCGGCTCAGGATTGTCGAAGGCAGGCATCCGGTCATTGAGCAGCTTTCTAAGGAGGAGCGTTTTATCCCGAACGACGTGCTGCTCGACTGCGAGGAAAACCAGCTGATCATCCTGACCGGGCCGAACATGGCGGGCAAATCGACGTTCATGCGCCAGGTCGCCCTGATCACGCTCATGGCGCAGATGGGCTCCTTCGTGCCCGCACGGGAGGCGGAGATCGGGCTCGTGGACCGGATCTTCACGCGCGTGGGCGCGTCGGACTTCATCTCCCGCGGACAGAGCACGTTCATGGTGGAGATGAATGAGACCGCGAACATCCTGAACAACGCCACGGACCGGAGCCTCATCATTCTCGACGAGATCGGCAGGGGTACCAGCACGTTCGACGGCATCAGCATCGCCTGGGCCGTGGCCGAGTACATTCACGGCAGGCTCAGGTCGCGGACGCTCTTTGCAACGCACTATCACGAGCTTACCGAACTCGCACTGACTATGGACCGCGTCAAGAACTTTACCGTGGCGATCAAGGAATGGAACGACCAGATCATCTTCCTGCGGCGCGTCGTGGAGGGCGGGGCGGACAAGTCCTACGGCATCCAGGTCGCGCGGCTCGCCGGACTGCCGGCCGCGGTGGTCGGGCGGGCCAGAGAAGTGCTGGCGAACCTGGAAAAGGCCGAATTCAACGAACTGGGCGAACCCATTGAAGCGCCCACCGTGCATCCTCGGAATGACCGCCGGCCGGACGACAAGGGTGTACCATATGCACGTGCGGCGGAAGCGAATGCTGGAGCACCTCAGCTCGGGCTGTTTGCAAGCGATGCAGGGCTCGTGTTCAAGGAGCTCCAGGACCTCAACATTGACGCCATGACGCCGCTCGACGCCATGAATAAGCTGCATGAACTCAAGAAAAGAGTAGGTGGCTGACCATGACACCGGAACAGAAGGAAAAAAAGCTCTACTGGATGTTAATCCTCTCGACGACGCTCGTTGTTGCCTTGGTCGTCGCCGGAATTTTCATCGACATGACGGTGCGGTCACGCGATTTTGCGGACGAGGAAAACCTCGTTCAGGCGCGCGCATTCTTCAAGTCCGTCCTTTCGGCGTGGCAATGGAACGCGCGCGCCGGCGGCGTGTATGTCGTGAAGCAGACAGGCGATGCCCCGGGTGTTTCCGAGATTACTTCCCGCGACGGTCGCGTTCTTGCCCTGCGCAGCCATGCGTTTGTGATGCGCGATATCGCCCGGTTCGCTGAAAAGGAAGGGGGATACCGGTTCCGCTTCACGAGCCTGAAGCCCCTTGATGCGCACGACAAGCCGGACGCATTCGAGGAGCGCGCGCTCAACCTTTTTAAGCGGGACGGGCTGCGTGAGGCCTATGGAACGGAACCCCTGGACGGCAAAACGCATTTCCGGTACATTGCCCCCCTCGTTGTCGAACCTGCATGTCTTCGGTGCCACGGCAATTCGGGCTACGCGGTCGGCGATGTCCTGGGCGGTATCAGCATAAGCTTTCCCCTCGAAGAGCAGCGCGACCGCATGACCCGGCATTATGCCAGCATGGCATTTTTTTGCGGCCTCGCAGCCCTCCTTCTGTTCGGCGCTATCTACTGGTTTGCCTCGCAGCTCATGACAAAGCTTTCAACTGCACGCTCCAAGGTGGCGCAGATATCGATCGCGGACGAACTGACCGGGCTGTACAACCGGCGGCACATCATGAACCGTTTCACGGAGGAGTACGAACAGGCGCGGAGACTGAAGAGCAACCTGAGCTGCATCATCGCTGATATCGACCATTTCAAGGTTGTCAATGACCTCTACGGCCATATTTCCGGCGATGAGGTCCTGAAGGCCGTGGGGCATGCATTCAAGGGGCTTGTGCGCGCCTATGATATCGTGGGACGCTGCGGCGGAGAGGAGTTCCTTTTCATCCTCCCGGATACGAGCATCGAGCAGGCCTGGCATTTCGCCGAGCGCGTGCGAATGCATATCCGGGAGCAGGCCATGGCGGAGCGCCAGATCACGATCAGCCTGGGCGCGACCTGCAGGGATGAAAAGGACCAGTCCATCGATGACATGATCAAACGCGCCGACGACGCGCTGTTCCGGGCCAAGAATGCGGGGCGTGATCGCGTGGCGTGGTCTCCGGACGAGAATTGATGCAAACCAGGGCTGCGGTCTCGGCATGGAAAATGTCATTGACACTCCGGCCCCCTTCTGGTAGTATCGTCCATTCATCACACATCGAAAGGAGCAGCAGACGTAATGCAGGTGATTTTACGAGAAGATATCGACAAACTGGGCAAGATAGGTGATCTCATCAAGGTGGCTGACGGGTACGCAAGAAACTATCTCGTGCCGAAGAAAAAAGCGATTGAAGCTACGCCGAAGAACCTCCACGCCATGGAGCACGCAAAGAAGATGGTAGCCGACCGGCTTCGCAAACTGAAGAAGGAAGCGACCGCAGAGGCAGACAAGATGAAGGGGCTGGCGGTCCTGATCAAGGCCAAAACAGGCGAAGAGGGGAAGCTGTTCGGGTCCGTGACCTCCATGGATATCGCCGACGCCGTGAAGGCACAGGGCGTTGAGATCGACAAGAGGAAGATCGTGCTCGACGAGCCCATCAAGCGCGTGGGCGAGTACACCGTCACCGTAAAACTGCACTCCGACATAACCGCGGACATCAAGGTCACCGTCGCCGCGGAAGAGTAACCGCTGACGAGCGACATTCAGGAGCCAGAAGCGAGGAGCCAGGAGACAGGATAATTATTCTGACTTCTGACTTCGGGCTTCCGGCTCCTTTTTTTTTAACCATCGCAAGCGCAGGCGCCGCGGTCGTTGTCCCGTCCCCGCGACCGCGTTGAGCGGCCGGCGGAAGCCTTTATTTTTTTACAGGGGTACGATCATGTCTGTTGAAGCCGAAATCTCTCTCCAGAAACTGCCCCCCCAGAACGTGGAAGCGGAGCAGATGGTGCTGGGCGCGATCCTTATTGAGAACGACTCCCTGAACAACGTCCTGTCGCTTGTTTCCGCCGACGATTTCTACAAAGACATTCACCGGAGGATCTATTCCGTCATGCTCGAGATGTTCGAGCGGCGCGAGGCCATCGACCTGGTGACGCTGACGGACAGCCTGCGCAGCAAGGTCCCCCTCGAAAATGTGGGAGGCGCCTCGTATCTCGCCAACCTCGTGAGCCTCGTTCCCACGGCGGCGAACATCAAGCACCATGCGAAGATCATTCGGGAAAAGGCGGTGCTGCGCAAGCTGATCCACGCGTCCACCGATATCATCACGCAATGCTACGACGACTCGCGCACGGTGGACAGCATTGACGAACTCCTGAACTCCGCCGAGCGTTCGATCTTCGACATTGCTCAGAAAAAGATCGGCGAAGCGTTCTCGCCCATGAAGAGCATCGTGGGACACAGCTTCAAGATGGTCGAGGACCTCTACGAGCGCAAGGAGATGGTCACGGGCATCCCCACGGGTTTCGTGGACCTCGACCATCTGACATCAGGGCTGCAACCGAGCGACCTCATCATCGTGGCTGGCAGGCCATCCATGGGAAAGACCGCTTTCTGTCTGAATATCGCATCGTACGCCGCCATCGAGCGGCAGAAGGTCGTCGCATTTTTCAGCCTGGAAATGTCGAAGGAAGCGCTCGGTCTTCGTCTTCTGGGCTCCGAGGCGCGTGTCGATTCGCACCGGCTGCGCTCGGGCCATCTTTCGGAGCGCGACTGGACGCCCCTTGCGAATGCTGCCGGACGGCTCGCCGAGGCTCCCGTCTACATCGACGATACGGCGGGGCTCTCCGTGCTCGAAATGCAGGCCAAAGCGAGGAGGCTCAAGGCGGAGCACGGGCTTGACCTCGTCATCGTCGATTATCTCCAACTCATGCGCGGACGGCAAAACGAGTCGAGCCGCGAGCAGGAAATCTCGAATATCTCGCGGTCGCTCAAGATGCTCGCCAAGGACCTGAAGGTGCCGGTCATCGCGCTCTCGCAGCTCAACCGGGCCGTGGAGACGCGGCCGGGCAAGGAAAAGCGGCCAATGCTTGCGGATCTGCGCGAATCGGGCGCCATCGAACAGGACGCGGATGTGATCCTGTTTATTTACCGCGACGAGGTCTACAACAGGTGCGAATGCCCGCCCGACGGTGAATGCCTGTGCGGCCGGAGGGGCGTTGCCGAGGTCATCGTGGGCAAACAGCGCAACGGGCCGATCGGCAAGGTGGATCTGACGTACATCAACCGGTTTACCCGCTTCGAAAACGCGGAAAAGCGCTTTGCCTCGTAATAGTTGAAACGTCCAACCATGCGGAGAAGCCCGACGCGGGATTCTCAAGGGAGGCCCCATTGGCATCGGAAAAAGCGATCATTTCGGAAAACGTTCAGAAGTACCTGGGTAAATCGGACTGGAAGTCCGCCATCGTGGAGATGGAAAAACTGTTCCGCATCGACCAGGACCCCATCATCAGGGTGCGCATCGGCGACGCCCGGCTGAAGATGAATCTCAGGGCGGACGCCGTGAAGGAATACATCCGCGCCGCGGACCTCTACGCGGAAAAAGGGTTCGTGGTCAAGGCGCTCGCCCAGTATAAACTGGCGATCCGCCACGATCCCGCAAACAAGGATGCGCAGGACAAGGTGGAGCTGCTGCATACGAACAAGACGGTTTCGGAACTGAAGCTCGAACCCATAGAAGACGGCGCCGAGCAGCCCACGCGGAGCGTCATCCCGCTGTTCTCGGATTTCACTCAGGATGAGTTTAATGAATTCACGAAGCGAATGATCATCTCCACGATCCCCGCGGGCAGGGCTATCATCAAGGAAGGGGCGAAAGGCAGCTCCGTGTACATTCTGACGCGGGGCTCGGTCAAAGTGTACGCCATGGTTGCGGGCAAGCGCATTGATCTGGCCGTGCTCCAGCCGAGTGATTTCTTCGGCGAAATCGCCTATCTCACGGGCCAGCCGCGCACGGCAACCGTCGAGGCGATCGAGGAGTCCGATGTGCTGGAACTTGCAGAAGAGGACTTGAACGAACTGATTGCCAAGAGCCCGCGCATCAAGGACGTGCTGAAGAACTACCATGAACAGCGCGTGAAGAACACGCTCGAGAAGGTAAAGGAAGTCATTTAACCGCGGCGCGCAGGCTCACGGAACGAAGGGAGATCTGAATGGCTTCTGAAAAGGCACTGTTGATCGACTCGATCCAGAAGAACATCGGCAAGGCAAACTGGAAAAACGCCATTGCGGACATGGAAAAGCTCTTTGCCATCGACCCTGATCCGATCATCCGCGTCCGGATGGGCGATGTGTATCAGAAGATGAAGCAGCTGCCTGAAGCCGTGAAGGAATATGTACAGGCTGCTGACCTGTATGCATTCAAAGGTGCGATCGTCAAGGCCATTGCGCAGTTCAAACTCGCGCTCCGGCTCGATCCGGGCAACCAGCAGGCCCAGCAGAAGATCGCGGCCCTCCATTCGAACAAAGCGATTGCTGAAAAGAAGACCCAGCCCGTTGAAGAGACTGCGTCCAAATCCGTGATGCCGCTTTTTGCAAGTCTTTCTGCCGAGGAATTCGACGACTTTATCGGGATGATGACCGTCCACTCGCTTCCCGCGGGCCATGCCATCGTCAAACAGGGAGATACGGGGAAATCCGTGTATGTGATCGCAAACGGGACAGTAAAGGTTTACGCGAACATTCCCTCGGGCGAGCGCCTCACCCTCGCGGTGCTCAACCCCGGCGATTTCTTCGGTGAAATGTCCTTTCTGGCCGACAAACCCCGGACAGCTACGGTCGAAACAACGGAGGATTCCGATATTCTGGAAGTGACCGAGGAGCAGCTGCGGCAGCTCATCGCCAAACGGCCGCACGTGCTCGACGTCCTGAAGCAATTCTCCGACGCGCGGGAACGCGGGACCAGGCTGAAAATGGAAGCCGCCCAGAAGGCCGCTGCGCAGACCGCGCCTGCCGTACCGCCGAAACCGCGTCCCGTCCCGCCTGTTCAGAACATCCCTCCCGCCAATCCGGCGGAAAAACCGAGGCTCGTCGACGCGATCCAGAAATGCATCAGCAAGTGCGACTGGAAATCGGCCATTGCGGACATGGAAAAGCTCTTTACCATT
>DATHDE010000168.1:0-6221 GCA_035490495.1 Nitrospirota bacterium
ACCATAATGCCCTCCCTGAACTGTCTGGTAAGAGCAGTGGGGGAACACAGCACGGACTGTCGGTAGCCGCTGCTCAAATTTTAAGTTGAGGCCACTTTACCATAGATTATTTTGATAAGTAAAATAGGTAATTCCGAATTGTCCGGAAACATGCATCGGCTTTTTTGTGGGCACGACGGGTGGACGCCCCGGAGATCAGGAGGAGGATCTGAGATGATCGAGGAAAAGCGAATAGAGGTGCGGAAGCGCGCGCTTCCTGTGAGTCGCGATGTAAAACATCCGCTTCAACGGAGGAATATCCAGCTTGATGTTTGTCAGAAGCCGGTGTTTCAGCTCTTCTGTAACGGCAAGTTTCGAAAGGATGGTTATGCCCAGGCCCGCGATGGCTGCCTGCTTGACGGCGTCGGTCGATCCGAAGATGCCGGCCACATGAACGTTCTTATACAAGAATCCCTGCCCTTGCAGCAGTCGTTCAGCCTCGCGCCTGGTGCCGGAGCCTTCCTCGCGCAGCAGCATGGGATACCGGCAGAGATCGTTCACATGCATCCTGGCGCTCCTGATGATTGAAGGGGCTGCGACAAAGATCAGCTCGTCCTCGAGAAAGGGTGTATAGCTGATCTGCGCGTCCGTAATCTTTGACCCCACGATGCCGATGAGGATATGATGCGACAGCACCTGCTGCACGATCTCCTGTGAATCGCCGACGCGCACCTGGAACGAGACAGCCGGATGTTTTCGCTTGAATGCAGCCATCCGCTCCGGCAGCAGATAGGTGCCGGGGATGGTGCTCGCACCGATGATCAGATCTCCCGCAACCTCTTTTTTGAATCGCCCGAGCACGCTTTTAACACTGTCGGCCCGCTCAACAAGGTCCAGGGCGAAATTATGCAGAGCATCCGCCTCCCGCGTGGCAATGATCTTCCTTCCAAGACGCTCGAACAGGGGGCAGTTCAACTCCTGCTCCAGCGTCTTGATGTGTTCGCTGATGGTGGGCTGCGAAAGCCGCAGCTCCTGCGATGCCTTGGAAAAGCTCTTGTTCTTGAATACCGACAGGAATATTCTTAAGTGATGGAGTTCCATGAGCGGCCACCTGCGTCGTACCGTAGGGAGGATATCATGCGAATGAACGTGAGTCAAACGATATGTGCCATTTGCAATCTGCACCGCGGAGTCCACAGGATCTGCAGAGGAGCAGAATAAAAAAATCCGTGGTTATTTGCCACGGATTTTTTTATTAAATGGAGCGGGCGACGGGTCTCGAACCCGCGACCCCAAGCTTGGGAAGCTTGTACTCTACCAGCTGAGCTACGCCCGCGTTGCGTATGTGCGAGAATTATAACGGCAGTCCCCTGCCTTGTCAACCATCAAAAAGGCCACCGCTACAGGATGGCTTTGATTTCCCGTTCCATGTCCTCGTCGTTGCCATAGCCGAGATACCGCTTTGCGATACGCCCGTCCTTGCCGACGATAATCATCAGAGGAATGGTGCGTACCTGGTAATCGGTGGAAACGGCTTCGGTGCCTTTGAGCACCGTGTACGAGACGCCGTTTTGTGCGATGAAGGACTTCACGGAATCCCATCCGCCGTCATCCATCGATACCGCAAGAACCACCAGTCCTCTGTCCTGATAGGTCTTATGCAGCTTCTCAATGCCCGGAACGGAAGCAACGCAGGGTGGACACCACGTAGCCCAGAAATCAAGAAGGATGACCCGGCCCTTATAGTCCGAAAGCTTCACCATTCTGCCATTCAGATCCTGCAGCGTGAAATCCGCGGCTACAGACTGATCGCGCGAGCTTGTTCGCGTGCACCCCGCCAGAAGTGCCAGTGATAAAATACAAACAGCAACTGTCTTTTTAAGCATCAGGACCTTCTCCTTGTTTTCCGCCGTTCGCGCCTGAACGGAGGGTACAGAAAAATAAAGCTGCCCGCTGGAACGGGCAGCCGCTCGATGCATTAGGCATGACAAAGAAATTTACTTTGCAAGCAGGGTGTCCACCTTGGACTTCAACTGCGCCTTCGGCACTGCACCCACGACCTGATCAACCGTCTGTCCGTTCTTGAAGAACATTAGTGTCGGAATGCCCATGATCCGGTACTTGCCTGCAACATCGGGGTTTTCATCGGTATTCAGCTTCATGACCTTCAGCTTTCCTTCGTATTCCTTCGCGATCTCATCCACAATCGGCGCAACCATTCTGCAGGGTCCGCACCACACCGCCCAAAAATCAATGAGTACGAGCCCCTGTGCCTTCAAAACTTCCTGCTCCCATGTTGCGCTTGTCACAGCTTCAGCCATGCCGTTTTCCTCCCCTTCTCAGACTATTTTATCACAGCAGCCAGTTCGGAGGGAGCCTGTTTCTTTATTGCGCCCTCAGGGCAGACCCTGACGCACGCCCCGCAGTCAGTGCATTCGATCGAAATTTCGGCTTTTCCATTCTCAATCCGTATTGCTTCGGGGGGGCACACATCCGCACACGTGCCGCATCCGGTGCATTTGTCCGTGGTCACTTTAAATCGCATAACAGCTGTTGCGGATTATAAATCATGAAGTATACCTTGTCAATCCCATTTTCCCTGCAGCAGGATACAGCCGGAACTCCCGGCGCGGCAGATCGCAGGCTGCGCAGCGCACTCGCTCCCCGGGCGAAAGCGTTGTGCTATTTAACAAGTTGTGGCATAATCGCAGTAAGATGAATGCCGTTGTATTGCCATACGGAGACTCGGGACAGGCTGAGCGGGACCGCTTGGTAGAGCGCATCCTCGCGCGGCGTCCGAAGCCGCCGTTTCTCTACCATGATGTGCTGCTTCTGGTGCCCGCATCGCGGCTGCGGAGGACCTACGGCAGGATGTTCCTCGATGCGATGAGACGGCAATACGGTGCAGCAGCATTGGTGCCGCCGGCCGTGCTCACGTTCCACCAGTTCTGCTTCCGGCTTTACAACGAGCTCGGCCAGCCGCCCGTGGTGGATGAAATCAGCAGGCTCGTTCTGCTGGAGGATATCGTCAGACAGTGCATGGCGGACGGAGCTTTTTCTGAAGGCAGCTCCGAGATCCTGGCGCCCGCGCTGTCCGCGTCTGTGGCGGACATGATCGAGCAGTTTTCATTCGCAGGCATCGGTCCGGACCGCCTGGCCTCCGCTGTCGGATCAAGCGATTTCAGCGACAAGCCCCAGGTGAAGCTGCTTCTGGAGGCGTATGTGCGGTACCGCCGCACCCTGTCCGAGCTGGGGATCACGGACCCCGCGGGCATGTTCGCCGCACTCGCGGACCGCTTCGATCCCGGATGGCTTGCCCCGTACAGCAGCATCGTGATCGACGGCATCAACGACGCCGACGAACTCGAAGCCCGGCTGCTCGTCAAGATCCTGAACAATCACGCGGACTGCACGCTCCTTGTCGACGCGCCCTCCCCGGAGGCGATTGCAAACGCGCACGGGTTCCATCCCCTCGAGCTGATGAAAAATCATCTCCGCCGTCTCGGCGCCACGCCGGTCCCCTGCGGTGCACCAGCGGCTCCCGAGGACCTCTTCCTGCAGGAGGCACTGTTTTCAGAAAAGGGGTTTGATGAAACTGCAGGCCGTGCAGGCCGGATATCCGCCTTTCCCCGGGAGATCCGCCACCTTGCCGCGGTCAACATGCGCGAGGAAGCCGCTCTTATCGGCCGGGAGGTAAAAAAATCGCTCCAGCGCGGCACGCCGGCCGACGGGATCCTCGTCGCCTTTCCCGCACTGGACAAATATGCACCTCTTGTCGAGGAGATTTTCACGGATTACGGCATTCCCTACAACCGGGCGCTGGGCAGGCAGCTCGGTGCATCCCCTGTTGCGGCCGCCGTCGTATCGCTCCTCCGGGCGGTGCAGGATGATTTCTCCACAACGGCGCTCCTGCGGGTATTCAGCTCGCCATTCCTCAAGTTCGGCGAGCGCCGCTCCCTCGCCGCCAAGCTCGACCGCCTGACACGACGTCAGCGTCTTACCGGCGGCAGGGAAAAAATTCTCGCTGCCGTGCATGCAGGAGCCGGCAGGGATGGCGGCACAACCGAACTGGGCAACGCGCTGACCGATTTGTTCAACGCCCTTGCGCCGCTTTGCGTGGACGGCCCCCGGCCCCTGGCGCAGTGGATGGAGTCGCTCGGCGCCATCATGGACTGGTCCGGAGCCGGGGAGCGCGTTGATGCGATCAAAGGGCCGCTCAGTGTCAATCTTCAGGCATACGAGAAGCTCCGGGAGACCTTCGGGTCCATGGAACGTGCCGGCGGTTTGTTCCCCTCCTACAGCTGTACGTTCACTGAGTGGTCATTCCTCATCAGGAGAATGCTGATGCATGCACGCTTTCAGGTGCCGCCGGACGATGAGGGCGGGGTCCAGATCCTGGGGCTGGAGGAAAGCGTGTGCCGTGCGTGGCGCGAGATCTATCTCGGCGGGCTCGTGGAAACCGAGTTCCCGCAGCGTGTTCCGCAGAACATCTTTCTGCCCGAGGGCTTTCTCGAGTCCCTGGGCGCACACCGGCCCGACCGCGCCCGCCTGACCGCAGCGGGCCATTTCTACCGACTCTTGCTCTCCGCACCGCGCGTCCTGCTGACGCGTCCCGAAAACGAGGGCGACCGGCCGGTCACCCCGTCTCCGTTCCTGATGGAGCTCGAACCCCTCAGGCGCGCAGGCCTTCTGAACCGCGGCATCGACCGAGTCACGGGGCTGCAGTTCGGCCTGTCGGTCGAGGAAAGCCGCAGCGTCCCCGAGCTGGCAAAGGCTGTGTGCAATGCCCGGCATGACGACGGCCTTTCCGCACTCCTCACGGGCGACGCCAGGCTGTCCGGAATCGCATCTGCACTCGAGGAACAGCCGCCAGCCCCGCCGCAACGCATATCCCCCGGGCAGCGCGTATTCTCCGTGACCGAGCTTGACCAGTACCTGCGTTGCCCCTATGATTACTATATACGGCGCGTTCTCGGGATCGAGCCCCTCGCGGAAGTGAGCGAGGATATGTCTCCTCTCAGCCGCGGCAGCAAAATCCATACGATCCTGCGGAACTTCTACCTTGAATGGAAACGCGACGTAACAAAGGACAACCGGGAAGAAGCACGCGCACTTCTGGTACGGCTCGGGGACTCGGTATTTGCCGGCGAACCTGATACGTTCCGGAACCGGCGCGAGCGCGAGCTGTTCCGGACCGTCATGACTAGCCGCTTTCTCGACGCGGAGGAGATGTTCTGGACCCAGGGCATGAAGCCTGTCTGCCTAGAACAGAGTCTCGAATTGCGCGGTCTGACCCTTCCCGACGGAAGCGAAGCTGTGCTTACCGCGAAGATCGACCGCATCGATGCCGATGAGAACGGTAATTTCATCATCGTCGATTATAAAACAGGCGGTTACCCTGCGCCGAAGACCGCGGCAGAGCAGGACATTTTCCAGCTGCCCGTGTATGCGGTCATGGCACGGACCCTGCTCTCCGGCGCGGAGCCGGCGCTCAGGCGCGCCATCGGGCTCGCCTATTACGACCTGGCCGGAAAAAACGGCGCCGGCGCGCGGGATGTGGTGCTCTATGACCGGGACGTACAGCCCGACCAGCCCGCGGTGCGGCCCAGGGCAAGTCAGAAGACAGCCGCGGAATTCGAGGCCATCCTGACCCGGAGCATGGAGAAGGCGCGCGACGCGATTGCGGGCGTCCTGTCAGGCGATTTCTTAGCGCGGCCTCACAGTGAGAACGTCTGCCGCTTCTGCACGAACGATTCGCTGTGTGAACGAGAGGACACCGATGTTTCTTGAACGACCATCAATCGAGACCCTTGTGCAGGCGGCCGCCGGGCTGAAACGGTCGGACGACGACGTCATCTGCATTCTGCTCGGGGAAAAAAGCAGCGCCCTGGTCCCCCGCATGATCAACGGGCTGAACCAGCGCCGGATCGTTTTTTTCGGAGGCACGTTCCCGGGTGTGGTCACCGCACAGGGGCGCAGCGACGACGGCGCGGTGCTCCTTGCGCTTCCTTCCCTGGCGCCTCCCCTGCTGTTTCAGGATCTTTCCTCCGTTGACGAGCACGGCAGCGAGCTTATGGCCATCCGCAACTCGCTGGAAAAACAGTACACGGCTCTCGTCCTCGTCGACGGACTGACCTCGAATATTTCCCTTTTTCTCCGCGAGCTGTTCCATGCCCTCGGCAACAGCGTGACCTATCTCGGCGGCGGCGCCGGTTCGCTGTCGCTCGTACAGCGCCCCTGTC
>DATHDE010000169.1:0-3753 GCA_035490495.1 Nitrospirota bacterium
GTTTATGGTTTTGTCACGCGGAGTTCCATCAAAGGAAAAGCGATCAGCCTCTATTGGTCATGGGATAACGAAAATCACAAAGTACGTTGGGACAGGATAGGGCAGATCGTTAGGTAATTTACAGCATAAAATATATAGCGAGTCGTTTGAACCCCGCTCGAGAGCGCGGGACTCAACTCGTCGTTTAGGCAACACGAATGGAGACAGAAATCATGAGCGAAACAACAGAAACGGTAAAGCGGCCGGCTTCAATAACTGTCATATGCGTAGTGGGGTTTGTCGGGGCACTCGTCGCGGTTTCGCTTATCTTCTCGCCCGCGGCGCAGAAAGTCGGTTCCTGGTATCCGCCCTACTTGGCGATTTCTGCACTCCTCGGGCTGACGTGCACAATCGGACTGTGGTTGATGAAAAAATGGGCTGTGTATACCTATATCGGCGTTGTGGCTTTGAACCAGATCGTCATACTGGTAATGGGTGTCTGGAACGTCATGGCGCTGCTTATTCCGGCAGTAGTCATATTCTTTGCCCTGAAGCATGTTTCCAAAATGTCTTGAGCAGGGTGCCTGGCAAGCCGCTCGAGCGCAGGGGGGCCGCCCACCGCTGAACTCCAGTGGCTCCGGCATCCGTGTCCCGGATCTCAAACAAGGGAAAAATCAATCCGCTTCCGTGTTGTATCCACCCGGTCTACGCGCACGGTTACGGCGTCGCCGATGCGGTAGACGCATTTCTTCCGCTCTCCCCGGAGACAGTGGAGCTTCTCAACGTAGTGGTAATAGTCGTCCGTGAGCGATGATACATGGACGAGGCCTTCGACGAAGAGATCGCGGAGCTGCACGAAAAATCCGAACTGCGTCACTCCCGTGATGATCCCGTCGTACGTTTCCCCGAGTTTGTCCTCCATAAAGCGCAGTTTCAGCAATGCCGTAACGTCCCGCTCGGCCTCCATGGCCGTGCGTTCGCGCTGCGAGCAGTGCGCTGCGGCTTCCGGCAGCATTCCTTCCAGCCCCTCGACGTAGGCGGTTTTTTTCAGCAAACCCTTCATGTCCGCCTTCAGAATGCGGTGCACGATCAGGTCGGGGTACCGCCGTATCGGGGAGGTGAAATGCGTGTAGGTCGCGGCAGCGAGGCCGAAGTGGCCCGTATTCTCGTGCGAGTACCGGGCCTGCTTCATCGTGCGCAGCAGCACCGTGTTGATGAGCAGCTCCTCGGGCGTGCCCTTCGCGCGGGCGAGCGCCTTCTGGAGATGCAGCGGCTTGATTTTTTTCCCCGCAGGCAGCGAGATCCCCAGCGTTGCGAGGAATTCCGCGAGGTCGGCGAGCTTGTCCTCAGACGGCTCTTCGTGGATCCGGTAGAGGAAAGGGGCATTCAAATTTTCGATGTGGGCCGCGACGGTCTCATTCGCAGCGAGCATGAATTCCTCGATGATCTGGTGCGCCATGTTCCGCTCGGCACGGATGATGTCGGTCATGCGGCCCTGCAGGTCCAGGATGATTTCAGGCTCGGGCAGGTCGAAGTCGATGCTGCCCCGCTTCGTCCGCTTCGCGCGAAGGAGGTCCATGAGTCCGGCCATGAGCTCGAATTCACCGAGCAGCGCCTGGTAGCGGCGGCGCTGGCCCGGATCGCGGTCATCGAGGATTTCGCTCACTGCCGTGTAGGTCATGCGTTCATTGCTCCTGATGACGCTTTCGTAGATGTCGTAGCGGTGTACGCTTCCGGCGGGGGAAATATCCATCTCGCAGGTGAGGGTAAGTCGGTCCACGTCCGGGTTGAGGCTGCAAATGCCGTTGGAAAGGGGCAGCGGAAGCATGGGCAGGACGCGGTCGGGAAAATAGACGCTCGTACCCCGTTCGTACGCTTCCGCATCGAGCATCGAGCCCTCGGTCACATAGTGCGCCACGTCGGCGATATGCACCCAGAGACGGTAGCCGGTCCTGATTTTCTCGATGGACACGGCGTCGTCGAAGTCGCGCGCCTTTTCCCCGTCGATGGTAACCGTGGGCAGACCGCGCAGGTCGCGTCTTCCCCTGCGCATGGCAGGGGACACCTGCTGCGGCACGACGTCAGCCTCCCGAATCGCAGCCGGCGAAAATGCCGCCGGCAGTTCGTACTGCTCCACGATGATGTCGGAATCGATTCCCGGCTGGCCCGGCCTGCCGATGACGCGGACGATCCTGCCTTCCGGCGGCCTGCCAAGGAGGGGATAGGAGATTATTTCAGCGGACACGATGTCCCCGGAAACTGCGCCGCCTGCCTGGTCCCGGGCCACGACAAGGTCCTGCGAAAGCTTGATGTCAAGGGGCGAGACGAATCCATAGCTGCCCGGCCCTCCCTGCGGTGCGTCATAGGTCCCCACGACCTTGGTATGCGCGCGCTCCAGCACGCGGACGATGACGCCTTCCCGTTTGCCGGAGAATTTTTTTGCGCCTGCCGGCGGGGTGACCCGTGCCATAACCTTGTCCCCGTCCATGGCATCGATGCGGCTGCGCACGGGGATGTAGATATCGCCTTTGCCTTTTTTCTCGGACAGCACGAACCCGAAGCCCTGGGGATGGGCCTGGAAGATCCCCGTTTCGAGGTCCATTTTCCCGGGGAGCCCGAACCGGTTGCCGCGCGTTTTGACGATTTCTCCCGTCACCACCAGTTCGTTCAAGAGGCGTTTGAGTTCGCGCCGGTCCGCTGTCTTGAGCCTGAGCTGGCGCATGATCTCGCGCACCATCATAGGTTTTCCGAGACGGGTTTGTATCAGTTCGATGATCTGGTTTTTCTGCATACTTTTTTTAAGTACAGAGTACTGAGTACAAAGTACATCGAATAAATAGTTTCTTGCCGGTATTTTGTACTGTGTACTGCGTACTCTTTATGTATTATTCATGGTTTCATAATAGTCTGTACATATATCAATTCGTCATCCCCGAATGCTTCTATCGGGGATCTGGTTTTGCACCAGATTCCCGATTAAGGCCGCGGGAATGACGGTTCATTATGTCGTTTCTCTTTTGAGGCCATTCGAAGTTGTCCCGTTACTCTGTACTCCGCACTTTGTCCCCGGCACTGATTTTGACAAGTTTCCCCTTCGCCTCAGCTATCACCGTGAGCCCTCGTTCGATCTTCGCTTCTGCGCGGACCAGGCGGTTTACCTCCTCCGTTATCCAGCCGGTAATCCTCAGCTCGTCTCCCGGCGCAGCCGGCGTCCTGAACTTTACAGACATCTCGGCAGTCACGACAGGGACGCCGAGGAGGACAAAAGCCAGCTTGCCCATTGCTTCGTCAAGCAGGGCGGAGAGAATTCCTCCGTGCACGATTCCCGCATATCCCTGATGAACGTCTTTCGGCGTAAACCGTGCGCTGATGCTCCTGGCTGCAGCGTCGATGGCGAAGTCGACGCCGAGGCCCGCAGGATTCTCTTTGCCGCAGACATAGCAGCGGTTGTTGTCACGGGGAAGGTCGGTGTTCATGGCGGCTGCGGAGTTCCTTGAAGAAGCCGAGTATCGCTTGTGTCCCCGGCTGCTTGTCAGTATAATATAAAAAATGCCGGAAGACAAACAGATAACGATCACGGAGCAGGAGCTTGCCGATCTCGGCATTCTCGACAGATCCCGGGCGCTCGCCAATGTGGAGCTCCTTTTCACATCGCTCGGCCCGGAAGGCAGTTTCATCCTCGGTCCGTCCTTTCTCCCCGAACTTGCGCAGGCTGCTGATCCTGATATGGCGTTGAATAATTTCGAGCGCTTTGTAAGCAGCCTCCCGGACATC
>DATHDE010000170.1:0-11698 GCA_035490495.1 Nitrospirota bacterium
ACAAGCAAACTGATCAGCGAGACAATGGGAAGAGCCTCAGCTCCGCTTTCCTGGATGATGAGGAACAATTCCGAATGGCGGAATCGGGCCTTTCCGACAAGCATCTTCAAATATGCGACAAAGACCTCACCAACAAATTCGAGCATTTCGATATTTGTTCGCCAGAATAATATTGCCGATTCTCCGATGCGGCTCAGAAATGAGGTTGGGGCCATTTCCCTGCGGACTCCTGTCCTTTCAGGTACGGCAGATGCAACGGTCAGAAGTCTCTGAACGCCCTCGGGCAGCCCTTTTCGATCAACGCCGATGCTTCGTCTAAGGCTCCGGTTTATTACATCAATCAGGTAGGTCAAAAGACCGCTGTCCCAGCCGTGAAGTTCTTTTGTATCAAATGTTATGCGCCGGACCTGCGGCTCTCTTTCGAGCTGTCTCTCTACGTCGTTTGCCGAAGGGAGATCATTCTCAAGATGCCATTCTCCTGAAAGGTTTATGAGGAGCACTTCGTCGGAAGGTTTGCTGAATATTAATTTCCACTTGCCAGTATTTCGTTCCATGAAGATGCCTCTTTTTTTTATCAAACACCAAGAAATGACCACGCGAGCCGATTGTTCGGACTACTTCGGAGGGACCGTCGCCATACGGTCGGCTTCTATCACCCAGCCGCCGCCCATGGCCTTATAAAGGTTCACGAACGCCCGGAACAGAATGTCCTGGGTCTGCGTGTAAGACAATTCTCCGTTGAAAAGGCTGCGCTCGGCGTCGAGGACTTCAATGTAGCTCGTGTAGCCGTTCTCGTAGCGATGACGCGCCAGACGGGCATAGGTCGCGAGCGCCTCAATCTGCTTCGCCTGCGCATCGAGCTGCAGACGTGTCCGGTCCTGGTCGATGAGGGCGTCTTCAAACTCTCGGAACCCGTTCCTGACAGCCTGCTCGTACCCGAACAGAGCCTGCTGTTGAACCGCTTGAGCGGCCTTCACGGTCCCTTTGATTTTGCCGGCCGTGAAGATCGGACCAGCCAGACTGCCTGCATAACTCCAAGCCTTAGCCGGTCCGGTGAAGAGGTTCGAAAGCTCCGTACTCGATGAACCGAAGAACCCTGTGAGCGATATGGACGGAAAGTACTGCGCCTTCGCCACGCCGATGCGCGCGTTCGCCGCAATCAGCGCCTGTTCAGCCTGCCGGATGTCGGGACGACGCGTCAACAGATCCGAAGGAAGGCCGGCTGGTACCGCCGGCAGCGAGACCCCGTCGATCGTTTTGCCCCGTACGATCGGTCCGGGGTTCTTGCCCAAAAGGATGCTGATGAAGTTCTCTTGCTGTCTGATGCGCTTTTCCAGGTCCGGGATCGCGGCAAGGGCTACATAGTATTCCGACTGGACCTGGCTGAGCTCCATCTGCGAGATAGTGCCGCCCTTGAAACGTAATTGGAAGAGCTTCACCGATTCCTCGCGGCTCTTGGCCGTCCTCCGGGCGATATCGAGCTGCTGGTCAAGGGAGCGGAGGTCGATGTACGCCGTCGCCACCGATGTGACGAGCGACAGGATCACACCGCGCCTGGCGTCTTCGGCAGCCAGGAGGTCAGCCTGCGCCGCCTCAGTCGCCCGCCGTATCTTGCCCCAGAGGTCAATCTCCCAGCTCGCGCTGAACTCAGCCTGGTACAAACTGTATTTCGAGTTCGTCCCCGGTGGCAGTGGAATAGGGCCCTTCTTGCTTACCTGCACTCTGTCGGCGCTCCCGTCGTAGCCAAACTGCGGGAAGAGGTCCGCCCGCGTCGCGCCGTACAGACCGTAAAATTCTTCAACCCGCGCCGTGGCGACGCGGAGGTCATAGTTTTCCTTAAGCGCAGTCTCGATCAGCTCGTTCAGCGTGGGGTCTTGGAACTGCTCCCACCAGGCGGTGTTGGCCACATCTTTTGCTTCCTTCTCTTCGACGCGCCATGCTGGGAGAGTTTCAATCTCCGGACGCTGATAGTTCGGGCCGACGGCGCAGCCTGCAATTGAGAGAAGAAGAATGGGAATGATGAATAGTCTGTGCATGTCATCGTCCTCTCTTCGCGCCTTAAGTTTCCTGCGGCGGCTGCTCTCCGGCTGCGTCCGTTCCAGCTGTGTCTCTTTTTTTACCCTTGCCGAGCTTTTCGATCACATAAAACATCATGGGGATAAGGAATATGGCAATCCCCGTTGCCGCGAGCATGCCGCCTATCACGCCGGTGCCCATCACCCGCCTCGCGAAGGCCCCGGAACCGCTGGCGAGTGCGAGCGGCATGCTGCCGAAGATGAAAGCAAAGGAGGTCATCAGGATCGGGCGCAGCCGCAGACGCGCGCCGGAAAGCGCCGCGTCAGTGAGTTCTCTGCCCTTTTCGTATTCGTCCTTAGCAAATTCGACGATCAGGATGGCGTTCTTCGCTGCGAGGCCGATGAGCACGATGAGGCCGATCTGGGCGTAGATATTGAATTCCATCCCGCGGACCAGAAGCGCAGCAAACGCGCCGAAAACGGCGATGGGCGTGCCGAGGAGCACGCTGAACGGCAGCGACCAGCTCTCGTACAGAGCCGCGAGGATCAAAAAAACAAATAAAAGTGAGAGTGCGAAGATGGCAGCCGGCGGGACGCCTTGCTGGGCCTGCTGTTCCTGGAACGACATGCCGAGGTAATCGTAGCCCATGTCGGACGGCATGGTTTGGCTGAAGACCTCTTCCAGGGCCTTCATCGCCTGCGCCGAGCTGTAGCCGGGTGCAGCAGATGCAAAAATCTGCGCCGAACGGTAGAGGTTGTAACGCATGGTAAACTCGGGGCCGATCTGCGATTTGGTTTGCGTCACCGCCGCGAGAGGCACGGTATCGCCATTCGAGTTGCGCACGTAGAACTGGCCCAACTGCCCGATGTTTCTTCGATAGTCCCCTTCGGCCTCCACGTACACCTGCCACTGTCTGCCGAAGCGGTTGAAGTAGTTTACGAACTGCCCACCCATGAACGCCTGGAGCGTGCCATATACCTGGCCAAGGTTCACACCCTGGCTCAGCACCTTGTCGCGGTCCACGTCCACAAAAAACTGTGGAACGCTGGGCAAGAGGGTCGTGATCACCCGTGCCAGCTCCGGACGCTTCTGTGCGGCAGCGATGAACTTCTGGGTGTTTTCTGCCAGGAACCCGATGTCCTTGCCGGCACGGTCTTCGAGTATGAAGGTCACACCCCCGGAGGTGCCAACACCCGGAATGGCCGGCGGGGAAAAAACAAAGGCGAAACCCTGCGGCAGTTGGCTGAACTCGCGGTTGAGGCGGGCCGCGATGGCAGCGGCCTTTTCCTCCGGACGCCTCCGCTCCGACCAGTCCTTGAGCTTGATGAAGAAGAAGCCGCTGTAAGTGCTTCGCACCTGGCTCAAGAGATTGTAGCCGGAGACTGTACCGCAGAATTCCACGCCAGGGGTGTTTACGATGATGCGCTCCACTTCAAGGCCAGCCGCATCGGTGCGCTGGAGCGAGGAGTCATAGGGCAGTTGAATGCCTGCGTACAGGTAGCCCTGGTCTTCCTCCGGCAGAAAACCGCCCGGCACTGTTTTTGCGAGCAAGCCTGTTCCGAGGGTGATTGCGCCAAGAAGTACCAGTCCAATCGCCGCTTTGCGGATGATGATGTGAGATATGTTTACGTAGCTCTCCGTGCTGCGTCCGAATAAGCGGTTGAACGAGCCGTAGAAAAAGCCCAGCAGTCCGCGCGTCTCCTTCTTCGGGCGGAGCAGGACAGAGCAAAGCGCCGGACTGAGCGTCAGCGCGTTGAACGCCGAAATCAGCACCGAGATTGCGATGGTAACGGCAAACTGCTGGTAAAGCCGGCCCGTGATGCCGGGAATGAAAACCGTTGGAAGAAAAACCGCCGACAACACAAGCGCGATTGCCACGACCGGACCGGAAACTTCTTCCATCGCCTTGAGTGCGGAGTCCTTTGGCGGCATTCCATCTTCAATGTGACGTTCCACAGCTTCAACCACAACGATGGCGTCGTCTACGACGAGTCCGATTGCCACGACCATGCCCATGAGGGCTATCGGATTGATCGAGAAGCCCAGGAGCGGATAAATGGCGAAGGTGCCGATGAGAGAGACCGGCACGGCGATTGCGGGAATGAGCGTGGCCCTCCACCCCTGGAGGAAGATAAATACAACGACGATGACGAGAAACATCGCTATTACAAGGGTCAAGACGATCTCCTTGATCCCCTCGGTTACCGGGACGGTGGTGTCGAGACCGATCGAATATGTGAGATCGGGAGGGAACGATTCGCTGAGTTTTGCCATCGCTCGCTTTGCACCTTGAACCGCTTCAATGGCATTCGAGCCGGGCAGTTGGTAGAGGGCAAGGAACGCCGTCGGCTTTCCGTTGAAGCGCGCTTTCAAGCTGTAGTCCTGGGCACCCAGCTCGATGCGGGCGACGTCCTTCAAACGCACAAGAGAACCGTCGGGATTGGCTCGCAGGACGACCCGGCCGAACTCCTCAGGGGTCACAAGCCGGCCCTGTGCCCGTACCGTTGTAGTGAACTCCTGTCCTGGGGGCATGGGCTCGCCGCCGACCTGCCCGGCCGGGTTAACCGTGTTTTGTTTCTGCATCGCATCGACGATCTCGGGGATTGTGATGTTAAGGTTGGCCAAGACGTCCGGGCGCACCCATACGCGCATGGCATACTGGCCGGCGCCGAAGACCACGACCCTCGCGATGCCCTTCACCCTGGTCAGCTTGTCGTTTAAGTTGATGTAGGCGTAGTTTGACAGGAAGATAGGGTCGTAGGTCCCTTTGGGCGAATAAAGGGCGAAGTAGATGAGCGCTGCGGAGAACGATTTCTGGACCGTCACGCCGTAGTTTCGCACGTCGGTCGGAAGCTGCGTTTCCGCCTGGGACTCGCGCAGCTGAGCAAGCACTTGATCGGTGTTCGGGTCGGTCTTCACGTCAAAGTTCACGGTCATCTGCATCAAGCCATTGTTGGCATTGATGGAATACATGTAGTTCATATTGTCCACGCCGCTCATCTGCTGCTCGATGGGGGTTGCCACCGCCTGCTCAAGTGTCAGCGCGTCGGCTCCCACGTAAGTGGCCTGCACGACGATCTCGGGAGGGATAATATTCGGATACTGCGCCACCGGCAGCCCGATCATGGCGACCAGGCCGACGATTACGGTGGTGATCGCTATCACGATCGCCACGATAGGACGATTGATGAAGAACCTGTACATGACGCTTACCTCGGCTGATATTGTTGTGTTTGTGTCGGTTTTGTTTTCGGTGTTATGGACTCCGGGGCGACCTCGGGACCGGGGCTGTACGGTTTCGGATTCACGCGCATGCCCTCGCGCACCTTCAGTGTTCCCTCGACGATCACGCGTTCACCCGGCGTAAGGCCCTCGTCAATTACCTGGAGGGTACCGACCTGCTGCCCCACCTTGACCGGTCTGATGGTTACCGTGTAGTCGGTATTCACCACCGCAGCCAGGTAATTCCCCTGGAGCTCGGTCACTGCTCGCTGGGGTATGAGCAATGCCCCCTTCTTTGTCCCGATAAACACATGGACCGTTACAAACTCCCCGGGGCGGAGTAAATTGCCCGGATTGGGGAAAATCACCTCAGCCTTTAATGTGCCCGTCCTAGAATTTACCTCCCGATCAATGGCGTACCATGTGCCTTTGTACGGATAGAGCGACCCATCCGCCAGGAACAGTTCTATTACGAGCTTTCTTGCTTCCTTGAGTGCCTCAGACCCGGACGAAAACCGTTTCACGAAGTCGGTGTAAGTTTGTACGTTGATGGTGTAATAAGCCTTGATCGGATCGATCGTGGAAACCGTCGTCAACTCCCCTGTCTGAGCCGGGCCGACCAGATCGCCGATCTGCGCTTTGGCGATGCCGGCGATGCCGGTGATCGGAGAGGTGATTCTGGTGAAACCGAGGTCAAGCTGAGCTTTTTCCACCGCGGCCTGTGCTGCCGTAACGGCTGCCAGGGCCGACAGCTCAGCCCCGGTGGCGTCGTCGAGGTCTTTCTTGCTTACCGCGTTCTCTTCGGCAAGGGGCTTGATCCGTTCGAGATTTTCCTTGGTATTCGTATGCTGCGCTTCAGACTGGGCAAGGTAACCCTGTGCCTGGTCAAGCGCGGCCTTGAAGGGACGCGGGTCGATCTCGAACAGCACCTGTCCCTTCTTTACCAGATCGCCTTCCTTATAGTCCTGTCTGATCAGATAGCCCGTGACCTGAGCCCTGATAGTGGCATTGACCAAGCCGTCAGTGGTCCCGACCCACTCATGAATGATTGGGACATCTTTTTGGATCACATCCGCCACTTCGACAACCGGGGGTGGGGGAATAGCCGGTTTCGTCTTCTTGCACGCCGATAGAGCGATTAGCGACGTGCACGCGAAGACGGCAACGGAAAAATGCAAGGCAAGTCCCATGAAGCTTTTGGATTTTTCCCGGCGGTCCATCGATCGTCCTCCCTTACCAGAGAATTTCGAGCTCGCGTTCTTTTATTGTTCCCACATGTGTCGACCGCACGCTGATAAAGCAAATAAATGTCTCAACCGGGCCGAAACGTTGTATACTGACATGGGATCAACTCTTTCAGCGCTTCGTGTGAATGCCTTCTTTGAAGAATGTCAGGGCAAGCCGGCGCCCACCCTGACCGTGAAAACTCCCTCTTACTTGAAGGTCGTCAAAATATAAGTGGCTATCTCACTTGCTTCTCTATCCGATATAGTATTCGCATCAAAGGGGGTCATGCCGGGCCCGGGCTTTCTCATCAGCCCGATGATATCCTCAGCATTCCTGACACCGTTCGCGTCACGATCCTTTTTGTGTAGTGTCTTCTTCGGGTTTATGATATTCCCGCCGTCAGGATGGCAGACCGTGCAGTTTTTCTTGAACTCTGCTTCCCCGGGCATCGCACTAACAGCCTTTCCTACAATACCGAACGTGACAAACAAACAGAGCGCCATAATCGCAATACACAATGTAAATACTCTGCCCATATTAACAGCCCTCCTTCTTTGAAGTTTTCGGCTTCGTTCATTCTCTTCCATTATCGCGTGCGTCATGCAACCTTCGACGCCAGTTCAACTCTATGGAAATCGTCCTTCGCACAATACAATTTCTATCTACACGAGCGGTCCCGGGTTCTTCAGATATTTCTTCCTGATGATGTCGGCCGTCCAGTAGGCGAGCGCTCCGACCGTTCCGGTCGGGTTGTATCCGGCGTTTTGAGGGAACGCACTGGCGCCTACGACAAAAAGATTCGATACATCCCAGCTCTGGAGATACCTGTTCACCACGCTCGTTTTGGGATCTGCTCCCATAATGGCGCCGCCGGTGTTGTGAGTAGTCTGATAGGGCACGATGCTGTAATGCTGCACCTGCTTCTTTTCCTCAGTCCCATACCATCCCGTTCCCGCCACCGTGAACTTGCTCGGGTTCATCGCCTTCGCTATTTTCGTGGCAACGTCGGTAAGATAGCCGATCCTTCTGAGTTCGTTTTCCCTCCAGTCAAAGGTCAGACGAGCCATAGGCAGGCCATAAGCGTCCCGGTAGGTCGGATCGAGATCGAGATAGTTATCACGGTAAGAAAAAACACCGCCACTCGTTGACATCGTGAAAGCTCGATTGTAGTATCTGGCGACCGCCTTTTTCCATTCGGATCCCCAGCGCGGCGTGCCAGGCGGCGTCGGATGCGTCTGAATAGGACGAGAACCGGTAATCTGGGTGAGCACGTACCCTCCGCCCATGAACCCCAGGCCGCTGTGGTCGAAATTGTCTCCGTTGAAATCGTCGATCAGCACCCCGCAGGCTCCCGCACCCATGAAATTATTCATTATCTTATCTTCAAAGTACACGGCGACGCTGCTCGTCACCTGGTACGCGTAGTTCTTGCCGACGATTCCCTTGCCCGTTGCGGGATCATAGGGCTGTCCGATACCGGATAGCAGGAGGAGGCGTGTATTATTGAAAACATAGGAAGTCAGAAAAACGATGTTGGCAGGCTGCTCATATTCTTCACCCGTCACCAGATCGAGATAGCTGACACCCACTGCACGACGCCGGGAGTCATCGAGAAGAATCTTCGTTACCATGGAATTCGTGCGGATCTCAAAGTTACCCGTTTTCATTGCTGCCGGGAGAACCGTTGTCTGAGGTACGGCTTTCGCAAACATCTCACAACCGAAGCGTTCGCAATAGCCGCAGTAGGCGCAGGAGCCCAATTGAATTCCGTCCGGGTTCGTGTACGCCTTCGTACAGTTCGACGACGGCTGAGGGAACGGGTGATATCCCAATTGCTCGGCCGCTTTCCTGAAGAGAAATGTCGCATGCGTCATTTTCATGGCCGGATTTGGATATTCGCGCTGACGGGGACCTTCGAAAGGATTTCCTCCCGGCTGGATCTTGCCTTTCAGGTTTCCGGCCTTGCCTGTTGTGCCGCAGACATATTCGAACTGATCGAAGTACGGTTCGAGCTCATCATACGTCACCCCCCAATCCTGGACCGTGCAGTCCTCCGGCAGTGCGTTCTTTCCATAGCGGGTCGTGATCCTGCTTTTGGTCTCAAAGTCCCATGGCAGGAAACGGTAGTGCTGGCCGTTCCAGTGAACGCCGGCTCCGCCCACTCCGTCGCCCGGCAGAAAAGAGCCGAGGCGGCGCATCGGCCTCGCCGTCTGACTGCGGCTGTTTCGGAACGTTATGGTTTCCCGAGAGGGGTCCTGCATGAAATCGTAACGGACTGCATATCTCAGCTCGTCATGGATACGGGGAACCAGAAAATCCGGGATAGTGTCCCTGTTTCCTCCCCGCTCCAATCCGACCACCTTGAGGCCGGAAGCAGCCATCTCTTTGGCAAGGATTCCGGCTGTCCAGCCAACACCGATCGTGACCGCATCAACGGGTTTCAATTTTTTTGGCATGGCTAACTCCTCTCCTCAATTTTTCTCGGTTTATGTACAACATGACCATGATCGTCCAGACTGGCTTGGCCCTGAAGAACATCGGCGATGCCGACGGGCTCAACGTCGTATGGCTTGTTATATTCTTCGATCAGACCCGCATAGGAAGCTGCGACTCCGGGAAAGCCCACGAGTTTCCACCCGACCTTGTCCCTGTTGCCGCCGTAGATCGGATCTGCAAAGAAACCTTCCATCGTGTTGTCGTAAAGCATTCCAAAGAAGGTTTTTGCAGGGAGTTCTCCGAGCGAGACGGTTCCGGAATCGAGTCCTTTGAGCACTTCATCCTGCTCCTGCATCGAAAGTCCGTCAAAGGTCTTGCCGTATTTCTTTTTACAATACTGATTCGTAAGAGTAATTCCCAATCGATAGACCTCCTGGGGGGACAGCGGCAGCTGATAGCCCTGCTCCGGAATACTCTCACCCCAGGGTCCCTGGCGGTATGTCTTGGCGCCTGTGCCGAAGGTCCCGGCAAGCTGCTGGTCTATGAAATACGACACCCCTGCCTCCAACGCTCCGGGACCCAGTTCGTCCTTCGGGATAAGACGGGACACAGCGGCTTCGACAAAAGCCGACTCCGGAGTGGTGAAGAAAGCATAGCCTTCCTTCAACGTGCCAAGACCCGCTGTCTGAGCCCCTGTTCCCGATGGGAGTATTGTGACAACTCCCATCGCGCCAAGCATTTCCAGAAATTTTCTTCTACTCATGGCTTTCATAGTCGACCCTCCTTCTTCGCGCAGGATTGAAATTATTAAACCGGTCATCTCTGCGGATTTCCTTCACTTCGAACCCTTGCTATTTCTTCCGACGTAATCGGCGGAGCGTTATTTCCCCAACTCGTCCGCTCATGGTTGATTACCGCGGCTGCCTCCTCATCGGAAAGCTGGCCGGCCCATGCAGGCATCGGGGTCTGGTATTTCCTGCCGTTGATCGCGCCTCCCGCTTTTCCAAACAGCACTATCTTTATGTGTTCTGAAGGATCCTGTGCCGTTACCACCGGATCGCCGGCCAAGGGGGGAAATACATTCGGTACCCCCTGGCCATTTATCTGATGGCAGTTCGCGCAACTGGTGCGATAGAGCTCCGCACCGAGCCCGGATGCCGGCTTTTCCGTCTGTCGAGCAACAACCTTATATGTCGGAGTGTCCGCGAACCGGGGCGTGGGTTTCCACTGCTGGATGCCGTAGTACATCGCCCATGCGACGATTCCGATCAAAACAACCCAGGCCCATGTCGGAACGGGCGCGGGCGTTTCCGCGCGCCTGGGTTCCCATTTTTCCTCGTATGCGCCGCCGTAGGCGTTGATGAGCACGCTGATCTTCCCTTCAACCACGTCGTTCTCTCTCAGACCGTCCAGGGCGATTCCCGGACCGTTCCTCACTTCAAATCTGATCTTTCGTACTCCCCGGTGTCCGGAGCGGTCCACTGCCACGATGCGGAGCGCATGGGGACCGTCTTCCATTCGCGTGGTATCAAGGTCAAAGGAGCCGGGAGGACTATACCGCGCGATCGGTTCCGTTCCATCGTCCAGGTACACGATGATCTCGTTGTCATGGGTCTCGCTCACGAAGTTTCTCCCTGAAGGTATGAATTTCGTCGTCGAGAATTCTTTTCTTGATGTGTCCTTCTTCCTTCTCGGCTGGCCTGAGAAAATACTTGATGCAGAAGAACAGGACGAGCACCACAATGATGCCGGAAATTACACCTATTAAGTAGCTTCTGATCCCTTCGGGCGCCACCATGTGTTCGTGCTGCATCCGGGAAAACTCCTGCGCTGCCTGACCAGAAATATATCCGAAGATGCGCGTCATCACTCTTCGTGCACGCCTTTCTGCTGCCGGACCTTTGCCACATCCTGCGCTGTTACGGTCACTGCGTTGTTTCCCCAGCTTGTCCGCTCGTGGTTTACGACCGCAGCGATTTCCGAGTCCGTCAGTGTTTGTGCCTGCGCCGGCATCGGGGATGTATACTGAACTCCGCCTATTGTTTCACCCTGGAGTCCGAACAATACGATCTCGATGTGGCGTGTGGCGTCTTTATCAATGACAACATGATCGCCTTTCAAGGCCGGGAAAGCTCCGGGAAGACCCTGCCCATCGACCTGGTGGCAACTTGCACAATGAGCTTGATACACCTTTGCGCCAAGCCCGGCCTCCGGCCCGGCGGGACCGGAAGGCTGAGCTTGCGCGACCGTCGATACGCCGGGAATTGGAACCTGTTTCAGCGACAGGATATACGCAACAAGGTCCTTTGCTTTCTGTGTGGCGATGATCTTTCCTTCTCTCGGAGCAAATTCCTGCGGGACCGGAACAACGATGTCTTTTGGGTCCGGGATTTGTTTCGTTTCAAAGTACCACGGGTAGGCCTGCATCACGGATTCCTTGATCACAGCCCGGGGATTGTACAGATGAATGTACTGCCAGGTGTCGCTCGGCTGGCGGTTGCCCACATCGCTCAAGTCGGGCCCGGTCCGCTCGGTGCCAAGCATTCCGGGCGTCATGCGCCAGATGTCCTGAGGCCTCAGTCGGGCATAATCCCCTGGCGCGGAGGGCCGTCCGAAAGGAGCATCTAGATCGAGGGGTCGCACTTGCTGGGTGTGGCAGTAGAGGCACCCCTCCGCCACGTAAATTGCCAGCCCCCGTTGTTCCTGTTCGGTGAGCGCCTGCGATCCGGGCAACGGCATGTTGTGGTCCTGGACCCAGACGGCGGGACCGATCGCGATTATCGCGGTCAACCCGATG
>DATHDE010000171.1:0-2330 GCA_035490495.1 Nitrospirota bacterium
CTGCCGATGCGCTGTCGCCCTCGATCTCGCCGTAGCTCTGCTCGAAAGCGAGCGTTCCCGAAAGGGAGAGCGTCTTTTCCTGCGCGTACGTGCCGCCGAGGTAGCCGGACAGGATGAGTACGCCCTTGTTGTAAATGCGGCCTGAAAGCTTGGCCTCGCGCTCGATGTCCACCACGCCGGACTTGCCCAGGTACACGCGGCTCGTGATGCGCGAGGGCTTGCCGAAGAAGTAATCGCCGATGCCGTAGACCGACAGGCCGTTCACCTGCGCGGGAACGGCGCCCGTTACGTCCACCATGATCGTGCCCTCGGTGTACAGCTCCTGGATGCGTTCGTCGATCAGGTTCGAACGGTAGACCTTTTCGTCGAGCGCCTTGTCCACGTGCGATGCGTTCACCACGGGGCTCCCGGACTGCTTTGCCCAGTAGGACGACTCGCGCACGAGGTCCGCGATGTCGCTGAACCGGAGCGACAGTTTGTTCCGCCGCTCCGCCAGGCGCACGGCGTGGTCCACGATGCCGGCCGCAGCGGTCCGGTCAAAGGGAAGCAGTTTGTCCGTTTTGACCAGGGTGGCGACGAAGTTTGCATAGCGCATCTTTTCGTCGAAAGAATTCGTCGTGCGCGTGTCGAAGTCGGACTTCACCTTGAAGATGTCGCGAAAGTCCTCATCATAGTAATTCAGCATCGTGTAGAGCCAGGGGCTGCCGATCATGATGACCTTGAGCGACACGGGGATCGGCTCGGGCTTGATGCCGCCGCTCGCGTAGCCGTAGAGCTCGAAGATGTCCTCCACCTTCACTTCGTTCTTCTTGATGATGCGCTTGAGCGCCTCCCAGGAAAAGGGGTTCCTGAGCACGTCGAGCACGTTCAGTACCAGGTAGCCGCCGTTCGCCTGGAGCACCGAACCCGCGCGGATCAGGGTGAAGTTCGTGAAAAAGGCGCCGAAGCGGGCTTTGCGTTCGATGCGGCCCACCAGGTTGTTGTACGTGGGGTTCACCTCCTCGACCACGGGACCGCCCTTGGTCTCGGCGTTGTCCACGATGAGGTTCACCTTGTAGCGTTCAAGGAAGCTCGCCTTGTCCATGCCCTCGATGGGAAAAGGCATCTCCTGCTGCTGCCCCAGGAACTCGCGCAGGTTGCCCAGGATGTCTTCCTCCATCTTGCTCAAAAACTCGGGGATGCGCGGATTGACGCGGTACTTTTCCCGGAGGTCATCGAGCAGGTGGCCCATGGCAAAGTGGGCCACGGTGCGGTTCAGGTCGTGGAGTTTTTCATGGGCTTCCTTGTCGAGCTGCCGCGCCTTGGCCAGGAAGTCGCGGATCTCGGCGTCAACGGTCTTCTCGCGTTCCTCGAGTTCCCGCCGCTGCTCCGCGGTGAGCGTTTCGAGCTCCTGGGGCTGAAGCGGCTTGCCTCTCCACAGGGGCACCTTGACAATGCCTGTGCGCGTAATCGTGAGCTGAAACCCTGCTTCGAGCGCCCGCTGCCCCGCATCGGCAAACAGGCTCTCCTTTGCCTTCTCTGCGCCCTCGACGATGCGCGATTTCTGTTCCTCGTACTCCTTGGACTCGAAGACCTTCGGAATCTCGCTCTGCATGAATTCGATGAACTTCTCCACGTCGCTCCGGAACTCGCGGCCTTTTCCAGGCGGGAGCTTGACGGCGCGCGGCCGGTCGGGGTCCCTGAAGTTATTGATGTAGCACCAGTCCTCGGGTACGGGAATGTCCCGGGAGATTTTTTTCACGATGGACTTGACAATGGAATTCTTGCCCGTGCCCGGCACGCCGGACACATAGATGTTGTAGCCGTGGTTGCGTATGGAAAGGCCGAACTCGATGGCCTTCACCGCGCGGGTCTGGCCGATGACCTCCTCCTTCGTTTCGAGCTCAGCAGTCGTTTGAAAGGGAAGTTCCGCCGGGTCGCACGCATGGCGCAGTTCGGTGGTCGACACTTCTCGTTCCTTGATGTTCATCCTTTCCTCCTCGACGGTGTCTTTGCATAGAGTGTATGCCGCACAAGGGGCGTTGTCAAGAGACAGCGCGTACCGCACGGCGCGGCAGGGCAGCCCTTTCTGTTTGACTTTCTACCTGCATTCATGTATTTTTTTATCATTCTCCGGAGGATACGATATTGGCGGAAAAACGACTTTCTCTTCCTCTCGCAGCGATCGTCATTCTGATCATTACCTGCCTGCCGCAGGCGGTCCTCGCATCAACGAGAGTCGTCGCGAGCCAGTGCTCGTCCAGCGTAACGACTACCTTCTGCTACACAAACCTCGGTGACGCTATTACCGCGGCGGTCGCCGGGGACGACATCGAAATTCATCCCGGCAC